>DASYFE010000063.1:0-23804 GCA_036498585.1 Pyrinomonadaceae bacterium | reverse complement strand
CCACCATCCATCAACGTCGGATAGTCGTAGATTCCGACCAATCCACCCCACGTGCGCTTGCCGACCAGCGGACCAACATTCGCCTTGCGGAAGAGCCACGGCATCAGATCGCCGCCGCTACCGGCAAACTCATTGATGATCATCGCCTTTGGACCATAGATCGATCCGACCGGCGTCGTGAAATCCTTGCCTTCTCGCGTGGTCCACATGTTCATCAGCGGGCGCCGCATGTAATCGATAATGTAGTCGGCTGCTGCTCCGCCGCCATTGAACCGTTCATCGATCACTGCACCCTCTTTGTTGATCTGCGAGAAGTAATAGCGATTGAAATTGGTGTAACCGCCGAAACCGGTGTCCGGCAGGTAAACATAAGCCACGCGCCCAGAGCTGAGCGCGTCAACCTTGCGACGGTTGTCTTCAATCCAGGCGAGATTTCGCAGACCACCTTCACTCCCAACCGGTACAACCGTCACCTGTCGCGAATTCGATCCATCCGGATTCGGACCCACGCGAATCACGACCGACTTGCCCGCTGTCTGTTCAAAGAAGGAATAGACACTGTCGCTTGCGCGCACTTCGCGACCGTTAACCGCAAGCAAATACTCGCCCGCTTTCACATTCACTCCGGGTTGCGTAAGCGGCGCACGCAATTGCGGGTTCCAGTTCTCGCCGTTGTAAACGCGTGCGAAACGATAGCGGCCATTCTCAACACGGTAGTCTGCGCCTAACAGACCGCCCGTCGTTCGCGGCGGCTCCGGCAGGTCGCCACCACCGATGAACGTATGGCCCAACACCGTCTGGCCCAACATTTCTGTGAAGAGGTAATTTAAGTCGCCGCGATGTCCGAGCGAATCGAGGTACGGCCGGTACATAGCTTCAGCGGCTTTCAAATCCAACCCGTGCAGGTTCGGGTCGTAAATAAAATCGCGTTGAATGCGCCACGCTTCCGCATACATCTGCTTCCACTCGGCTTTCGGGTCAACATAGACTTCCAGGTCTTCGACCTTCAACGCGCCCTCGCCAGGCTTCACCGGCGTCGCCGTGGGTACGATGAACCAGTTGGTAGTCTGGCCACCGCCCAAACGGAAGAGCATCTTTTCACCGTTGGCCGAAAGCGCAAACGCCGTAACGCCTTCGAGCACTTTGTCAGTCTTGCGCTTATCGAGCTCAAACTTGTGTAGGATGACAGCGCCTCCTGCCGGTGGAGTCTCCGCAAGATAAAGTATGCCGGTCTTGCCTGAGAGCATGCCGGTGTAGTTACGCGGTGGTACCGGTACGGTCAGGATTCGCTGACCGATGTCGTCGAAGTCGATGTCTACTTTGACATCCGGCTTCTTCGACGCAGGAGCGGGTTGAGCCGCAGCGGCAGCGGCGGGGGCAG
Source organism: Pyrinomonadaceae bacterium (assembly GCA_036498585.1). Classification (GTDB taxonomy): domain Bacteria; phylum Acidobacteriota; class Blastocatellia; order Pyrinomonadales; family Pyrinomonadaceae; genus PSRF01. The sequence continues at coordinate 22,423 of DASYFE010000063.1, read as the reverse complement.
GGGCAGCGTCACCCTCGGGTTTCTTTTCCTCTTTCTTTTCTTCCGCTACCTTCTCTTCATCACTTTCCGGCGCAATCGGCGACGGCAGATCTTTTCGTAGCACTACAACGTAAACGCTGCGCGTGATGGGATGATTGAAGCTCGACATATCGAGCCATCCCGTCGTTGGGCCAGCGTCGGTGCTCGCCGTGAAGTAGAGGTGCTTTCCGTTTCGGTCGAAGTTCGCGTAGCGGGCGTCGCTCATGCCATCAGTGATCTGATTAGTTTTCGACGTCTCGAGTGAATAGATAAACACCGCGCCGAGCCGGTTATCGAGTTGCTTCGTGTAAGTGATCCAGCGGCTATCGGGCGACCAGCTCGGATCCATCACGCGAAACGGATTCTCGTAAGTGTTGGTGTCGACTTTGACCGGCGTGCCTTTCTCGATATCGACGTACCAGAGGTTCAAACGTTTGTCGGTGTATGCAATCTTCTTACTGTCAGGCGACCACAGTGGCGAATAGAAAAACGACGGCGGAGTGCCGAGGTTGATCTTCTTCACTTCACCCATTCCCGTTTGGTCGCGCAGGTGTAAAGCGTACTCACCTGACTCGTCTGAAAAGTAAGCAATCAGTTTTCCGTCGGGCGACCATGCCGGGTAACGCTCAGCAGCGCCAGGTGTGTTGGTGAGATTGCGCGCGTCGCCTTTCTCGGCGGGCACGGTGATGATTTCGCCGCGAGCCTGGAAGAGAGCGCGCGCTCCGGTCGGCGAGAGCGCCGGTGCGGAAAGGTTTCTCGCGACTTTCACATAGTGCGGCCGCACGCCGGGTAAATCACCCGAAACCGTGATGTTCAGCTTGTGCTCTTTGCCCGACGCGAAATCGTAAAGATGCAACGATCCAAACTGCTCGTAAACAATCCCGCCCGGACCGGCATTGGCAGACTTAATGTCGAGCCCCTCGTTTCTGACTAGCTGCGTAACCTTCTTTGCGCTCGTATCGTAAGCGAATAGCGACACGGAGCCGTTTCGATCAGAAAGGAAATAGATCTTGTCGCCGACCCACATCGGATTCGAATCGTTTGAGTTGTCGCGTGGCAACTTCTCCACAGCTGAGTCAGATAGTTTGGCGACCCAGATCGGCGTTGTTTGTCCGCCGCGATATTGTTTCCAGGCGTCCTGGAATTTGGTGGTCGGCACGTAAGCCAGCCGCGTGCCGTCCGACGAATACGATCCCGTGACGCCCATCGGCAAAGGAACTTCCGTCGGGAAACCGCCTTCAACCGGAATGGTGAACAGCTTCGGCACCGGATTGGTGCTAGCGCGCCCAGAGCGAAACAGGATCTGTTTGCCATCGGGGGTCCAGCCGGAAACCGCATCACCACCGGGATGGTAAGTCAGCCTGCGTGGCACTCCTCCAGTTACCGGCACGACGTAGACATCGACGTTGCCGTCGTACTCACCGGTGAAAGCGATCATGGAACCGTCTGGCGAGAACTTCGGATCAGTCTCCACGCCGCTGCCGGTCGTCAATTGCGACGCGGTGCCGCCGTCGCGGCCGACTATCCACAAGTCGCCGGCGTAGACGAAGACGATTTGCGTGCGGCTCAACGTCGGCTTCTGAAGCAGTAACGGCTCGATGGTTTGCGCCTGGCCAACGGCGGCGAACGTGAGCAGAAAAGCAATAAGGAGGAGTGTCTTCAACATTTCAATTCCCTTTCGATGAAATTCCGCAATGTTGCAGGAAGGTGTAGGCAGTCTACTAAGACGATGTCTTGTGGATGTATATACTTCAATCCACGCCTATTTCGCCAGTGCACAAAGGTCTCGATCGCGCTCTTCTCTGTGCAACCTCAGTGTCCTCTGTATCTCCGTGGTTGATGAATTCCGAGTAAAACCACACCACCGAGACACAGAGGACACAGAGGTTGCACGAGAAGAGCGCGATCGAGGACTTTTTGTGCAAAGCTCTGGCGCAAAGTGCTTTTACGGGCGGTTGAGCTAGTGAGTTTCGCTGATCGATCGCAGGTGGTTGAATAAATTAACTGTGTTCCTTGTCCAGCCATCACAATTGAAGCACGACACGATCGGAACCAAGGTCAACCCCTGTAGTACCTGACTAACCGTAGCGGTTGGGGAAAACAACTTAAATTCTTTCTTCTCTTCCTTCCCCTTCTGATTGATAAACCTGCCCTGAATGAAGAGTCCAACGCCGCTCTGGCCGTAAGTCTGTGCTTCAAACTTGAATATTCGATCGAAAGCCGCAGTGTAGGTTTCATTTCCAAAACGCATTGATAAGCGATTGACGGAGATATCGAAGGAGCCATCCTGTAACAACGGACCGAGAAACCGGTGCCGCCTCACGTTAACCGTTACCGGCTCCCCGCCAAGAAATCCTTTACTGATATAGGCCAGTCCTTCAGTCTCCTGCTGCACGCTGATAAGCGCGAAACCCAACATCATATTCACCTTCGCATTGCCGGGTTGCCGTTGCAGGAAGATTCTTGAATCGTTGATTACCTCGTTAGCCAAACCTTGATTGTATTTGCTCTCGATCATTTCCAGCGTAACGGTCGGAGCCACCACCTCGGGAGTGCGCGTTATCAGGCGAGTCGAGCTATCGGTATCCGGCGCCGCCGCTGCTAACCTCGCGCCTGTATCGACATTCGCCGGCATATTCTCACCCGTAATCGAGACGACCAGCGGGCGCGATTCTAATTCGCGTCGATAAAAGACTCGTGGATGCTGAAGATTGCGATTGACCCCCGAATCAGTTTCAACAAACTTGATTCGATCGAGCTGGCGTCCGTGGCTTTCCTGCAAGTCCAATTCCTGCTGTTGTAGTTGCGGCACACGCGCCGTCGCATACTTGAGCCATTCGCGTAAAAGCACCTGGCCATCCTTTGGTTCTTTGTCGGCGATGCTTGTTTTCAATCCTTCTTCAACTAGCGCATAGGTTAGATAACCGTGACCCAACCTCGACGTTTCCTTCGCTGCCTGATAACTCTGCGCCGCAGTCAGGATGTACATCCCCTTGTCATAGGCAAGCTGCGCCAAGCCCTTGCTGTTCATGGGGCCACGGCGTTTCTCTTCAGACTCGAGCGCCTGTCCACTATTGCAAGCGTCGATCACTAACGCTGTCTGTCCGGCGTCTATGCCTTCAAACACACGCCCCAGATCTTCATCAGAAATACTGTGGTCCAAAATCGTTTGGAAACTACTCTCCGCGGCAGAGCCGAGATCGTGTGGAACTAAATAGAACCGGTTCTCCTGCGCTGTACCATGACCGGCAAAATAGACGACGACCGCATCCTCCGGCCGCGCCTTCGTTGTCAGCTCTGCGAGTGACTTGAGAATATTTGCCTTAGTGGCGTCGCGATCATTTAATTGAATCAACTCGACGGTTCCATAGAGATTGAGCGCTGTTTGTCGGGTTTTGGTTTCGGCAGCAAAACTTTGGGCATCGGCAACGGCATAGCGAAGATTGAATTTGCTGTTCTCATATTCGTTCACACCGACGGACAGAACATAGACGACTCCTTTTCGCTTGAGACTATCCGCGCCGGTAATTGTCAGGCTGACGTCCGGGCTTTTTATGTTGTCGCTATTAAATGCGTAGGCGGTTAGTGTGTTTTCACCGGCTACGATCGGTAACCTCGCCTCCAACACAACGCTACTCTGATCCTTTAAGACTTCGCCGCGCCAGACTTTCACCAGCGAGCCATTGCGAAAGAGACGGATGTCACGAGCGCCGGCCGGTGCTTGCGACACTTCGAGTTTCACTGTCACATCGCGCGTTGCAACCGGCCCGGGCGTTTGCGCGCCTGCGAAGCTGAGTCGCAACTGCGCTTTCCTTCGATCCTTGTTCGCGATGTTTGCCGGCGCCGTTAGTCGCTTGCCGGCGAGAATATCCGTCAACAAACCCGGATGGAAAAACTCATTGAAGAACGACTCAACCGGCTCGTGGTCGCGCACGTTTCCGTTAAATAGCCAGATCGCTCGCGACCATGCAGCGGGCGTCCCGTCAAACAAACCGTCGGGTGTGACGACCAGCCAGTTGTTATCTTCCAGCAGGTAAAGCGTCGCCAATTCTTTTTGCTTGGAGGGATCGATCTCGAAGGCCGAGCGTTTGAACAAACTGAGTCCGTTGCCCTTGACCGAGATGGCATAGAATTGTGCGGAAATCCCCAGCATGGGCATGAAACTACCAGTAGCTATATTCTCTTTAATTTCCGTATCGTTCTCGTTAATGGTGAATGTTTTTGTGAGTTGCCCGGTGGTTACATTCCAGTAATCGAATTGCCCGGTCGTGTCGTCTCGAGACAGGCCGAGGCTCTGAATCAAGTCCGCAGTCAGGAAAGCTACCGAGATGATTTTTCCGTTTGACTTGAGGGATTTCGGCGGTTTCTGGCCCGACGTGTCCAACACCAGAATTGTACCGTCGTAATTGCCAACGGCGAGCTTGTTACCATCCGGACTAAAGCTCAACGAAAGCGGAATGGAGGGATCGGGGATGGCTGCGATTTGGCTGCCATCATCAGTTTTCCAAAGTCTTATGGTGTTGTCGGGGTCATTCTCGTCTTCGTAATCAATGTTATAAGCGACACTGGCCAACCACCGCCCTGAAGGATGAAAGGCGATTGCTCCGACACCGGCCACCTCCTCATGGGCCTTAATTATCTTCACTTCGCCGTTTTGCAGATCCCATAACCTGATTGTGCTGTCGTCACTGCCGCTCGCCAGAATTTTGCTGTCAGGGCTGAAGACCAGCGTATTGATCTCCATGGTGTGACCAGTCAATTCCTTCACAGTTGTTTCGTTGGCGGTGTCCCAGAGCCGGATCGAGTTTCCGTCCTCGCTCACCTGGGCCAGCAATTTATTGTCAGCGCTCATCGTAATGATGTCACTGGAAAATCCCTCCTTGATGTGGGCCAGCTCAGCACCTGAATCAACGTCCCATATACGAATGTCGCCGTTGGTGTTGCCGCTGGCGACGAGCCGGCCTGAAGAGCTGAAGCCTAATGATGTCGACGACGAGCCATCCAGCTTGAACTCACGTAACGTCTTCATCGAAGGATATTCTCGGACTACTACCGTTGGATTTGAAAACGGCGCTTGTGCGAATCGATCTACTGCAAAATTGAAGATTGGACCGTTCTGAAGAAACATCGGTATCGGTAGATAATCCGCTTGCAACCTGGGACTTCCGGGTATCTGCCGGACAAGCATTCCCGTTGAGACATTCCAGGCTGTTAACGAAGTTCCCCAGTTCCCGCTCGTCATTTCAGCTCCGTCTGTGGTGAACCGTATTACGCTTACGACCTCAGCTTTTCCGGTGAATGCCGTCAGAACCTTCCCGCTCGCAACGTCCCACAAAGTGACGATCGTGCTGGCGCCGCCGCTCGCTAACATTCTGCTGTCAGGACTGAAAGCGATCGTGTCAACTCGAATATCCTGGCTGGGAAGAGTTTGCACCTGGCGTCCACTCGACAGCTCCCAGATGGCAATCTGAGTTTTCGACTTCGGATTTGGGTTCTTTGTAATGTCTTCGGTGACAACGAGCGCCGCAGCGAGCAGTTTTCCATCGGGGCTGAACGCGAGCGCACTTACGCCTGGAGCCTCTTTGAGATTATTTGCCTCGGCAATGGCGCTTAGGCCCTGGCCCGTTTTGGCGTCCCAAAGCTTGATCGCGCCGCTGCCATCTCCGCTCGCTAATATCTGTTCGTCCGAGCTGAAAGCAAGCGTCGACACAGGGCTCGCATGTCCCAACACAACAGACAGCTCGGGGCGTCGTTTTGGCTGATTCTGTTCAACTGAACGTGGTCTAGCCGCAGGTGTTGATGGTTGTTGCGAGAATCCTGTGGTAAATAACAGAGCTAAAATGAGTGTGGTGGTGGGAAGATACATGATTTTCATTCACCTCAACCCTTATGACTTTTGCGGCAAAACCTTGCAGTCAGGAAAGCAATGAATAGTAGGACGTTGAAACTAGCGGCTTTAGGGCTAGTGGCAATTCACTTTGTAGTGGTCGTGTTGCATTCGTTCGCACATCAGTTACTGTCGGTGAACGCGAGTCCGGCGCAGTTGGCTTTCATCATCCCGGTCATCGTCGTAGCGCCGGTAGTCGCCGGAGTCATGCTGCCGAAGTTTGAGAGGGTCGGAACGGTGCTGCTGACGGCATCGATGGCTGGATCGTTTGTCTTCGGAGTCTATTATCACTTCACCGCCGACACGATAGACCACGTAGCCCATGTGGCGCAGCTCGAGCCGCATCGTTGGTCACAGATGTTTGTGGCGACGTCCTACCTGCTCGCGATCTCCGAATTGCTGGGCGCAATAGTAGGGATTCTCCTGCTTATGAGAACATCTACAACCGCATCACGTGGTAAACACGCTTTCTGACCATTACTCTGTACGCTAGTCTTTCGTTCGGTTATGAAGAAAATCGCGAAGACAGTGTCAGTGATGTTTTCCGTCGCAGTGCTTGCGGCGGGACTACTCGCCTGGCGTATCTACTCGTTCGGCAATACTACTTCAACCTCCCGCGCCGACGCCGCTGTCGTGCTCGGCGCCGCTGTCTGGACCGATGATGTGTCCCCTGTCTTCAGAGAGCGAATCAACCACGCCATCAACCTTTATCGAATAGGCCAGGTGCGAAAACTGATCTTCACAGGCGGTCAGGGAAACCCGGGCGAGCCGACCGAGTCTGCCGCCGCGCGCGACTACGCTCTACAGAGTGGAATTCCAGCGGGCGATATTCTGATCGAAGAGAAGTCTCACACAACGTATGAAAACATCCTGTATGCGAAGCAGCTCGCAGACACACACGGAATAAAGAAAGTGCTGATCGTGAGCGATCCTCTGCACATGAAACGCGCGATGGCGATGGCGGCTGACGTCGGCCTCGCCTCCGATCCGTCACCAACACCAAGCACCAGGTATCAGGGATTTAAAAGCCAGATCGGCCTCCTGGCCCACGAAACGTATTACTATATTGGTTACCTCTTGCGCCGCCTTTTTCTTTAAGGATAAATGGGTGCTAGCCCGCGATAGCGGGCGAAAGCATAAAGCCCCCCAGGATCACGAAATAAAAATATCGGCAGAGCCCGCGATAGCGGGCGAAAGCGTTTAGGAATCCATGCGCTGTCGCCCGCTTCGCGGGCTCGATAATGTTTGCTCTATGATCCTGGGGCTGGCGCCCCAGGCTTTATGCTGCCGTCCGCTTCGCGGACTAGGCTCCAAGCGATTAAATTTCTTTGAAGAAAGATCTAAAACCGCTGCGGCGCGCCGCTCACAACGCGAACCGTGTCACGCGCGATCAATAATTCTTCATTCGTCGGAATGACGAAAACTGCGGCGCGAGAGGTGTCGGTGCTGATCTGGCCGCCTTTATCAACACCGTGTTTCGAATTGAGATCCGCATCGAGATCGACTCCGAGCCACGTCAGGTCGGAGCAGATCCGGGCGCGGATCTCGGCAGAGTTTTCACCGATGCCGCCGGTAAACAGGATCGCCTCGGCACCGTTCATCGCGGCCAGATAACTCCCGATATATTTGCGCGCGCGGTAACAGAAGATCTCAATCGCCAGACGCGCTCGACGATCGTCATGCTCGTGCGCTTCGGCCAGCAAGTCGCGCATGTCGTCAGTGAGACCGGAGACGCCCAGCAGTCCTGATTGCTTGTTGAGGAGTGTTTCGACCTCACCCGAAGTCAAACCCTCTTTCGTGGCGATGAAATCTACGATCGACGCATCGAGATCACCCGAGCGCGTGCCCATCACGAGGCCTTCCAAAGGTGTGAATCCCATCGACGTGTCGATGCTGTTTCCACCTTTGATCGCGGCGATGGAACAACCGTTACCGAGGTGCAGCGTAATAATGTTTGTCGCCTCACGTGCAATGCCTTTCAGTTTGCGATAACGGTAAGCGACATAGCGATGTGAAGTGCCGTGAAAACCGTAACGCCGGATACGGTGACGACGATAGAGCTGATACGGCAAAGCGTAGAGAAACGCATGTTCCGGCAGCGTCTGGTGGAACGCCGTGTCGAACACCGCAACTTGCGGCAACGCCATGCCTAGCGCCGTGCGCGCTGCGACGATGCCGTGAATGTTTGCCGGATTGTGTAACGGTGCGAGCTCGATGCAGTCTTCAATTCCGCGCAACACCTCGTTTGTTATCAGCGCCGATTTGGTGAACTGCTCGCCGCCATGGACCACACGATGTCCCACGGCATGAATGTCTGCGACGCTCCGGACCTCGTCCACGCCCGACTCTTCCGAGACGGCCCAGCGAAGAATCATCTCCACGGCGGCGCGCGTGTCTCTGATCGGCTCGGCGAACCGTTTCGGTGCTTTACCTTCAGCAGTGAAGGTCACGATGCCCGCGCCGCCGATACGCTCAACCAACCCATAGGCCAGACGTTTATCGGCGTCCTGTTCGATTCGCTCGAGATCAGTTGCGATCAATTGAAACTTGACCGACGAGCTGCCGCAGTTAAGGACCAGTACGTTCATGGGTTTATTATTTTAGCCCACATGAACGAGATATTACGCGCCGAGCTGATTCAGATGGATGAGTACGATCAGGCGGTGCGTGCGGAACTGGCGGCAGATGGCTCGCTATTCGATGGCTATCATCCCAGGATGGCCGCAGTGCATGACGCGAACGCCGCTCGCCTGCGCACGATCATCGCGGCTCACGGTTGGCCCACGGAGCCTCTGGTTGGAGTTGACGGAGCGAAGGCTGCGCATCGTATCGCTCAACACTCGATCAATCACCCCGAGTTTATGCCTGAATGTCGACGGCTGTTGGAAGAAGCCAGCGCGAGAGGTGAAGCGCCGCGCTGGCAGTTCGCATATATAGACGACCGGATCCGTGTGTACGAAGGACCGCCACAGCGTTATGGCACGCAATGGCGCGGCGGACCGCACGGACTCGAGCCCTATCCAATCGAAGATCCAGATCACGTAGACGAGCGACGTGCGGAACTTGGACTGCCCTCACTCGCCGAGCTCCGCGCCTCAGCACCGCCCGAGCGTCCGCTAACCCCGGAAGCCGCACGCCCCCTCGAAGAGCAAGAGCTTGCGTGGCGCAGAGCTGTTGGTTGAATCTCGTGATCAACTGCGTATTTCTCCGCGACGGCTCCTCAGAAACACTAAGTCAGCATAAAAAAGCGACAGTTGCTACTCGCCTCACCATGTGTATGATTACCTCGTATGAGTAGCATTTTAGAGAACACGGATATTTCGCGCGCTCCGGTAGACAGCTCGGTCTTCCGAAGCTTTTGGATGGGCGGCTTCGAGTGCTCGACGCATCGACTGCCCCGGCGTAAAGCGCTCGGACGCTTCACCGGACAACGACTCGACCTCATCGAATCAACACGGCACGGCGAGTTTGCATTCGAAGATTACACGCGTTTACAGGAAGTCGGCATACGCACAGCGCGCGACGGTGTGCGCTGGCACCTGATCGAGAAGTCGCCTTTCCGCTACGACTTTTCCAGCCTCGTTCCGATGTTGCGCGCGGCGCGCGAGACGCAAACGCAAGTCATCTGGGATTTATTTCATTACGGTTGGCCGGACGGGCTAAACATCTGGAGCGCCGCGTTCATCGAGCGCTTCGCACGCTTCGCACGCGCCACCGCCGCAGTCATGCTCGATGAGACGGGCGGGCCGATTTACGTCACGCCGGCAAATGAGATCTCGTTTGTAGCGTGGGGTGGCGGTGATGCGGGTTTTTTAAATCCATTCGCGAGGCAGCGCGGTCCCGAGCTCAAGGCGCAACTGGTGCGAGCGGCGATCGCTGCGATCGAGGCTGTGCGCGAAGTGGATCCACGCGCTCGCATCTGTCACGCTGAGCCGATCATTCACATCGCCGTCGACCCGGACCATCCGGAAGAGGCTGCGGCAGCGGAAGGTTACCGGATGTCGCAGTACCAGGCGTGGGACATGCTGAGTGGAAGAATCTGTCCTGAGCTCGGCGGTCGTCCTGAGTATCTCGATCTGCTCGGCGTTAATTACTACTCGAACAACCAGTGGATTCACCAGGATCCACACATACCGGCAGCGCGTCGTCGGAAAGACGTGCTGCTGCCGCCTTCGCACCCGCTGCACCGGCCGATTCGCGACATGCTGCGTGAAGTTTACGAGCGCTATCGCAGGCCGATCTTCATCGCCGAGACGGGCATCGAGGGCGACGCGCGCCCATCATGGCTGCGCTACATCGGTCAGGAAGCGCGCGCGGCTGCGGCGGCGGGCGTCGAGCTCGAGGCGTTGTGTCTGTATCCGATCATCGACTATCCGGGCTGGGGCGACGACCGTCACTGCTACAGCGGTCTGTGGGGCTACGCCGACGACAAAGGCCGCCGCGAGATCTACGAGCCACTTGCACAAGAGCTCGCGCACCAACAGCAGTTGTGGACCACCCAGTGTCGCGATCATCGTGCGATTGAAGAAGCAATCAACATCGACAAGATCGACGAAGCCGCGCATCAGGTGGACGTCGCCACACAAAAGAGTCGCACGAAACGCAGGGAGTAACTTCTTCTCTGTGCAACCTCTGTGTTCTCTGTATCTCTGTGGTGAGGGTTAACCACAGAGACACAGAGAACACAGAGGTTGCACAGAGAAATCCTTTATGCGAATACTGGTTGTCGAAGACGACGCGCGCATGGCGGGAGTGATCGCCAAGGGGTTGCGTGAGAATAGCTATGCTGTCGACGTCGCACAGGATGGTGAGGCTGGGCTTTATCAGGCGGCAATCAACGACTACGACGTGATCGTGCTCGATGTCCTCTTGCCGAAGCATGACGGATTCGAAGTCTGCCGCGAGCTGCGAACGCGCGGCGACACAACTCCAGTCCTGATGCTCACCGCGCGCGCGGCGATCGACGATCGCATCACCGGATTCGACGCCGGCGCCGACGACTATCTCACCAAACCATTTTCATTTCGCGAGCTGCTCGCGCGCATTCACGCACTGCTCAGACGCGACTCGCAACTTCGTCCCGACTTGCTCGAGATTGGCGATCTCATTGTCGACTCGATCAGTCACCGTGTCTCACGGGCCAATCACGAGGTCCAACTAACCGCAAAAGAATACGCGTTACTCGAGTATCTCGCGCGACGCGCGGGCCAACTCGTCTCACGCGCTGAGATCGCCGCACACGTTTGGGACGACACATTCGATCCGTTTTCAAACACGATCGAGGTCTACATGAATCGCCTGCGCAAGAAGATCGACGGAAAACACTCGCTCAAACTGCTTCACACGCGCCGCGGCGAAGGCTACATGCTCGACGTTCGCCATTGATTTGCCACCGTCTATTAATCTTCCATTAAGGTTGGCCCGGCTATACTCGGCCCAATCACGGTACGAGTATGACAAAGCGAGCAAGACCGAAGGTATTCCCCCTTGCGGTACTCTTCGCATTCGTTTGCCTTTCAACGCTACACGCACAAACTCCCCTTTCACTCGATGACGCGTTGCGACTCGCAAACGCACAGGCGTCGACATATCAATCAGCCGCCATCAACGAACGCATCGCCGCAGAAGACGTGCGACAAGCGCGAGCGGCATTTCTGCCGAAGGTTACGACGCCGCTGAGTTACATTTACACGTCGCCGGCGTTGGGCCTGCCGCCGGGCACGCCGCGTCAACCGAGTTTCATCTCTGCGGACGCCATCGGTGTTACCGACGCCTTAGTGAACGTCTCTGGAGATTTCGACGTCGCGGGCCGTTTGCGTGCGTCGCTCGCACGGAGTCGCGCGTTGATGGCCGCCGCACACGCGGGCACTGAAGCGGCGAAACGCACGTTGGCCCAAGCGGTGATCGAAGCTTATTACGGGCTCGCACTCGCCACTGCGCAGCATACTGCAGCGATACGAAACCTTGCTGCGGCCGAGGAGTTTGAACGCGCTACATCTTTGCTATTGAGCGGCGGCGAAGTGGCTTCGGTTGATGTGACGCGCGCGCACTTGCAAACGCTGACGCGTCGCGATGAGTTGGAACGCGCGCGCGCGAACGAGGAAGTCGCAGCGGGTGCGTTGCGAGTCTTTGTCGGGTATGAATTCTCGCAGCCCATCAACACGACCGATTTAGCGCTAGACGTTCCCGTAGATACGGACTACCAGCAGTTCAAAGCTGAAGAAGTCTCGCGACGGCCTGAGTTCATTCAACTCGAGCAGCAGCTACGAGCCGCGCGAGAGGAGATCCGGATCGCACACGCGGATCGCTTGCCTTCCCTTTCTTATTCGGTGAACGGCGGCTTTGAGACCGACTCGGTTAAAGCGCCGCGGTTGAAGGAACACACCGGAGTGTCAGCAGCGATCACGTTCTCGATTCCGATCTTCGACTGGGGCGCGACACGGAGTCGTGAGCAGCAAGCGCGTTTGCGCGTAGAGCTCGCGGAAAACGAGCGAACGATCGCGTTGCGTGGCTTCACGCAACAGTTTTATGCCGCGCGAGCGCAGGTCGACAGCGCCAAAAGACGCATCGACGTGGCGCGTGAAGGCGTCGCAAAAGCAGAAGACAACGTCACCGCATCGATTGCGCGTTACCGCGCTGGCGAAGCACAGATAATTGAAGTCACCGACGCCGAAACAACGTTCGTCGAGCAACGCAACGCTCTCTATCAGGCGATCTTCGATTACCAGACCGCGCTCGCGCGATTGAGACAGGCAACGGGGCGTTGATGAAACAATTGTAGGGGTGGCCCTCCGTGGCCACCCGTTGTCGGGAAACACATCATTTCGGAAACGGGTGGCCACAGAGGGCCACCCCTACAGTTGATGCAAGCAATGAACGAAGATCCGAACACAGAGAGACGAGCACGAATCGTTCGCCAGCGAAACATCGTGCTGATCGTGATGGGCCTTGTGGTCCTGCTCGTCGTCTTCCTGATCATCTGGCGTGTGCGCAGATCAAAAACGGAAGCAGAAACTGAAGTCACCCCAACAGTCAGCGTCAAAGTCGCCAAAGCCGAGACACAAACGATCGCTGCGCCCGTCACCGCGGTGGGCACGATCTGGCCGCGCGAAAAAGCCGACGTCGGCGCAAAGATCAGCGCACAGATCAAATCGATGCCGCTGTTGAAGAACAAGCTGGTGCGCGCCGGAGAAGTGATCGCGGTACTCGAAGCACGCGATCTTCAGGCGCAACGCGCTGAAGCACTCGCCGCGCTCAACGAAGCCCGCGCGAACGAACGCAGCCTCGTCACCGGCACGATTCCCAAAACCAACGCCGAAGATCAAAAAGCACTGAATGACGCGCGCGCAAAGGTCAACAATGCGCGCGCCACTTACGAACGCCGCCGCGCGCTCTACGACAAAGGCGGCATCTCGAAAAAAGATCTCGAAGCCTCGCAACTTGATTTAACGACCGCCGAGAACGAGCTCCGCCTCGAGGAACAAACAGTCGCGCTGCGAGCACAGTCACTGAACCCGAACGATCGCGCACTCGCGTCCGCACGCACCGCGCAAGCGCAACAACATCTCGCCACGCTCGACGCACAACTAAGCTACGCCACGATTCGCTCGCCCATCACCGGCATCGTCACGGATCAATTTCAGTATGAGGGCGAGTTTGCTTCCGCTGGTGGCAAGCTGGTGACGATCGCTGACACGAGCTCGGTGATCGTGAAAGCTCCGTTTTCAGACACCGCTGTTGCCCAGGTTAAGACTGGCGACACGGTGACAGTAGTACCAACCGACACCTCAGCCGAAGAGATGCATGGACAAGTCACGCTCTTGGGCCGCTCAAGCGATCCGGCAAATCGCACGGTTGAAGTCTGGGTCACACTCGGCAACGGCGATGGGAAGCTGCGTGCGAATGGCGCCGCGCAGGTCACGATCGCAGCGAACTCTAAAAACGACGCTGTGGTTGTGCCTGCATCGGCGGTCACACTCGAAACGAGTAATGCGAGCGAAGGGACCGTGATGGTCGTCGACGATCAGAGTGTGGCGCACGAGACGAAAGTGACGATCGGCATTCGCACACCAGACAAGATCGAGATCGTTGAAGGTCTCAAGGGCGGTGAAACCGTCGTGATCGAGGGTAACTACGCGTTGGCTGATGGAACAAAGGTTGAAGTCGCCACGGAAGATGAAAAGAAAGAGTCAGACGAGAAAGAGCCTTAAGTGCACTTCTCTGCGTAGCCTCTGCGTCCTCTGCGCCTCTGTGGTTAAACATTAGACTCACCGCAGAGACGCAGAGGACGCAGAGGCTACGCAGAGAGAAGACCTGCAATGACACTTGCTGGCATAGTTTCACGGCAGTCGCGCGCGATCCTCGTGATCGTGGCGCTGCTGTGTGCTGCCGGAATCTACGCCGCGACGCAACTGCCGATCGCCGTCTTTCCGGAAACTGACTTCCCTCGCATCGTCATCATCGTCGATAACGGCGAGGCGCCCGCTTCACAGACGCTCGTTTCAGTGACGCGTCCAATCGAAGAAGCGATGAACGGCATCCCCGGCATCGCGCGCGTCAAGTCGAAAACCGCGCGTGGCTCGGTCGAGATCAGTCTCTACTTCACCTGGGGCGGCGACATTAATCAGGAGTTGAGCCTCGTCCAGGCACGAATATCACAACTGGTAACCACGCTGCCATCGTCGGCTGAGATTCGAAACATCGATCGCCTCACCTTCGCTGTGTTTCCGGTCGTCGGGTACAGCCTGACGTCAGACAAACGCGATCAGGCCACGCTCACCGATCTCGCTAGTTACGTTGTGCGACCACAGCTCGCACGCTTGCCGGGTGTCGCGACCGTCGGCGTCGCCGGCGGTAAGACACGCGAGTTTCACGTCACGATCGATCCCGAAAAGCTGACGGCTCACAACGTCTCCGCACAACAAGTCGCCGAAGCGATTAAAAACTCAAACATCATCGTCTCGCCTGGTCTAATCGAAGAAAACCACCAGCTGGAGCTGGCGCTGATCAGCGGTCAGGCGAGAAGGCCGGACGAGCTCAACGGCATCGTCGTAGCAACGGTTAACAACGCGCCCGTGCTCGTGTCAGACGTGGCGACAGTCTCACCCGGTGTCGAGCCGCAGTACACGATCGTCACTGCCGACGGCCATCCCGCCGCGCTCGTCAACATCAATCGACAGCCGGATGCAAACACGGTCGCAGTCGTCGACAACGTGAAAGCCGCGTTGAATGCGATGCGCGGGCAGATCCCGAAAGACGTGCGCGTCGCCCCTTATTACGATCAGTCGCTGCTCGTCCGCAACTCGATCAACTCGGTACGCGACTCGATTCTCATCGGACTGTTGTTATCGGTGGTGATCCTTTACGCGTTTCTGCGCAACTGGGGCACAACACTCGTCGCGATCGTCGTTATACCCGTAACGATCCTCGTCACCTTTCTCGCGATGGGGCTCGCGCGGCTGAGTTTTGATCTGATGACACTCGGCGGTGTCGCCGCCGCGATTGGTCTCGTCATTGACGACGCGATCGTCGTGGTCGAGAACATCTACACGCACATGTCGCGCGGGCAATCGCGTCGCGAAGCAGTACAAAGCGCAGTTTCTGAGATCACCGTTCCGATCATCGGCTCGACGATCACGCCAGTCGTTGTGTTTCTGCCGCTAACGTTGTTGACAGGCGTCACGGGAGTTTTCTTTCGCTCACTTGCGTTGACGATGGCGGTCGCTTTGTTGACGTCGCTCGTGCTTGCTTTAGCGTTCACGCCCGTGCTCGCCGAACGATTCGTAAGAGCGAAACCCGGCGACGACGCAGGAGACGACGTGCCTCACGGCAGAGTTCTCGGCGCGATCATCAGGCGTTACGAAACCGTGCTCGGTGTCGCGCTCGATCGACGATGGATCGTCGGGCTCACGATTGTTCTGGTGCTGGCGGGTTCGTATGCGCTTTACAACGTGCTCGGCTCTGAGTTTCTGCCTGAGTTCGACGAGAGCGCTTTCATACTCGACTATCTCGCACCGCCCGGTTCTTCACTCGCGGAAACGGATCGCATGCTCCAGCACGTCGAGGAGCTGTTGATGAAGACGCCGGAAGTCGAGAGCTACTCGCGGCGCACGGGTTTGGAGATGGGCCTGTTCGTGACGGAGCCGAACACAGGAGACATCGCTGTTAAGCTGAAGCCCGATCACAAACGCAGCACGCAGGAAGTGATCGCGGAGCTTCGCGGTGAGATCGCTGAATCGGTACCGACGCTCGACACAGAGTTTGTCGGAATCGTGCCGGACGTGATCGGAGACCTGCAAGGCAATCCTGAGCCGATCGAGGTGAAGCTGTTCAGCGAAGACGCGGCGGCGTTGCAGTCGACGGCGGATGAAGTCGAGACTGCGATCAAGAAAGTTCCGGGCGTGGTCGACACGCTGAACGGCGTTGTCATCAGTGGACCAGCAGTCACTTTCCGGATCGATCCTTTGCGCGCGTCGCAATTCGGCGTCACCGCGAACGATGTGGCAGGGACGATTACGACCGCGATGTCGGGCGATGCTTCATCATCAATCCTGCAACAGGACCGGTTGATCAAAGTTCGTGTGATCTTTCCGGCGAACGTGCGCACGTCGCTCGATAATGTGAAAGCACTTCAAGTTCGCTCTTCTTCGGGACAACTGTTCCGGCTCGATCAGATTGCGGAGATCGAGATCGACAAAGGCCAGGCGGAGATCGAGCGCGAGAATTTGCGCCAGATGATCGCCGTCACCGGACGTCTTGAAGGAAGCGATCTCGGCACGGCCATTCGTCAAATTCGTGAGCAACTGGCGAAGGACGTGAAGCTACCACCCGGAATGACCGTTGAGTTTGGTGGGCTTTACGAGGAGCAGCAGTCGAGCTTTCGTGAGCTGATGATGGCGCTTGTGCTTGCCGTCATGCTGGTCTTCGTAACTTTGCTTATCGAGTTTCGATCGTTTGCACATCCGATCGCGATCGTCACCGGCGCCGTGCTCGCGTTAAGCGGTGTGCTGCTGGCATTGTTCATCACCGGCAAGACGCTTAATGTGGTGTCGTTGATGGGAATGATCATGATCGTAGGCATCGTCGCGAAGAACGGAATTCTGATGCTCGACGCAGTTGAAGAGCACCTCGCGACAGGCGAGCCGTTGCGAGAGGCGCTGCTGCGATCGGGGCGTCGACGATTCAGGCCCGTGCTCATGACGTCGCTGGCCGCGATGCTCGGCATGCTGCCTTTAGCGCTCGCGATCGGAGCCGGTTCAGAGCTACTGCAACCGCTCGCGATCGCAGTGATTGGTGGATTGACAATAGCGTTGGGATTATCCCTAATCGTCACCCCCACCGTTTACGCAATGTTGAGTAAGAAAGGACAACCGCAATGAATTTCCCTTTGAAACTCTTCGGATCAATCCTCGTCCTGGCGTTCGTTACGTGGCAGGGCGATACCGGATACAAAATCGAGACGCGCTACCCGGTCCCCGGCAATGGCGGTTTTGATTACGTAACGATCGATAGCGCTGCTCGGCGTTTGTACTTGTCGCACGGTACGCAAGTGGACGTAATCGATCCCGACAACGGCAAGTTGATAGGAACCATCGCGGACACACCTGGCGTCCATGGAGTCGCACTCGCCTCTGAGTTCAAACACGGATTCACCAGCAATGGTCGTGAGAACAAAGTTTCAATGTTCGATCCGACAACGTTGCAGCTCATCAACAAGATTGACGTGGGTAAAGGACCGGACGGCATCTATTACGATCCGGGAACGAAGCGCGTCTTCACAAACAATCATGGTTCACACGACATCACCGCTATCGACGCGAAAACCGGAGCAGTGGTGGGAACAATAAAAGTCGAAGGCGATGGCGAATCGGCGGTGGTTGCAGACGGCGTCGTGTACGTGAACATGGAAGACACGAACGAGGTAGTTGTCTTCGATCCAAAATCACTCGAGGTAAAGAAGCGATTTCCGATCGGCGTGGCGAAAACACCGACCGGTCTGGCCTACGACGCGAAGACAAAACGATTGTTCATCGGCTGCCGCAACGAGCCGAAGATGGTTGTAATGGATGCGACGTCGGGACGAGTGATCACGAGCTTCGCAATCGGACGCGGTGTGGATTACGCGGCGTTCGACAGCCAGGCGAAACTGGTTTTCTTTTCGTGCGCTGAAGGCGTGTTGAATGTCTTTCACGAAAAGGCTGCTGACGACTACGAAGATGCCGGTGCGGTTAAGACACAGCCAAGCGCGCGGACCATGGCTTTCGATCCGAAGACGAAGAAGATCTTTCTGAGTGCGGCGGAGTATATTGAGACGCCGGCGACAACGCCGGGCGGCAGACCGCAACGCAGTATCAAACCAGGCTCCTTCGCGGTGCTGGTGGTCGGGAAATAACCGGGCTTATACACTGGTCTCAAGGGAAAAACTAACATGCGAAGTAACAGAAGATCGCAGTGCCTCTTCGGCATGATCTTAATGCTGGCAACTACCATTACCTTACACGCGCAAACGCCTGCGCCGACGCCAACACTCGAACGCGAGTTCCTCAAAAACATACTGCGCGATCAGAAAGCGATCTGGACGGCTCCGTTTCATCTCGAACGCAGCGATATGAAGTGGGTGATTCCGTCAGGCATCGGTTTCATGGCGTTGGTTACTACCGATCGGATCACGGGCGACGAGATATTCGAAGCGGATCGGCAGGTTAAAGCGAGTCGGTGGATCAGTAATGCCGGATCGGTTTACGGCCTCGGCGCAGTTGCGGGGACTTTCTATTTGATCGGTCGTAAGAAGAACAATTATCGAGCGCGAGAAACAGGTGTGCTGAGTGCTGAAGCAATGATCAACAGTCTTATTGTGGAAGGAGCACTCAAAGGCATTACGCAGCGCGCACGACCACTGGACGGCCACGAACGAAGCGAGTTCTTCGATGGCGGCAGCTCGTTTCCTTCCGGACACAGCACGCAAGCATGGGCGATTGCAACCGTCATCGCTCACGAATACAAAGATCGTCCCGCCGTGCAAATCGCAGCGTATGGAATTGCGAGTGCGGTTAGCGTGGCGCGATTCACGGGACACAAGCATTATCTTTCTGATGTGCTCGCCGGCAGTGCTCTGGGTTTCGGCATCGGCAAGTTTGTCTATCACGCGCATCATCGCGAGTCGGTTACCGAAGACGACAGTGGTGAAATGGTGAAGTCGAGGTGGCCACTGATCACACCGCAATACAGCCGGCAGGCGCGGCAGTACGGTGTGGCGCTGACGTGGAACTTCTGAGTTGTCCGGCGTTACCATGAAGTATGTTTGATTCCGTTCGCATAAGACTCACGCTCTGGTATGCGGGCGTACTCGCGCTCTCGCTCATCGCGTTTGCGCTCGCGATCTACTATGCGGCCGGCAACATCTTTCACGAGCGCCAGGACGAGTCGTTGCGCTCGACCGCGCACACGGTTGCGAGTGCATACCTCGAGGAGCTCGGCGAAACCCACTCACAATCTACGGCAGGCAAAGTTGTCCTGGCAGAAATCACCTTCCCCAACCGTTACGTGCAGCTCACCGATAACGCAGGCAATCCGATCGCTGCGTCAGCAAACCTCGCGGGCTCCATGATCGCGATTCCTTCCCCCGTGTTGGCTGACGCGCGCGCGCGCGGTTTTAGTAATGCGAGTGTGAATGGAGTGCGAGTAACAGTCGTTCCGTTATCGTCGGACCAGACGCTTGGATACGCGGCAGTCGCCGAACCGTTGAGCGTGATCGAAGACGGACTCAGTGAGCTGCGTCGAGATCTGTTCGCGGGAGTTTTGCTCGTCTTGTTATTGGCTTCTGCGGGCGGTTATTTCCTCGCGCGAAAAAGCCTTGCTCCCGTCGCGTCGATGAACAGCCAAACACAACGTATCTCCGCAGAAAATCTTTCCGCACGACTCGACGTTACGAATCCGCGGGACGAGCTCGGCCGGCTCGCCACAACCATCAACGATCTGCTCACTCGACTTGAAAATGCGTTCAAAGAGCAGCAACGATTCATCGCCGACGCTTCTCACGAGTTGCGTACACCTCTGGCCGTTCTTCGTGGCGAAACAGAAGTAGCGCTCGGAAAGACACGCACGGTCGAAGAGTATCAGCAGTCGTTGTCGTTGATTCAGGATGAAGCTGAACGTCTTTCGCGCATCGTTGAAGATCTCTTCATTCTCGCGCGCCAACCGATAAACACACGCGCGGCATTGAACAAAGAGCGCGTCTCGTTGAACGACGCGGTCAGAGACTGCGCGCGCGCCGCGCAGGTGCTGGCGTTTCGGAAGGGTGTGCGATTGAAGTTGGAAAACGATTCCCCCTCGATCGCTTTGAATGGTGATGAAGATTTGATCAAACGAATGCTTCTGAACCTGCTCGACAACGCGGTGAAATACACACCCGCAGGCGGGGAGATCTCACTCGCGCTGGTACGACAAAACGGAAACGCCGAGATAGTCGTGCGCGACACCGGCATCGGCATTCCCGCCGAGGCTCAGTCGCGCGTATTCGATCGTTTCTACCGCGTCGACAAAGCCCGCGCGCGCACAATGGGCGGCGCCGGCCTCGGTCTTTCCATCGCGCAATGGATCGTCGAAGTCCACGGCGGCTCCATCAACCTCGCGAGCACCCCCGGCCACGGCAGCACGTTCACGATCGTACTACCAACCCAACTCCCTTGATCGATCAGGTGATGGATCAGTTTGAAAATACGCCGAAGGCGTTGGCTAATTTCAGCCCAGGGTTCGAGGAACGAGAACCCTGGGTAACATTTCAGAGATGGATCAAACCCTGAAAGGGTTAGGCGGTTGGCGAACCCTTACAGGGTTCAATTGATCGCTAACGACAAACCCAGGGTTCTCGCTGCGCTCGAACCCTGGGCTGAAATTAGCCAACGCCTTCGGCGTATTTTCAAACTGACCCATTACCAGATGGATCGCAAAACCTTCATTGACTTAATCGAGTTCATGAAAAGAACCTTGATGCTCCACTGATTCCGCCACCTCCAGGAGTTTCCCTCAAATGATTGATTGGGGCTTAGCCGTGATTGCGAGATTCACGGATGCAAGAACGTTCTCGTCTTGGACCATAGAAATTGACGATCGCACTTTTTCCTTTGCGATTCTTCCTCTCCGTACCGTGGGGTGCGGATGTCAACGCACGGGATCTCGATGGCAAGACGCCGTTGCACCACACGACGTTCCACAAGGCGAAGGTCGCGGCCAAAGTGTTGGAGGGCCACGGGGCTGTCTGACTCAGACGGCGGCGCTCCTAAGTTGAGAGATTAGACGCGCTTCAAGACTACAAAGCCGTGCCATGCCACACCCACGAGCGAAAACACCATGACTAATAACAGCGTTAGGGCAACGTGTTCACGTCTCGACTCCTGTGCCAGCATCAACATCGTCAACGAACTCGTAGTGATTACGGCGCCAGCCAGAAACAAGTCATGGCCTGAAATACGATTCACCTCATACCAAATTTTGGGGTCGCTGAGAGTCTTCGAAGTTCGAAACCCATAATATGGATTTGGCGGCACTCGGTTTCCAATCAGCGGAATACTCAAGCCCACAAAAAGAATTCCGACCAGTGCGAAGAGCAAGGAAGTCGTTGTAACTGAGGTCATAATGGCGTTCTCCTATCAGCCATAAGTATAGCAATAGCGACGCGCTTAGCTCTTCGGCGGGCGCAGGCGGTAAAGTCGAGAGCGTCTAATTAAATTGGCGCAGACTTCGTCCTGAAAATTGCGAGTCCTAATAGGAGAACCGCACAGACAAAAGCAACTAATCCTGTCTCAACGTAGGATGTCAACTGAATGTAAAGCGCTACCGTGAAAAGCCAGACCGCACACGCGCTACCAGCAGTGACGAACAACAGGCGTGTAAGCTTCATCGCATCTGATTTAGCCGTAGACAAACCAAATGATCCTTGGCTCCGGCGTCAAAAGAAAGTTGCCAAGATTGTCCACTGTGGGGAACACTACTCCTAAATTGATTCGAACGCTTTGGAGGTCCGCTTAAAATGAAGTGTACAGCCTGTGGAAGTGCAGCCCTGGTAGAAGGCACAGTGCGGGATGCCATGGGGGAAGCAGTTCGGTTTTACTCGAGCGACCTGCCAAGTCTTAAAGTTGCTTTTGGTATTGGCCACAGAGACGTTCGAGCGTATGGATGCATCCACTGCCAAAACTTACAACTAGCTGTTGATTTTAGTGAAAGAGATTTAGAACGTTACCAGCAGTTTGAAGGTGAGCAGCCAGATGTGTTGGAAAGAATAAACTCCAATCCGAAGAAGTTGGAAGACTGAATCCAGGAGTTCTGCTGCCTCCACGTTGTTAGAGCAGTGCGGCTCTGTCTACACGTCAATTTCGTGACGTGTTAGCCCAAAGTAGTAATGTCACCTTTCTCCAAAGTTGAAATGTCACCTTTTGTGGTAGTGAAGAGAGATCTTCAACACGAAAGGTGCGGAGCAGGTGGAGCCCCTACTACGAATGAGCCAGAAAGAGCTAACCAGGC
>DASYFE010000062.1:0-37659 GCA_036498585.1 Pyrinomonadaceae bacterium | reverse complement strand
GTTAATGTTGCCGGGCTCGAGCTGCGCGTTAACGGTGGCCGGGGTAGCGACGTCAACCTTGACGTTCTGAATCACTGCTGTTTTAAAACTGGGCGCAGTGATCGTCACAGTGTATGTCGGGGTACCTGCGGGAACACCGGGGATTGTGAATACGCCGTCACCCTTGGTGACCGCCGTATACTGCTGTCCGGCTTCACCCTTAACGGTGACATTCGCGCCAGGCACGACTGCCCCGGTTTGATCAGTCACAGTACCGGAGATGGAGCCGGTCGTACCCTGGGCTTGAATAACGAGCTGGCAAGTCACAAGGACCAGCATCGTCATCAAGAGCGTTGTGAACTTTCTCATTTTCCCTCCTCAGGATGAAAATATCGTCGAATAGTGTTTTACCGCTTGCTTTAAGAGCCTTTCCCTTGAAGACGCCGCACCTGCCGCTAAAGGGAAATTCGATTTTCACTTCAGATCGATCGAGGACTCGATCAAGTATTGGTCTGTCTAAATTTGTCTTTAACCTAACTAGAGCGAGGAAGCTCTAATATTCCTCCGAACCGGAGGGTGCATGCGAGCAACGTCAACACGGCAAGAACTATGCCCTTTTCGCCGCATTCAATTTTGCAGGAGATTGTACGATTTATTGGCCCTGTCGCCAACGAAATTTTGGAGAAACTTGGAGGTTCTGAATACGATTACTTGAACTTCAGGTCCGGTGGTTCGTCTTTAGACGTGATTGGCTTAAGGTTTTTCACCACTCTCGGGCTCTGCCGCGGCGGGCGTCTTCACGACCTCAAATTCGAAGTGAAGCTCCTTCGCACGAAAAATCGTTGAGAGGTAAAACTCCCAGAACTTCCGCGTGAACCGCATTGACGGCCAGCGTTGATCGAGATTGACCATGAACTCGAGCCCCAATACGCGCCAGAGATTCGCCAGACTCACATGCGTTGCGAGCGGCTTCAACTCTGCTGTCGTGTAAAACGGAAAGGGCGTGCGTGATGGAATGAAGCACGTGAATGAAAAACTGTTGAAGTGATTGCGATGCGTTGGATCGGTTGCCCAGTCGGGGTTCGAATAGTGAGGAGTAACGATCTTTAATTTGCCACCAGGCTTCGTGATCCGATGCAGCTCATTGACGAAGCCAAGCACATCAGGAACATGCTCGATCACATGACGGCAAATGATCTCTTCAAACTCATTGTCAGCGAATGGGTATGGAAACGTTCCGAGATCGTGAATGACATCGGCGTGACTCATGCGATTCGCATCGATGCCGATCGCTCCGGGAAACTTGTTCTGACCACAACCAACGTCGAGGATCTTCTTCCGGCTAATATCGCTCATGCTTACTGTAGCAGTGCTGCTAAGTCTTGCAGGTTGATCGCGTGAACTGGTTGGCCCAGCGCGCGTGATACTTCGTTGACGTTCATTCCATCCAGCATGATCGAATCGTCACTCTTCAACATCTGCTTCGGTATACAAACGAACTCGCCTGCAACTCTTTCACGCGCGTTCAAAAGATCCTGGCCTGTTAGTAGACCAGCAACAGAAACATCGCCACCAAAGTAACCGTTCTCCAGCGACTCGACGATCAGCTTCGTTCCGAAACGCGCATTGAACTTGTCGATCATTTTCTTCAACACGGGCGCGAAGAGTGTGCCGGTGAAGATTGTTCCTGATGCTTGCTTGCTGCTGGTCCAATTCTCGCGTTCGAGGCGACGCATGAGTTTTGTGAACTCGTTTTCAAATGATCGGACCATGCCGACACCATCTTCGATTTGCGGATAGTCGCCGTAGTGAGATCGTGCGGGAATACGCCGTCCGGCGCGCAAGTAGATCTCATCGCCGAGGAGTGCGAAGTTCGTTCCGAGCTTCGCGTGTAGCTCTTTCTGAATTTCAGTCACCTGATCGATCACGTCGCGACAGAACTCAGGCGTCACTCGCGTGAGACGCGCATCCGTGTTGTAGCGAGTTAGACCAAGCGGCACGATCGCGACGCTCGTGATGCGCGGATACTCTGCGGCAAGATCGAAGATCGTCTTCTTCAATATTTCTTTGTCGTTGATCCCTGGACACAAAACCACTTGCGCGTGTACTTCGATCCCGGCATCGAGCAAGCGCCCGAGCTTCGTCGAAATGTCTGCGCGTTGTTTGTCGACGCCGAGCATGTAAGCGCGCACGTCGAGATCAGTTGCGTGCACTGAAACATACTGCGGCGACAGTCGCTGTTCCACGATGCGACGCATCTCGTCGTCAGTGATCGACGTCATCGTGGTGTAGTTGCCGTAGAGGAAGGAGAGACGAATGTCTTCGTCCTTTATGAAGAGCGACGGACGTGCGTCAGCAGGATTGCCGTTACAGAAACAGAAGATGCATTCGTTCGCACACTGACGCGGAACGATCTGTTCAAACGACAGTCCGAAGTCTTCACCTTCAGCACGATCGAGCTCGACTTCCCAATCCTCGCCACTCTTCTTGCGTACTTCGAGGACCAGATCGGTCTCGCCCGCGGTTTGAAAACGGAAGTCGAGGTAATCGCGAACCACGCGGCCGTTGACCTTTATTATTCGGTCGCCGCGTTCGAGATCCATCTCCGCGCCGAGGCTGTCAGGCGCAACATCGTAGATCTCCACGCCGCGGCGGCGGATGTTTGTAACGGCCGGTGTGACTGCAAACTCGTACATACAAACATACTGTGCCATAGATCTTCGTGGAGGAAAAATCAGGAATATGAGGGCGATTGTGCTTTTCCTGTACCGAGTGTGCGATTTCAAGCATCTGCCCCTGCTTATGAAAAAATTAATTTTGCTCCCCCTACTGGCTTCGCTCGTCTGCGCGTCCTTTATTTCAGTTTCAGCTCAGGAAACGGCCGGCATCGTTAAGGCTTCGGTTTCTTCAGCGTCTACGCCCGAGCCATCGCTAACCGACATCTATCGTGTTGGCGTTGGTGATGTGCTCGATATTCGTCTGCTCAACTCGGCCAACAGCAAGTCGTCCACGTTATTCACAGTCGTGGCCGGCGGCGTGATCGACCTGCCCATCGCAGGCGGCGCGATCTCGGTCGCGGGACTCACGCCCGAAGAGATTCAGAACATCATTTCCACCGAACTTAAAAGAAGAGCGATCGTCGACAATGCTCAGGTTTCCGTGGGTGTGCGCCAGTACATCAGCCATTCGGTGATGGTGACGGGACTCGTGGTGAATCCTGGCACACGGTTTTTGAGACGTGAAATAGTGCCGCTTTATGTCGTGCTGGCTGAGTCACAACTGCGAAACGACGGCGGGCGCGTGGTGATCCTGCGCGGCGGAACGCCCATGCAACCGCACGATCTCAGTGATCCGGCAACTCTTAACCTGACTGTTCAGTCTGGTGACGTGATTACGGTGACCACTCGTCCGCAGGAGTTCTACTACATCGGCGGCCGCATTAATTATCCGGGACAGAAAGTTTTTCAACCCGGCATCACGTTACTACAGGCATTGCTGGCGGCTGGGGGCACGGGGAACCGGGTGGAAGTCTCACGCGAAGGTGCGGATGGGAAACTCGTGACGATTGGGTTCACGATCAAGCAGATCAAGTCGGGAGCCGTGCAGGATCCGAAACTCCACCCCGGCGATCGCATCGAAGTCTCTAAGTAAGCCTAAATTGGAAGTTTTCTCTGCGGCCCTCTGCGTATCTCTGCGTTCTCTGCGTTCTCTGCGTTACGGTCTATTTCAACGCAGAGAACGCAGAGATACGCAGAGGGCCGCAGAGAATTTATTGACATTCCACGCCCGCTTTGTTAGTTATGCAGGGCGCTTCGTTGCCAATCCAATAATCCAACATAAGTTCAGGCCGTAGATTGCTTTCTGTCTGACGAGTGCAAACTAAATGAACAAACTAAAGCCGGCACTTTTGGGGGGCTTAATCGTCGGAATACTCTCCGCGATCCCTTTTCTTAACTGGTGTTGCTGTATCTGGGCTATAGGAGGCGGTCTTCTCGCCGGCATGTTGTATGTCAAGTCGGCCCCCGTTCCAGTCAAAGTCGGAGAAGGCGCCGTTGTAGGCGTGCTGACAGGAATTGTTGGCGCGATTCTCTACTTCCTCATAAGTGTCCCAATCGGCTATTTCTTTAATAGCGCCCAAATCGAAGAAGCACTGGTGAGAGCTGGCGTTCAGCTTCCCCCGGGTCTATCAGGACTCCTGCTGTTTGTGCTGGGTGGCCTGATTGGCGGGCTGTGGCTACTCGTTCTCTCGATCATCGGTGGACTCATTTCGGTGCCGATTTTCGAGAAACGAAAAGACGCACCGCCGCCGCCACCGCCGTCACAGGATTTCGCCGTCTAATTTGGCTTACGAACGATCTTCGAAGACTGGATTCAGGAGAAACTAAATGTCTCAAGAGTGGACTCCCCCGCCCAGCTCGGGCGCACCTGCAAGCGTTCCTAATTATATGGTTCCGTCAATTATCTCGTTGTTCTGCTGCTTGCCGCTCGGCATCGTCGCGGTCATCTTTGCGGCCCGCGTGAACGGCCAGGTACAAGCCGGCGACACCGCCGGAGCGCTGGATTCCTCTCGCAAGGCAAAAATGTTCAGCTACATCGGACTGATACTCGGACTGATTTGGGTTGTCATCTGGATAGTGATGACAGTGCTTGGAGTAGGCATCGGCGCTTTGGGCAGTAGGTAGTCGCAACGACCTGAACTGCCAGCAAGATCTGTATGTCCGCCGCAGTTTTCTCTTGAGTATTCCTACTTGGACTCTGACGTGAGCCCTTAACCGGGGGCTCACGTTTTGGTGTGACGATCTCGAGGATCTTTTCAAACTCTTCTTTCGAAAACCGAAATGAGATATTGCACAAAGTGCGGCGCGCCTAACGACGACTACGCACAATATTGCACGAATTGTCAGGCTGTCATGGCGCCCATGGCGAGCTACCAGCCTCCGCCCATACAGACTGTGAACCCAGGTCAGATGGTGAACTGGGAATCAATGGGCGCGGACAAAAAGATCCCTGCGGGCATCTGCGCGATCCTTGTTGGTGGATTTGGTGTTCACAAGTTCATCATGGGTTACACCACCGAGGGAATCATTCAACTGGTGCTTGGCCTGTGCGGCATTGGCTGGATCCTCGGGTTGATCGAGGGAATTATATATTTGACCAAGTCTGATGAAGACTTTGTGAGGACGTATTTTCAGAACCGGCGTGGATGGTTTTAGGATTACGAGATGTACCGGCGCTCGACCGTTATTGCTATCTGGTCAGTGTTACTCGCGGGAGCTGCATACCTGTTTGTGTTTGAGCCGGGCAAGACTGGTCTCTTCCCTGTTTGCCTATTTCGATTCCTGACTGGTTACCAGTGTCCGGGTTGTGGCTCAACTCGCGCGATGCACCAGCTTCTTCACGGCCACGTTGTGGCAGCGTTCGAGCTCAATCCATTTTTCCTGATCGCGATCCCGTTTCTGATGTATGCGCTGATTCGTTACAGCGTTATCGTGATGCGCGGTGGCGTGCCAACTCACAATAGGCTGCCTCCGCTTTACATTTACGCGCTGTTCTTTGTCGTGCTTTCGTTTTGGATCTTCCGTAACACGCCGTACTATCCATTTGTCTCTTAATGAGGTAAATCCAAATGATGCGCGCACTCCTGGTCGCCCTGGTACTGCTTACGCTCGTTGTTTGAATGCCTGCTGTTTCCGGCGTTGCATCTGATAAGCCATCGGTTCCCGCGACTCCCGAAATCCGGCCTGCTGCCCAATGATCCGAAGGTAATCGACCGGATTGTTTCAGTCGGAAAAAAGAAATAGTTTCTATGGTTCTATAGCTCTTCTCCGTATTATTACGCTTGACGCTCAACACCGTCTCGCCTTATAAGAACAGGCACGCACTGTATCGCCCCGTTCCTCTCGTCCGGAACTCGAAAATCGAAGGACCTAAGCAATGCGCACGCTAACCCCCGGCCAATGGTATCTCCGTTACACTTGCGAACACTGCCAGCAGAAGGAAATTCTTTTCGCCGATCTCTCTCGCGGCCAGACCAAGCTGAAGGCAACGTATGTTGTCCAGTGTTCAAGCTGTTCTCACACGGGATCGTATGATGGCGACGATATCGAACGATATCAACATCCCTTAACCGCGGACGCTTGAATCCGCAACTTGTTGATTGGTTCTTTCAACTACCAAACACAAGCCCATAATGAAATAGACAATCGTTACCACTTCTGAGTCGCCCCAGTTGTAGTGGACGAGTCCACTCGCGAAGAATCCTAGCGCGCCGCCTAAAGCGCCGACGGCCAAGCCACGTGCGAAATCGTCGATTGTTTCTCGTCGAGTGATGCGCCATAGCATTCGCAGATAAACTCCGATCAAGATCAGCCAGAGGATCAGCGCCGGCAGACCACGCTCCAGTGCGATCTGCAACAAGTTTGAATGCATGTGGCCGATTGGCTGGCGACCGTTGTCAAACAGGCCCCACTCGCGCCAATGTCCCTTGATCGAATCCATACCGACGCCGAAGATCAAATGTCGAGGCTTGCTGACAAGCAGGTGAAATCCTTCCCTCCAAACCATCTCGCGCCAGCTCGTCGATTGATCGCTCTTGTCGAAGAAACCGATGCTGCGTCGTTGTTGTAACAGGACAATCCCGGCCAGGACGAGCGGGATTGCGCACGCTCCGACGATGACGATCGTGCGTCGCGATGACGTCAATAACAACATCGCCAGCGCTGAAATCGCAAAGCCGATCCATGACGCGCGCGTGACTGTCATCGCGAGGGCGAACACCAATCCGGCCACTGCAAGTAACAGCAATACGCCGGCTACGCTTCGCTTTTGTCTGAGCGCGAGGAAGATCCCGAGGGCGAGCGACGCGATCAGTTGCAGGACTTCGGCATAAGTTACCCAATGATTGTAAAAACCTGTGGCGCGCCAATCCCGACCACGTGACCAGCTACTGATGCCGAGTTGTTCGAGGGCATTTGTTCCCTGTAGCAATTGCGCGCGCGGCAGCTCGAGCTCAGGTGTCCATTCGACGCGATAGATCCGCACCGTTGCGATTGTAGGTCCGGAAGCCAGGGCTGCGGCTAAATCCTCCGGAGTTCCAACCGGCCTGCCATCGACTTGCCAGATCGTGTCGCCGTTGATGATCGGCGTCGGTTGCGTGACCGATCGCGTTCGAAACACTGCTTTTGCGAGTGGGCTTTCGGGCTTCACGCCCTGCACTTTTACACCTTTACCGATCGCGAGCTGGCCGGCAGTGAGAAAGACATTGATCATGCACGACGCGATTAGTGTCAGCGCGAGCAGACGCACCAATCGGAGTGAGCGCGTGTTCTGAGAAACGAGGTAAACAATCGTGAACAGGCTTGCCGCACGCATCTTTCCAATCGACATGATCGGACTGTAAGAAAAAATTCCCGAGACACCGCTGAGGATGAAGAATCCAAGCAGTGCCAAATCGACTGGCGAACGGAGGAGCTGTGGCCGTGGGTAAACGATCAGCCGCACGACCCAGAAAGTCATTCCGAGCAGCCACGCCCCTTGCGTCACTGCGATGGAGTGAGGCGCGAATGTGGCGATGAGAAATAGGCAGGCAACGATAGCTCGCTCAAGCCAGGTCGAAATCTGCATAGAGGGCATATTAGAATGTCGCTGGTCTACTAATCCAACAGAATCAGGAAATCCATGCGCTTCTTCTTGTTAATCCTGCAAATCTTGTTAATCCTGTCTAACGTCTCTGCTCAGACTCCTACGGATCAGGTGAAATCAGTCCAGGACGACCCACGCGTCAAAGCGGCTTTCGATCATATCGACAAAGATCGCGATGCGATTCTGCGAGAGTGGATCGCCATCACCGAGATCAACGCACCTTCAAAACAGGAACAGGAACGCGCCAAATACATCGAAAGCCTGCTTCGCAAATCGAAGCTGGACATTCGCTACGACTCCGCCGGTAATCTCGTCGCGACGCGCAAAGGAACCGGCGGTGGTCCGGTCACTGTTTTCGACGCGCACATGGACACGGTCTTTCAACCCGGTTTGAAGATTAAAGCCACCGTGCGCGATGGACGCGTGTATGCGCCCGGCATCGGCGACGACACGCGCAACATCGAGGCGCTGCTAGCCACGATTCGCGCCCTCGACGCCGCCAAAATCAAAACCAAAGGCGATCTCGTCTTCCTGTTCACAACTGACGAAGAAGCAGGGATGACAGGCGCGAAGCAGTATACGAAAGATAACAAAGGCAAAGTGGATTACTACATCGCGCTCGATGGCGGTTACGAGGGATTCACGTACGCAGGTATCGGCATCAACTGGTATCGCCATCACTTCATTGGGCCAGGCGGTCACACGCGCTCGCGCACGCCGCCTTATTCGGCGACGCTTCCGCTCGCACGCGCGATCGCCCGCATTTATGAATTGAAGGTTCCGACGAATCCGTCGTCTAACTTGAACATCGGCATGCTCGGCGGATCCGAAGTGGTTAATGCCAAAGCTTCGGACGCGTGGTTCACGGTTGACTTGCGTTCGACTAACAATGACGTGATCGCCGATCTCGAGCAGAAGATCGCAGCGATACTCGATGAAGAAGCGAAACGGGCAGGAGTGACTGTGAAGACCGACGTGATCTCGGCGTCGCCCGCGGCCGTGTTGCCGGGCAATCGCGAATCTAACCTCGTGAAGATCGCCGAAGCGGTGCATCGCGCGATGGGTTTCGATCCGCCGATCGGAAATGCGGGTTCAAACAATTCGAGCGCCGCCCTACTTCAGGGAATCACATCAATCTCGACCGGCGCCGGTCCGTGTAGCGACTCCCACGCGCTCACTGAAAACTGCGAAATCGAACCACTCTATCGAGGCACCAAAAAGATCCTTTTACTAGCAGTCTCATTGGCACTTCTGGATCAGTGACCTTGGCCGCCAATCATTACGAAGCCGGTCCGCAGGATGATTTTTAGATCTAACAACAATGACCAGTTCTCAATGTAGAAAAGATCCAGCCGCACCATTTCTTCAAACGGCAAACGATTTCTTCCGGACACCTGCCACAGCCCTGTCAATCCGGGCTTCATGTCGAGTCGCTTGCGATGCCACAACTCATACGCCTCGACTTCGTACGGAATCGGTGGTCGTGGTCCAACGATACTCATGTCGCCCAGCAGGACGTTCAGGAGTTGCGGCACTTCATCGAGACTCGATCGTCGCAGTAGTTTTCCGACCTTCGTGATGCGCGGGTCGGCGAGGAGTTTGTAAGTAGGCTTACTGTCGTTGCCGACGTTCGCTTCCGCGCGTCCGGCAATAAATGCTTTCTGATATTCGCGGTGAAGCTCCGGATCAGCGCCCGCTTTCATCGTACGAAACTTGTAGAGCAGAAACAGTCGACCATCCATGCCGACGCGCTCCTGCGTATAAAACACCGGTCCGGTGGAATCGAGTTTGATCAGCAGTGCGATCAAGAGCCAAAAGGGAAACAGCAGCACGATCGTGAGCGCGGCAACGATCAGATCGAAAGTGCGCTTGAGTATTCGCGCTCCGCTCGACAGCGGCTCGCGAAAGAGACGGATCATCGGCAGCACGCCGATCTGATCGATCTCGGTCTTGCGCGGCAGGCAGTTGAACAAACTGGGCGCGATCCGGAATTCGACACCGCGCCGGCGGCCACAGCGCATCATCACTTCAAATAACGCGTCGGCATTCACGTCGGCGTCAGCGATGATCACTTCATTTGCGCCCGAGTCGCGAATCAAATCGGGAAGTGAGTCCAACGTACCGATCACCGGTACGTCTTCGTAAGCCGCCTTTGCGTCAAGCGGCGTAGTGTCAACAACACCGATCACGCGATAACCAAGCGCGGGTCGTTGGCGCATCTCTCGAATGAACAACGTCGCTTCGGGGCCGCGTCCGACGACGAGCGTGGGGATCAAGTTGATTTGTCGGCTGCGCACGAACATCTGCCCGGCGCGCATGAGAAACCGCAGCGCACCGATGCTGACCAGCACGAAAATAAAATCCGCAACAAAGACGCTGCGTGCGTACGAGAACGCGCGAAACTCAAAACCGCCGCGGTACAGGAACGCCGCCGCCACGATCAGCAGCGAGCCGATAGCAGTGGCTTTGAAGACGCGAATGCTGTCGTCGACGAATGAAAACTCGCCACGCACGCGATAGAGGTTGCAGTAACGAAAGCTCAGCAAGCGGATCGCGACCACAAACACGAGCAACGCACCATAAGGCGCGAAACGGTCGCTCCACGCGAAGCCTTCGTTCGTTGCGAATACTGAGATTCGTTCACGCGTGTAGAAGGCAAGCATGAACGAAAGCGCGGCAGCGAAGGCGTCGATGATAACGAGCGTCACCTTCACGGCAGGCACAATCCAGCGCGGCGCACGCGCGGGCACCCGCACAACGCTGGCTTCGATTACGGATTGTTTAGTTCTTTCCGCTCGCATTCTCAGAGCGGGTGGCCACAGAGGGCCACCCCTACAGTTGTTACTCAACGGGCGCGGTCGACGAAATTGCGTGATTGACTACAACTGTAGGGGCGGCCCTCCGTGGCCGCCCGTTGCTCAACCAAGATCTACTGTTCAAATATAAGCCTCACAACCTCATCAATAACGTCAACCGAACGACGAGGACTTATCGATTGTTTTTTCTCAGTCGACAGATTTCGAAAATCGGTAAGACTCGCAATCCTCTGCAACCGCCCCTCCCTCACCAACTCCTCATCCACCGCCGCCCAGCGCCCTGCGTAAATACTCGCCGCAGGCACACCCAACGCCGCCGCCTCGCGATTGATCGTCCCACCCGCACTGATCACCAGATCACTCGCAGCGATCAGATTCGCTCCATCCAACGGCGTCGCCGGAATGATTATTCGCTCCTTCCCCGAATATGCCGCACGCTGCGCTGCATTCCTCGGCAAGAGTATCACCTGCACATTCCCGCGGCTCTGCAACATCGCCAACGCTTCATCAAACAACGTGTTCTGAAACCGGTGATACAACGCATCATGCGCCGGCGGTCGCACCAGGACCAACACATTATCCGCATTAACTCCAAGCTCACACAACTTCTCGGCAAACGCCCGATCCGGCATGAAGTCAGCCAGGTAAACATCCTCTTTCGTGCCGTGATAGCGCCGCACCTTCCCCACGCGCGCGCCATAGCGTCGCAAACGCTCTGCCGGAAAACTCGCGGGCACGATGATGCGAGACGCAAAACGGAACGCGAGGTGGTTCGCCGGTTGATGCTCGTAATCCATCATCGTGATGGTCCTCAAGCCCAACACACGCGCAGCAAGGATTTGTGAATATGAGTTGTGACTGATGGCGAGATCAAACTTGCGCTTGCGCGCCCAGGCAGCGAGCGCCCACGCGCGACTGCCGATACTGCCTGCTTTTTTCGACACCGCACGACCGCCATGCACGCCAACAACTTCAGGCGAGAACCCCGCAGCGTGCGCGAGTGGAACTGTCTCCGCAAACTCGCGCGCCGTGATCTCGATCTCGTTACCCTGAGAAATGAATCGCTTCGTTAACGCTTTGAAGAACGGGACGTGAGGAGAGTTTGCAAGATCGATCCAGAGGCGCATTTGGCAATCACCACTGGAGCTCAATCAGCCGGCCGCGATCGCGAAGCGAAGTTTCTGCCGCTTCGATCAGGTTCACCATGCGCAGCCCTGCTGGTCCATCCGTCTCCGGTTGATTGTTGTGCTCGATGCAGTCGATGAAATGGAGCGCTTCGGTTTGTAGTGCTTCCGTGTTGTCGAGCTGTGGCGCCCACATGTCGCCCAGGCGATAGCTCACCAGCATCTTGTAAACGTCTTCTGGTCCGGGCGTGACATCGATGCCTTTGTCGTAGACTTTCAACTTCTCGCTCGGCTCGAGATCATCGTACAGGATCATCTTCTCACTGCCGCCGATCAGCGTGTGACGCACTTTCACAGGGGTCAGCCAGTTTACGTGTACGTGCGCGATCTGTGCGCTCGCGAAGAAGAGCGTGATGTATGCGACGTTTTCGGGCTGTCCGGGCACGTGACTGATTCCAGTCGCTGACACCGCCACCGGTTTTGATGGAAGCACGTGATCGATGATCGAAAGATCGTGAATTGCGAGATCCCAGATGACGCTGACGTCGTGTTGGAAGAGACCGAGATTGACGCGCACTGCGTCGTAGTAATAGATCTCGCCGAGTTGCCCTGACGCGATCAGATCGCGAATCTTTCGCACCGCGTCTGTGTAAACGAACGTGTGGTCTACCAGCAGCACGAGGTTTCGCGCCGCGGCTTCGTCGACGAGTTTGCGCGCTTGATCCGATCTCGCGGCGAGTGGCTTTTCGACGAGCACGTGCTTGCCGGCCTTCAAAGCCGACATCGCTAATTCGAAGTGCGTCGAGACTGGCGTGGCGATCACGACAGCGTCGACCTGCGGATCGTTAATGAGATCGGAGGAATCGGCGCCGGTCTTCAGTCCCGGATAAATTTTGCCCAGAGACGACAGTCGCTCTTTGCGCATATCGCAAACGCGCATCACCGCCGAACCTTGTGCCGCCATGAAATTCCGCACGAGGTTCGGTCCCCAGTAGCCGTAACCGATTACGCCAATTCTGATCATTAGTCAGCTCGTTTCTTCGAGCAAACGCGACAATGCGTAAAGCATCCAGGCCTGCGTCCAGCGCATGTAGGGTTTGCGAACCGTGTAGAAGCGTCGTCGTTGATAATAAAAGAAACCTCGACTGTCGCGCAGGTGTTGAATC
Organism: Pyrinomonadaceae bacterium; assembly: GCA_036498585.1. Classification (GTDB taxonomy): domain Bacteria; phylum Acidobacteriota; class Blastocatellia; order Pyrinomonadales; family Pyrinomonadaceae; genus PSRF01. Next base: position 24,933 of record DASYFE010000062.1, on the reverse strand, counting down.
GTCCAGTTTGCAACTTTCCGGGCCAGGCTCAACGCCTCGTTATCGAGCTCGCGGCACTCGAGGAAAGTTACGATTGCACTGGCTGCGGCGTGCGCATCCGCCGGATAAAGGTCGTGATCGTAGTATTTCGGCCAACCGTCCGCAAGAAAGAACGTGTTCTTCCAATACTGATAGCCGCGCTCGAGCGCTTGTTGAAATTCATTTTTCCGTATCGTGTCGATTATGCGCTTCAGCGAGAAGAGTACGTAAGCGGTGTGGAAGTTGTCGATCCACGCCTGCTTTGGTTCTGCGCCGTACAGCCACGAGCCGTCTGGCTGTTGGTTGTTGACGACGTAGCGAGCCGCGCGTTCGGCGAGATCGATCAATTCATTCTCGCCTGTGCGTTTGCCGACACTCGCAAGCACCTCTGCTGCAAGGAGACTCGCGTTGAAGATGCGCGTGTTTGTGTTGGGCGCGTAGCTGAAACAAACTTCGGTTTCAGTGTCGACCGTCCGCGGCAAGTCGTTAATGATGAAATCACAAACGCTACGCGCTTCGTCATGTTCAGCTTCAATAAATGCCCTGGCTGCGAATGCAGTTGGAACAATCGTCGGCGTGCCTCTCGGCGCAAAGAAGTTGCGACTCTGCCAGTCAAAGTTATAACCCCAACAAGTCCCGCTGTAGCCATCCGTTTTCATTGCGAGCAGTGCGCTGAGAAAGTTGCTGACTGCAGTCTCGGATTCTTCAGTCTTGACTCGTCTATAGTTCGCAATCTGCGCGAGCGTGAACAACGCGATTCCCTTAGCATTGCGCTCCGCGGGCACACGAACCACGTTACGAAAGTCCGCAGGAGATCGCTTTACGATTTGTGTCCAGATGAAGCGCGCGTTACGTGATTGGGCCAGCGGTGTCGATTGAAAGAGTCGACTATTTAGCGCATCGAAGGGATCGTGTCCGGCGAAGTCGTGTTCCTGGCACCACGAGAAGAGCTGATCATACGCCGCCTGAATCATGTAATCCTGTCGCTAACTGAAGTCTCGATGCGCCGAGGCGTTTCGATAAAGCTCTCGTGCCACAACTCAAACATCAACAGCGTCCAGAGTAGCTTGCGATGATTCGCGATGCCGCGTTCGTGTTCGTCCTGCAAACGCGCGACGTAGTTTGCGTTGAAAACTCCGGCGCGACGAACGCGCTCCGGCGACAGCAGATCGCGCGCGAGTGGCCGCAACTTCTCTTTCAACCATTCCGCGACCGGCACGCCAAAACCCTTCTTGCCGCGACGTGTCACGAATGGCGGCAGCATTTCCTTCACAGCTTTCTTCAAAATGTACTTCGTCTTTTGACCGTGCAACTTGTAATTACACGGTAACGACGCAGCGAATTCCGCCACGCGCGGATCGAGGAAGGGCGCGCGCACTTCGAGCGATACGGCCATACTCGCGCGATCGACTTTGGTCAGGATGTCTTCAGCGAGATACAGACGCGTGTCAACGCTTTGCATGCGCGTCACGAGATCTTCGTTGTCACACTCCTCTGCCATCTGTCGTGCGTCGGCATAGATCTCGCCATCGCTCGCCGCCAGCACTTCGTGTGTAAGTAACTCCGTCTGCTCTTCCGGTGTGAACGAGCCAAACCAAACGTGATGTCGGGCGACCGTGTCGTACTTCGCGCCCGTCACGAAGCGCAGCGCTTTGTAATCGAGTGAAAGGTTCTTCGTCTTTACCGGCATCAGTCGGACGAGTGGCTCGATGACGCTTGCGCGAATCGACGGTGGAACACGTTTATAGAACTCGGCCCAACGCAGTCCGGCGTACATCGGATAACCGGCGAACAATTCATCACCGCCGTCGCCGCCGAGCGCAACAGTCACGTGCTTTCGGGTGAACCGCGAAAGAAGATACGTGGGCACAAGCGACGGATCGCTGAACGGCTCATCCATCCACGCGCCGATCTCGCTGACGAGATTTGCGGCGAGGTTCGCGCTCAAACGTTCTTCGTGGTGGTCCGTGCCGAGAAATTTCGCGACACTGCGCGCGTACGCGGATTCGTCAAACGAGGCTTCGGCAAATGAGATTGAAAACGTCTTTACCGCTTCGTGAGAGGCGGCGACCGCGAGCGCCGCGACACTCGATGAATCAACGCCACCTGACAGAAGCACGCCGAGTGGAACGTCAGAAACGAGACGCATGCGAACTGCGTCTGCAAGCAACTCGCGCAAGTGTTCTGCGGCCTCTTGCTCGGACGGCACTGGCTCGACAGTTTTGTAACTGAGTTGCCAGTAACGTTCTACTTCTACGCGACCATCTTCGAGTGTGAGTTTGTGGGCCGCTGGAAGTTTGTTGATTCCCTCGTAGATCGAAAGCGGCGCGGGTACGTAGTCGAACGATAAATATTGTCTCAACGCCTGGAGATTTAGTGCCGGCTTGACTGACGGGTGGGCCAACAGAACTTTCGGCTCAGAAGCGAAGAGCAGCGTGTTGTCGAACACGCCCCAGTAAAGCGGCTTCTCGCCGAAGCGATCACGCGCGATCAACAAACGACGCCGGCGGCTGTCCCACAAAGCGAAGGCAAACATGCCGTTGAGCTCGCGCATCATTCCGTCGCCGTACTCTTCGTACAAGTGCGGCAAGACTTCGGTGTCTGAAGCGCTGCGAAACGCATGTCCACGTTTTTCGAGTTTCGCGCGCAGCTCGCGATAGTTGTAGATCTCGCCGTTGAGAATTACGGCGACGCTCCTGTCTTCGTTGAAGACCGGCTGTTCACCGGTGACGAGATCGATGATCGCGAGCCGTCGCATGCCGAGGGCGATGCCGGACGTTACAAATAAGCCTTCCGAGTCGGGACCGCGATGGACCATTCGCTCACACATCGCGTGGAGCAATTCCCGCGCGCCGTCAGGTGGCGGCGTGTGAGAATCAAGATTGGCCCAACCGGTGATACCGCACATGTTGTCTATTTGTGAGTCTTTGGATTGTTGAAGCCGAGGCGTTCGCGCACGGCGTAGATGGCTTTCGCTTGTGATTCGTGATAGGTGCGTACGAGCATTTCCGCCAGCAATCCCATCAACAGAAACTGCACTCCCACCGCAAACATCACGACACTCAGAACCGGCAGAGGCGTTTGGACGAAGTCAGCTTTGTGAATGACCTTGAGAAAGACGGCGTAGAGTCCGCTCAAAAGAGAGACGGCAAACGCGAGCACGCCAAACGAGCCGAAGACGTAGATCGGTTTTGTTTGATACGACGCCATAAACTTGATCGTCATCAGATCGAAAACGACTTTAATCGTGCGCGAAAGTCCGTATTTCGACTTGCCCATCGTGCGCGCGTGGTGTTCGACCGGGATTTCCGTGACGCGCGCGCCCGCCCATGCGGCGTAAATCGGGATGAAGCGATGCATCTCGCCATACAAACGAACATCTTCGAGCGACTCACGCCGGTAAGCCTTCAACGAACAACCGTAATCGTGAAGCGGCACGCCGCCGATCCACGAGATTATGCGGTTCGCGATCATCGAAGGTATCTTGCGGGTGACCATTTTGTCTTTCCGATTTTTGCGCCAACCAGAGACGACGTCGTAGCCCTCGTCCAGCTTGTCGAGGAGGCGTGCGATGTCAGCCGGATCGTTCTGTAGATCGGCGTCCATCGGGATCAGGACTTTTCCTCTTGCCGCGTCGATACCGGCGGCCATCGCTGCTGTCTGTCCGTAGTTTCGGCGCAGCGCGACGACGCGCACCCGCGGATCGAGATGAGCGATTTCGCGCAGGATTTTCATACTGCCGTCGCTGGAGCCGTCGTCGACGTAAACAATTTCCGCCGAGCGCTCCAGGGTTTTAAGCGCTTCTGAAAGCTTCGTGTGCAGCGGCCGGAGGTTGGGTTCTTCGTTGAAAACCGGCAGAAAAACCGAAATGTCGGGGGAATCGGTTGGCAGACTCGCGCGGTCTTCTGTTAGTTGTTCCTGTTCGTCGAGAATCTTCATGAGTGGCTGTGTGGACGGTTCCTGGCGTCCGCGGGGTGCATGCACCGGACGACATTGTAGAACAGATTCACAAACCTCTCATCCTAAACCATTCGACAAAGCGGCGCAGACCCTCTTCGATCTGTGTTTTGGGGTCGTAGTTTAGCAACGCTCGCGCATGGGAGATATCGGCGTAGGTTTGCGGGACATCGCCTGGCTGGGGCGGTTGACGGTCGATAATTGCGTGCGTGTCGAGTTCTTTTTCGAGGAGGGAAATCAGCTCATTGAGCTCCACCGTGCGCGATTCGCCGAGGTTGAAGATGTCGTAGTTGCTGTCGACGTAGTTGATGGCGGCAATGACGCCGTCGATTATGTCGTCGATGTAGGTGTAATCGCGGCGGGTAGCGCCGTCGCCGAAGACGGGTATTGGTTTGCGTTGGCTGATCAGTTTCGCGAATTTATGAATCGCGAGGTCTGGGCGTTGCCGTGGGCCATACACAGTGAAAAAACGCAGGCACACGCAGCGCAGTCCGTAGAGATGTGAGTAAGTGTGACAGAGGAGCTCGCCGGCGGCTTTGGTCGCGGCGTATGGCGAAATCGGTTGGCGAATCGGGTCGTCTTCGCTGAACGGGACGTGAGCGTTGATTCCGTAAACAGATGATGATGAGCCGAAGACGAACTGTTTGATGTTGTGATGGCGCGCAAGCTCGAGCAGGTTGAGCGTGCCGTTGATGTTTGTTTCAGTATAGAGCTGAGGCTCGGAAAGCGATGGTCGAACGCCTGCTCGGGCGGCGAGGTGAACTATGCAATCGAAGTTTGTGCGTTTGAAGATTTGTTCGAGTGCGGCGCGATCGCGAATGTCGATTTCATGAATGCGGTAGCGTGGATCTTTTAAGTGCTCGCGGATATTTTCACGTTTGATGTCCGGTTCGTAGAAGTCATTGAAATCATCGACGACTGTGATCTGTGTGACGTCGGTTGATAACAGACGATCAACAAGATGAGACCCGATAAAGCCTGCACCGCCAGTTATAAGAAAATTTTTCATCACTTCTTTGTAGCATAAATCCACAGATGCCAGCCCCATCGTGACGCGAGTATCGATTCAACAGAGCGTGGCAGGATTGGACCAAGCAACGGCAGCCAGCGTTTGTTGAGAAAGTAGGTACGCAGTTCGACGTGTGCGAAGTCCTTAAAGAGTTCGTGCGCTTCGGCGCGAGAATAGACACGCGCCAGTGGATTACCGGCGCCGTCAGTGTTCCGGCTCAGGAATTCTTCTGAGTTTGAATAGCCGGATTGACCTTTCAATCGCTGGGCGTGTTCGTGCAGGCTCTCCTCCGCTTCGCCCGTCAGGAGGTGAACCAGCTTGACGCCTGCGTTCCATTGCAACAGGTTTACGCCTGCGCGACGCAACATCGAGATGTTGACGCGATAGTTGTATGAGTCGCGGTGGTAGAGCATGACGACCGCTTTGCCGCCGGGGCGCAGCACACGATGGATCTCGCGCACCGCTGCGGCTGTGTCAGGCGTGTGATGGAGCACGCCGTGCGAGTAGACGATATCGAACGAGTTGTTTGGAAAATTCAGTCGTTCTGCATCGGCAACTCGGAAAGTACCGGGCAAGTCGAATAATTCGAAGCGCCGTTTTGATAACTCAACCGCGGCGTGGGTAAGATCGATACCCGTGTATTTCGCGCCCGCTCTGGCAAACTGAGCGCCATCGGTCCCGAGCCCACAACCTACTTCGAGCACATTCAGGCCTTTGGAATTAGCAAATCCGGCGGCTTCCGGAATGTGCCACTCCTTTTTATAGCGATGCTCTTCTACGAGCTCATAAAATCGGCGTGAGCCAGGAGGCGCATCGGCAAACTTCGTCCCACAGGGATTCTGCTGCCAAAACGCGCGCACGCGATCTTTTAGTATGGAGTCACTTTGCGACATCTCGAACATGGAAGGATACCAGTCACGCAACGTGCTCGACAAAGATTGGTCTCGATCCATATTCGTTTTGAGCGGCGGCGTCTTTATGTCTTGTTATGTCTCGCTGCCTTGTGCCTCAAGGCTTGCCTTGCTGGGCTAAGCTGCGTTGAGGCACAAGGATCAGCTGCGTCGTTGGGGTGAGGTACCCAGATCCGGTGAAGGACCCCACCTGTCCTACCAGTTGATTTTGCCCCCTCTACCAACTGGCCCGAATCAAACGCTCACTCGAGGACCTCTCGAAATCTTGCCATTCGTCAGACTTGCTCTTAAAATTTGCGAGCCCGTTGAAAAGCAATTGCGCTTAACGACGGGCGAACTATCTCATTCTGCGAAGCAGAAATCCTTAGAACAATCTAAAAAACTTCTTAGTAATATCTAAGGACTTCCGCCTCATAAATCTCTATCGTTCGACAATCGTAATTGGACCGGACTAAAGTGGGAGTAGTCAGTCTATGCCTCATCACAACCTTTACTACGAATTTGGACCGTATCAACTGAATGTAAATACACGCCTGCTCAAACGTGCGGGTGAAACAATCTCGCTCACTCCCAAGGCCGCGGAGATACTGGTCCTGCTTATCACGAGGGCTGGGCAGTTGGTGGAGAAGGATGAGCTGTTGAGAGAGATCTGGCCCGATACTTTTGTTGAAGAGGCCAATCTTAGTCAGAATATTTTCTATTTGCGTAAGGCTTTAGGAGATGAGCGAGCGGGTCCGAAATACATCGAAACTGTCACCAGGCGTGGCTACCGTTTCATTGCGACCGTCAGAGTTGTTGAAGCTGAAGAGAATCATCTGTCAAACGGTGTTCACGTTAACAACCGGCCTGTTGTTGCAGTTCTTCCTTTTACAAATGTGATGGGTGATCCTGAGGTGGAGTATCTCGTCCAGGGGATTACTGACAATATCATCAACAACCTGTCTCGAATTTCCAAACTGCGTGTTATGTCGCGCAGTGCAGTTTTCCGTTACAAAACGAGAGAGATAGATCCGCAGCAGGCGGGCAGAGATTTAGGGGCTCGGGTCGTGGTTGTCGGAAAGATTACCAGTCGGCCAGGTCAGAATTTGATTGCGGTAGAACTGGTGGACGCGTTGACTGGTTGGCAGTTGTGGGGTGAAAGCTTTGATTCGGAGAAACAGGACCTTCTGGAAGTCCAGGACGCGATAACACGACAGATTGTAGCGTCGTTGAAGCTGCAACTAAGCGGCGATGAAGAGAAGCAGATTTCGACTCGATACACTGAAAATGCTGGGGCGTATCAGGCGTATCTTGAAGGGCGGCATTACTGGAGCAGGTATACGCGAACCGGTATTGAGCGGGCGATTCGACATTTTCGCAACGCGATTGAGCTTGATCCCAATTATGCGTTGGCGTATGCGGGGATTATTGATTGCTACCTGAGGTTGGCCACGAACTATTTGCCACCCGAAGACGATGTGTCCAGCACAGAAGATGAGGCAACTCATCAACCGCCAAGCAACACGGCTGAATCAGATCCGCGAGTGAAGCTGCGCTTTGAATGGGACTGGAAAGGAGCCGAGCGTGAGCTCCGCCGCGCAAACGAATTACAGACAAACTACCCCACCGCCCCCCAATGGTACGCCGCTTACTGTTTTGCGAGGGGTTTACTTCAAACGTGTGGTAATCACGTCGTTGATGACTTGGTCTATCCGCGCCAGCTCTTTACGTCGACCCTAAGTCCTAATGAAGAGGTTCAAGTATTATGTACCGTAGCTAGAGAACAGATTGAAATAGGAAATTATGACGCTGGCTGTGTAATGCTTCGCAATTGGTGGACGCCTGGAGAATGGCCAAATCTCAACAATTTAGGTCCACACGTTGCGGCAGACCTCCTATTCACCGCTGGATCATTAGCGGGAGGCTTATCCAGTACCGGACGCATTCAAAAAGGACAAAAGCATGCCGAGGAACTGTTAAGTGGTTCGATCGGCATCTTTGAATATCTGGGAGCAAAAAGGAGAGCTGCCGAAGGGAGGATAGAGCTTGCTTTATCGTACTATCGTCAAGGTTTGTTTGCCGTTAGTCGCAATTCGTTTTTGAAAGTCCTTCGTGAATTGAAATCCGAAGACAGCGAGTTACGTAGTCTCGCTTTAATCAGATTAGGAGTAGTGGAAAGACACGCAGGTCACTTCTCGGAGTCTCTGACTCGGTTCGATGAGGCTTATCCCCTCATTCAGGATGGGGGGCCACTTTTGAGCGGACGCTATTACCATGAGCTTGGAACCGCACTCCAAGCGATCGCTCTTGCCGAAAACCGGTCAGACTTTTTAGATACAGCTACGCATCATTTCCAACGCGCATTCTACGAATTTGCGGCAATCGGTCATCATCGATATGCAGCTGTAGTAGAGAATAATCATGGTTTTCTACTCCTAAAGGTCGGTCGTTTTGACGAAGCGGAAGTTTTACTGGTCCACGCACAGAGGTTTTTTAAAGAATTTCAGGATGCAGTCCGTACGTCACAAGTCGATGACACACTAGCTCGACTATATTTGGCTACAAATCGATTAGAAGTCTCGGACTTGGCATCGTATCGCTCCGTTACATGTTTAGAGGCCAGTGATGAAGAGGCTCTGCTGGCTGAAGCACTGACTACGAGGGGGCAGCTTTTTTGTAAACTCAAACGTCATACGGAAGCCCGCGCGATTTTGGAAGGAGCATGGCGAATAGCACAAAGATGCGGTGATTCTGAGGGGGCCAGTCGCGCACTGCTTGTGTTATTTGAGGAAATGTATAGTCAGATGGATCTATCCGAACGGCATTATATCACTGTGCGCATACGAGATCTTCTTGAAAACACCCAGACGGCATCCACACGTTCTCGCCTTTCAAAATGCCTTATGCTGATATCCACCGAAACCACTTAGAGCCCGATTTGGACACCGAATTTCTTTTATTCAATCGGAAAGATGAAGCCCCTTAGCGTTTTAGTGTCAACGATAACGCAGAACAGGGGAAAGTCGAGAGTGTAGCACCAAGAATTCATATTACACCTCCATAGGCACAGATATTGCGGTCAACGGGTGATGGGCCCTTGTAGGCCCAAGTTTTTAAGCATATTGACAGATCTTTGAAACGTGAAGAGTCGAAATGACCGGATTTGCGCCAGAACTAACATTCACAAGGATCCGCTCAAAACAACATTCATAAGGCGAAATAGGAATTCGCTATAGATATTGTCAAAGGAACCTCTTGGGGAGACGAGGGCAGACCCCGTAATCGTGCCTGCTCGTGAACCAGTGATAGTACCTACCCGTGAACCGGTAATTGTGCCGGTCCGTGAACCAGTGATTGTGCCAACTCTTGAACCACTCGCACCTGTTCTAGAACCAGTGATAGTTCCCGCATAAGATAGAGTCGCAAAACAAAGCAGCAGTATTCCAGCGATAACAGTTTTTCGAAGCCGTGTCATGTTGATTCTCCTAGTAGATGAATTTTCCCGCTTGCGGAGTGGAAAGGATTACCTAGAAGCTTTCATTTCCATCCGCAAGTTCTTTAAGTACAAAGTACGGAGGTTACTATTTCAAGCCTCGTGCCAAAATAAAAGACGCCTTAAAGGCTGTCTTATCATAGACTTAAATGCGAGGCGTTTCTGGTTTTGATATCAGGCTAACTCGGTTTAGATGTTAGACATCAGCTCTACACCGGATTGATTACTATTATTAACTTCATTATTCACTTAAAATAAGCACTCGCTGAAATGCACATGTAACACTTTGTATACTATGGTGGCACTGCATACAACATAATCAAAATCCCCTGTTAACGAGACCGAATTGCGTGAGAGTTTCAGCCTTTAAATCTATTTCGCAGCCTCCCCTGAGTACCAGTGAACAGGTCTTAGCCTGCTGCGCGGGCGCGCGAGAGCATCTTGAGGTAGGAGACTACGACGCCGGCTGCGAAGCGTTGCAACGGTGGTGGAAATTAGGGGAATGGCCAAGACTGAGAGGATTAAGCACTCTTGCCTCAGCTGAGTTGCTGTTCATCGCAGGTACACTAAGCGGATGGGTGGCTAGTTCGAAACGGATTCCTGGTGGAAGAAAGCCTGCAGAAGCCTTGCTCAGCGGATCGATTGCGATATTCGAGCAGCTAGATGAACGGACGCGCGCAGCTGAAGGCCGAATTGAGCTTGCTTGTTGTTATTACCATCAGGGGGCATTTGACCTGGCGCGTACGACGTTACATTGGGCACTTTCCGAATTATCACCCGGCGACCGGGAACTTAGGGGCGTTGGCCTGATCCGGTTGGCCGTGGTTGAGAGACTAGCAGGTAGATTACGGGAAGCTCTAACACTGCTGGACCAAGCTGCGTCGTTGGTTGAAGAATCCGGTGATTGGCCCAAAGGACGCTTTCATTTAGAAGTTGCAAATACCCTAAAGGAAATTGCTATCACTGAGAATTTGGAAGTTTTTTTTGAAAAAGCTTTTGGACATTACAGCCAAGCCCTTTCTCACTTCAGCCACATTGGAAATCATCGTTATACCGCTATCGTAGAGAATAACCACGGTTATTTACTATCTTCGTTGAAAAGACTTGATGAGGCTTGCATTCATCTCGACAAAGCGAGGTGGTTATTTGAAATGCTAAATGACCATGTTAGACGAGCCCAAGTCGACGAAACGCTTGCACAGCTTCATCTGGCTTCCCAGAGATACGACTTAGCAGAACACGCCATTGACTTGGCTGTTGATACTCTTGAGAGCAGCGGAGAGGAAGCCTTTTTGGCTGAAGCCTTAATAACCCGCGGAATTGTTTTGTGTCGCCTCGGAAAGAAGCATGAAGCTAAGCCAATTTTTGAGCGAGCACAACGAGTAGCAGAGCGTTGTGAAGACAATGAAGCAGCGGGGCGGGCGTTGCTGATACTTATTGAGGAGATGTGTGAGCAGTTGGCCGATGATGAGCGCCGGGAGATTGGGGCGCAGGCTAACCAACTACTTGCTAATTCCCAGCAACATGCGACCCGCGAGAGGCTGCGGAAGTGCCTTGAGACGATTGCCGAGGCCCATACGCGGTACGAAGCCCAGCGTGAACAGGAAATACACGCCCAGAAGATGGCCGCGCTTGGCGAACTGTCATTCGGCGTCGCCCACAACGTAAACAACACCCTTACAGGCATACTCGGCCGCGCTCAACTGATCCTCCGCAACAGCAATGATCCGGGCAAAGTCGAAGCCGGCCTCGAATTAATCATCAAAAGCGCCGAGGATGGCGCCCACATAATCCGTCGCATCCAGGATTTCGCCCGCCAGCGTCCGAGCCGCGAGTTCGAAACCATCGCCGTCGCCGAGTTGCTCAAGGACGCCTGCGAAATGACGCGCCCACGCTGGGAGACGCGCTCGGAATTCGCCCCAATACGCTTCGCCCTACACGCAGACTGTCAGGCCCACATCCAAGGCGACCCCGTCGAACTGCGCGAAGTCCTGGTAAACATGATCTACAACGCAGTCGACGCAATGCCATCGGGCGGCGAAGTGCGTGTTTCCACACAGGAAAGCCGCGACCGCATCGTCATCCACATCACCGACAACGGCACCGGCATGGGACCCGAAGTCAAGCAGCGACTCTTCGACCCATTCTTCACGACCAAGGGCAAAGCCGGCACCGGCATGGGACTGGCCGTTAGCTTCGGTATCATCCGCCGACACGAAGGCTCCATCGAAGTCGACAGCGAGCCCGGTCGCGGCACGACCTTCAAGATTTCATTGCCCAAAGTGACCGAGGACACGCCGGCAGCCCACACCGACCAACCAACTGAAGTGACTGTTTCGACTTCGGAAGACAAGGTTCGCGTGCTCGTCGTCGATGACGAAACACACGTCCGAGAAGTGTTAATCGAAGCCTTGGAAGCTGAAGGTTGCGAGGTCGTTTCGGCCCAAAGCGGAGAAATCGCCCTGGCGCTTTTCGATCAAAACAATGGGAAATTTGACGGGATCTTCACCGACATCGGCATGCCTGATATGACTGGCTGGGAACTGGTCAGCGAAATCCGCCAGCGCTCGAAAACCATGCCAATCGCCATCATTAGCGGCTGGGCCGACGCAATCAGCCTCGAGACAAAGAACGCTGTAAAAGCCGACTGGGTCGTGGCCAAACCCTTTGATATCGATCGTATCTCGAAAATCGCGCAGGAAATTGCGCAACGCAGGACAGTCAGCGTGACTTAGGCACTGACGCTGAGCTCGTGGCGTTCAAGCTTGAGATAAAGGCCGCGACGCGTCAAACCAAGTTCACGTGCCGCGCGTGAGATGTTGCCGCCGTGCCGCCGCAAAGCATCGGAAATCATTCGTCGCTCGACTTCGGCTAAGGCCTCCGCAAGCGTACCGGTTCCCGTGCTTTGGATGTTGGAAGGCGGTAGTGAAGTAATCGACGCTGCTCCAGAAGGCGTGGTCGGAGACGACGTCCGCTTGAGCTCCGGCGAAAGATGCTCAGGTCTAATGATTGTCCCGTCCTCCGCACGAGCCACGGTGCGTTGAATCTCATTGCAAAGCTGGCGCACGTTGCCGGGCCAATCACTCACCATCAACAGATCGACGGCCTGAGGCGTGATCTGAATATCTTTTCGACCAAACTTCGCTGAATAGTGATTTACGTAGTAGTTGACGATGGTCGGAATCTCCGATCGCCGTTCACGCAAAGGCGGCACGCGCAGTCGAATCACGTTCAAGCGGTAATACAGGTCCTCACGAAAACGTCCCTGGGCCACCATTTCTTCGAGATCCGTGTTGGTCGCCGCGATGATGCGCACATCAACTTTGGCGGGTCGTTGTTCACCGAGCGGCTGAATCTCACCTTCTTGCAGGAAACGCAACAGCTTTGGCTGAACGTCGAGCGGCAAATCGCCTATCTCGTCCAGGAAAAGCGTCCCGCCCGCAGCCGTTCGGATCACGCCGTGCGAATCGTTCACAGCGCCCGTAAACGCGCCTCGTCGGTAACCAAACAAATATCCTTCCGACAACTCCTTCGGGACAGCCGTGCAATTGAACGGCACAAAAACCTTTGCTCGGCGCGACGAAATCGCGTGGATCGCACGCGCAACCAGTTCTTTACCAGTGCCAGACTCTCCGGTGACCAACACTGTCACGTCAGAAGATCGAATCTTGTGAACTTCCTCAACTAGCTGCGTCATCGCAGGGCTGGAGTGAATGAAGCCAGGCATCAGACTCGTGCCTGTTAACTCGTCGGAATGTTCGCTAGTTCCACTCTTCTGCGCCCCCGCACGCAACGCGCAAACGTCCATTCCCAACTCAACCACCCGCAACAAGGGCTCTAGGGAAACTCCATTGGGCAACTTCGAGCGATTGCGTGGCGAAAGGTACATCTTCGCTTCCGGAGCATTTGACGACTTCAGTAGGATCACTTCCGCGTCGTGCTTTTTACAATAACGATTACGCGCCGTGTCGTCTTCAAGCGAATCCAGCTCGACAGCGATCTTTTCACTCTCCGCGGGCGCACATCCCATCGCAACGACCACTTTCGGCTCGTTCCGTTCACCACGCTCGGTAATAATCACTCGTTGCGCGCCGGTTTCCTGACGCATCACCGCCGCCAGCTCGCGTAACAACAATTCGCGCGACGCAACTGCCTCCGCAAGTCGCAGCGTCAAGAGCTGCGTCAAGGCAGACTGGCCCTGAATGCGCTCAGGAGTCGCCCGCGCAAGCTCTCTCAACTCCTCCTCTGCGCGTGTTAAATCTATCCGCGCGCCTAAGTCACGAAATGTATTAAGGGCGCGGCTGAGATGTTCGCCCGCGCGCTCGGGCCGGATGATCGCGTACGCACGGCCCAATTCGAGATGCGCCCGTGCCGCACGATAGCGATCGCCGAGCATATCGAATATCGAAACACTACTGCCGAAATGCTGCGCCGCTGATTCAGCATCTCCGTGAGCCATAGACAGCATTCCGTTGAGCCGGTGCGCTTCGCCTGTGAAATTCAGATCAGTGGTCGCGTCAGACGTCTCTGCGGTAACGTACTGAAGCTCTCGATTACAATCCTCGAGTTCGTTCGTTTTCAGGTAAGATTCGGCAGCAATCAGCCGCGACTCGCAAATTCCCTGGCGGTCGCCGATAAGCTCAGCGAAACCCAGTGCTTCTTTCGCCTTGGCAAGTGCGTTAGCAGGATCGTCGGTCGCGAGAGAGCAGCGTCCGGAAGTTCTTAACGCCTGACCCGCATACCACTTATTTCCGTTTTCAGTCGCGAGTGCAACGGCCCGGCCAAGATAGTCTTTCGCCCGATCGAGATCGCCGCGCAGCATATGCAACTCGCCCAGTGAATCAAGGATCATAGGCACTTTTGCGCCGCGCTCATCAACTTCAGTCGCCAGCGAAAGCGCGCGCTCCAAGGCGTCTTGGGCCCTGTCCCACTGACCGATCAAGATCAGATTGATGCCGAGATTGTTATAACCATCGGCAGCATTTGTTTTGTGATCTGTGCGCTCGTAATAGGTAATCGCCTTCTTTAGAAAATCGATACCTTCCTGCGGACGTTTGAGGAACCAGCAAGCCCCGGCCATGTTTGCGTAAATCTTGCCCAGCATATACGCCGCCGGATGATCGCCGACGAGTTTGAGTGCTTGTTCGAGGTTTTCGAGACACTCCTCGTAATTTCCTTCGTGAATATCGGCCACGCCGACGCCGAAATAAGACTCAGCCAGACCTCGCCAGTCGCCATTCTGACGAAAACTCTCCAGCGCCCGTTGCGCATAATCACGTGCAATCGGATATTCACTGATCATTCGATACGTGCGAGAGAGGGCCGCGTAAATGTGACCTAAGTTGATCGCGCCAGTCTCTGCGTGATCGCGCAACGCCGCCTGAAGCATCGCGATCGCTTTCGGATGATCTCCGTTGTAGTTATATGCAAGGCCAATTTGGACGCGAAGATAACTCACCGTCTGATCGTCCAGCTTTGCGCGTGAATCGGAGTCTTCATACATCGCCACAGCGGCGAGCGAATCGCGGTAATGGCCCTGTTGCTCGAGCGCCGTGGAGAGCGCGCACCTCGCCAGCGCAAGTATCGTAGCGTCATGACGTGCGTTGGAGATGAGTAAGGCGAGACGATCTTTTGCTTCTGTGGAAAGCCCCTGGTCCAGCAGCGAGCGGATTTCATCGAGTTCACGCATGAGCGACTCATGCGTAGGCTTCGCTCGCGAGCGAATTCTCACCCGAGCATCAGAGAAATCGACCACACCTCGGTCTGTAGGGGACTTTTGATCACGTCCAAGGAGGCCGTGACCCACACGTTTATCCATTTAGTACCTATAAAAGATCAATCAGGCCGAATTTTCATGATGCGTTGTTGGGAGGGAAAACCGTCAAAACTCGTTGCTAAAGTTTTGCCGCGCAAACGTGTATTCGTGGTGAATTTAACACATGACTGCAATAACGTACAGTTTTCTTCCGTACAGAAGACACAAATTTTTTTTGTTGCCGGGGCAAGCGATTGCCGGAGCCTTTAATTAACCTGTCAAAACACAGAGGTTTACGCCGTAAGTTAATCAGTCGGCTCCTTGACACCCCAAAGGTCGGCCGCTATCATTTCCGTTTCCGTCTGCAGCGCGGAACTTCGCCTAGTGTTATATGTTTGAGTCCCTCTCGGACAAATTAAAACGCACGCTCAAGAACTTGCGAGGCGAAGGCGTGCTGACGAAAGAGCACGTAGACGCTGCGCTGAGAGAGATCCGTCTGGCGCTGCTGGAGGCTGACGTCAACTATAAAGTCGCCAAAGACTTTATTAGTTCTGTTCAGCAAAAAGCCGAAGGACAGCAGGTCTGGCAGGAGCTCAAACCGTCGGAGCAAGTCGTCAAGATTGTTTTCGACGAGCTGGTTGAGTTGCTCGGAGGCCAGTCATCGCGGCTTGTTTTTACGAAACAGATTCCAAACACGGTGATGGTGGTGGGCCTTCAGGGCTCTGGAAAAACCACCTCGACCGGAAAAATCGCGCGCTGGCTCGCCGCAAATCAGGATCGAAAGCCTTTGCTGCTTTCCGTCGACGTTTACCGGCCGGCCGCGCGTGAACAGTTAAAGGTCATCGCGAAAGCGACTGGCCAGCAGATCTTTGAATATCCGCAAAGCGACGATCCATTGACGCTGGTGCGTGAAGCACAGAAACACGCACAGCAAACAGGTTTCGATACGCTCCTGATCGACACCGCCGGCCGACTGCACATCGACGACGCACTGATGGAAGAGCTCGTCAAGATCAAACAGGAAACTCATCCGGTCGAGATTCTTTTTGTCGCCGACGCAATGACCGGGCAGGACGCAGTTCGTTCTGCTGAAGAGTTTCACCGACGCGTCGGAATCACCGGCGTCATCCTGACGAAGATGGATGGTGACGCTCGCGGCGGCGCGGCGCTTTCGATCAAGCAGGTTATTGGACAACCGGTGAAGTTTGTCGGCGTTGGGGAGCGTTACGACGCGCTCGAGCCGTTCTATCCCGATAGAGTTGCACAGCGAATTCTGGGCATGGGCGACGTTTTGTCGCTGATCGAAGAAGTTCAATCGAAAGTCGACCAGAAAGAAGCTGAAGATCAACTCAAGAAGCTTCAGAAGAACGAGTTCACGTTAGACGACTTTCGTTCCCAATTGCGCCAGGTCAAGAAGCTCGGCTCTTTCTCAAAGATAATGAAGCTCTTGCCGGACCAACTGCTTGGCGGCATCGGCATGCCGCAGTTGGACGAAGAGCAGTCGAAGATGATGGAGCAGGAGCTCAAGCGCACCGAAGCCATCATCGATTCGATGACGTGGGAAGAGCGCAACGATCATCGGATTTTGAACGCCAACCGGCGTCGTCG
Organism: Pyrinomonadaceae bacterium; assembly: GCA_036498585.1. Classification (GTDB taxonomy): domain Bacteria; phylum Acidobacteriota; class Blastocatellia; order Pyrinomonadales; family Pyrinomonadaceae; genus PSRF01. The sequence continues at coordinate 8,203 of DASYFE010000062.1, read as the reverse complement.
CATTGCGCGTGGATCGGGAACGTCAGTCGCCCAGGTCAATCAACTCATCAAACAGTACGTTGAGATGAGACAGATGATGCGACAGCTTTCCAGCGCCGGGATGTTTGGCGGCGGTGGTGGCGGCGGACTGAAAGGCAAGATGCTGAGAAAGATGACCGGCATCCCCGACATGGCCGGGTTTGCTGGAGATGAAGGCGAAATGCCCTCGTTGCCATCGCTGCCGGCAGCACCGTCACGAAAGAAGTTGAAAAAGAAAAAGAAGAAGAGACGCAGGTGAGCCACGGATCAGTGGCGCTTGAAGGAGGAAGAATTGTTAGCGATTAAGTTAATGCGCACCGGAGCCAAAAAGAGCCCGTCGTACCGCGTGGTTGTGAAAGAGAAACAATCCAAGCGCGACGGCGCCTATCTCGAAAACCTCGGCACTTACAATCCGACGCGAAACCCCGCCGAGATCAAACTCAATTTGAGTCGAGTTAACTACTGGATCGAGAAAGGTGCGCAACCTACTGACACTGTCAGCCGGTTGATTAAAGCCACTGCACGCGCTGAACAAGCCGCAACCGAGGCACCGGCCTAAGCAGTTCGAATTATGCGAGACGTCATCGAGATGATCGTCAAGGCGCTGGTCGACGACCGCGAGAATGTAGACATTCGCGAAGTCGAGCAACGCGGAGCCACGCTCATCGAGGTGCGCGTCGCGCCGAATGACGTCGGCAAGATCATCGGTAAGCAAGGGCGAACGATACGCGCGCTGAGATCTCTTGCACGCATCGGCGGCTCCAAGAAGAACCGGCGCTACTTGCTGGAAATCGTTGAATGATCGATGGAAGACGCGGGCGCGAGTGAGTTGGTGGTTATCGCGCGAGCGGTTAAACCCCGCGGCCTGAAAGGCGAAATCGTCGCGGAGCTTTTGACAGATTTTCCGGATCGGTTTGAAGACGTTGACGAACTGATCCTCGTTTCGCCAGGTGGCGAGCGAATAACAAAACGGCTCGAGGATTACTGGTTTCAGAACGATCGAGTCGTATTGAAAGTGGCTGGTTACGACGACGTCGAAACAGCCAAAGAGTTGGTCGGATTTCAATTCGCTGTTCCCGAAGAAGATCGTGTTCCGCTTCCCGCGAATCATTATTACGATTGGGAGCTCGAAGGATGCACGGTCAAGGTTGGCGCCGAGAGTATCGGCACAGTCAAATCCGTGTTGAAAACAGGTGGCACCGAGATTCTCGTTGTCACCGGCGACAGCGGTAAAGAACAACTGATACCGCTCGCTGATTCGATCGTCGTGGAAGTCGACACTGCGGGAAAGACAATCGTGATCGACCCGCCTGAAGGACTTTTGGATCTTTGATTCACAAGAAGGATGTTGCGCTTCGATATCATCACAATCTTTCCCGAGTTTTTTAGCGAGGCGATCGATTGCGGGATTTTGCGGCGCGCTCGTAACGCCGGCCTGGTTGAAATTACGGCGCACGATCTGCGGCAGTGGACCACTGACAAGCATCACGTCGTCGATGACCGCCCTTTTGGCGGAGGCGACGGGATGGTTTTGAAACCGGAGCCGATCTTCACCGCAGTCGAGGCTTTAACTGGAGCTTCGCGACGAGAAGATTTTCCGGCCAAAACGCGCGTGATGTTGCTGTCGCCGCAGGGTCAGGTCTTTTCGCAGCCGCTGGCGCAGGAGATCGCGCAAGAAACTGCGCATGTCGTTCTGATTTGCGGGCGTTACGAAGGAGTCGACGAACGAGTCGCAGACGCGTTAATCACTGACGAGATATCGATCGGCGATTACGTGCTGTCAGGGGGTGAGCCGGCAGCGACAGTTGTGGTCGACGCCGTTGTCAGATTGTTGCCCGGCGCGCTAGGCAGTGAGACTTCGGCAGTGTTTGAATCCTTCTCGGAAGGTTTATTGGACCACCCGCAATACACGCGGCCGCCTGAGTTCAGGGGAATGCAGGTGCCGGAAGTATTGCTGAGTGGCAATCACGCAGAGATTGAACGTTGGCGCAAGGAAGCGGCAATCGCGAAAACAAGGCGTAAGCGTCCTGACTTGCTGAAAGATTAGAGCGGATTTTAAGGAGCATCGAGCAATGAATCGATTAGACAGAATTGAAGAGACGCAATTGCGTAGTAATATTCCACAGTTTCAGCCAGGCGATACGGTCCGTGTTCACGTTCGCATTAAAGAATCCGAGACCAAAGAGCGGTTGCAGGCTTTTGAAGGCGTTGTGATCGCGCGCAAACACGGCGGCGCGCGCGAAACGATCACGGTGCGAAAGACGAGTTTTGGCGTCGGCGTTGAAAGAATTTTCCCACTGCACGCAACAATCATCGATCACATCGACCTCGTAAAGCGTGGTCGCGTCCGGCGCGCGAAGCTTTACTACCTGCGTGGATTGCGCGGTAAAGCCGCACGCATCCGTGAGCGCGACACGCGCGGTCACGGCGACGATGCTCAGGCTTCCGCAGCCGGCAAGAAATAAACCTGGCCACAAGAGGCACAAAAAGCACAAATTCAGAAACGACGTTCTGTGTTTTTTGTGCTTCTTTGTGGCTAAAAACTCTTTGAGGCAAAGTGCGGATCGCAATCGATGCTCACACGGTCGGGACGAAGCTCGGGGGCAACGAAAGCTACGCTGTCAATCTCATCGAGGCGCTGGCAGCGATCGACAGCTCCAATCAATACACAATCTACATCACTACAAACGAAGCACGCGAGCGCTTCAACAACCGTTGGCCCAACTTCAAAGTTCGCTCGACACTTCCCCACACACCTTTAATCAGAATTCCGTTGACACTCAGCGCCGAGCTCCGCAAAAATCCTGTCGATGTGCTGCATGTTCAATTTACAGCGCCGCCATTCTGCCCATGCCCCGTAGTCGTAAGCATTCACGATCTCTCATTTGAGCACTTACCGCAGACGTTCAATCGTCGCAGCCGAACGCAGTTGAAACTGACAGTGCGGCATTCTGCCCGACGTGCGGCGCGAATTCTTTCGCTCTCGGAACACACACGACGCGACATCATCGAAACCTACAACATCGCGCCTCAACGTGTTACCGCAATTCCCCTCGCCGCGCCGGACCACTTTGGTCCTATAATGGACAACAGGGAACTGCAACGCGTACGACACAATTATGGGATAGACGGTGACTACATTTTGTCAGTCGGTTCGATACAACCTCGCAAGAATCTGGCCCGTTTGGTCAGAGCATTCGCCTCATTGCGAGAAAGTGGTTTAGCGGATAAGTTGCCTAAACTCGTCCTCGTTGGAAAGTGCGCCTGGCTTTACGATGAAACCTTGCGCGCTCTCGACGAGACAAATATAAAAGACGCCGTGGTGTTGACAGGATACGTCCCGGAAACGGACCTCCCGGCGCTATATTCCGGGGCATTGTGTTTCGTTTACCCGTCGTACTTTGAAGGATTCGGACTGCCACCGCTCGAAGCGATGAAGTGTGGCGCTGCGGTGATTGTGGGCAATAGGACCAGTTTGCCGGAAGTTGTCGGTGATGCAGCCCTCGCCGTTGATCCATTCGACGTTGACGCTATCGCCGGCGCTATAAAAAAAGTGGTAAACGATTCGGCACTTCGAAAAGACTTAAGCGTTAAAGGACAGGAACGAGCAAGAGGGTTCAACTGGCGAGAGACTGCACGTAAAACCCTGGCAGTCTATGAAGAAATCGCACGGGCCTCGACAACCCCGTAATCTGATGCGCATCGCTATTTTAGGAACACGAGGAATTCCGGCCAGCTACGGCGGGTTCGAAACGTTCGCGGAACATCTCGCGACGCGTCTCGTCGCTCGCGGTCACGACGTCACCGTTTATTGTCGCGCGCACTACGTTTCACCGCGACAGTTGAAGTATCACGGCGTCAAACTAAAAGTCCTGCCGACGATCAGACACAAGTATTTCGACACTGTAATTCACACTTTTCTTTCGGCTCTCCACGCAGTTTCGGGACGATACGACGCCGCGCTGATCTGCAATTGCGCGAACGCCCCGTTTAGCCCGATCTTGCGGCTCACGGGAACACCCGTGGCGATCAATGTCGACGGGCTCGAGCACAAACGTAAGAAATGGGGTTGGCTTGGGCGGCGCTACTACCGGCTTGCGGAGTACTTGTCGACTCTATTGCCAAACGAGATGGTGACCGACGCTCAGGTGATTCAGGACTACTATCTCGCGCGTCACAATGCGTCATCGACGATGATCGCTTACGGGAGTGAAGTAGAGCGACGACCGGATCGCGCAGCGGTGCGCAAGTGGCGAGTGGAGCCGAATCGATACGTTTTGTACGTGTCGCGACTCGAGCCGGAGAACAATGCTCACCTCGTTATCGAAGCTTTCAAAAAGGTGCGAACTGCTTACCGGTTGCTCGTTGTCGGTGACGCGCCTTACGCCGAGCAGTACATCAACAGTTTGAAGGCGAGCGCACGCGGCGATAAGAGAATCATCTTCACTGGCTTTGTGTTTGGTCAGGATTATCGCGCGCTCCAGCAGAACGCCTACTGTTACGTGCATGCGACGGAAGTGGGCGGAACGCATCCCGCGCTGCTCGAAGCGATGGGATATGGAAACTGTGTGCTGACACTCGCCACACCTGAGAACATGGAAGTGGTGGGCGATGCGGGTGTTCCGTACATCGATGAGTATGATTTGTCGGAGAAGCTTCAGCGAGTACTGCGCGACGGCTCGCTGGTCCAAGCCTATCGAAACCGAGCCCAGCAACGGATCCAAACTCACTACGCTTGGGACAACGTTGTCGACGAATACGAACAACTCTTCGCCCGCATGTGTGGGCAAACAATCTCGCCTCAAGCACCACCGGTCGAAACCGAAGTCACCCAAACAGTGAAGGCTTGAACTAATTAACGGCGTTTAAAGAGGGGACGCCCCGTCTGTTCTTTGGGAACCGACGGGGCACAAGCGTAACGGGTGGGTTCGGGCAAAACAGGGTGGCTGAAAGCATGAGAAATCGCCGAACTGCAACGATTCCTACGGGCGGCGCGTTATGCGGGGAATTAGTGCAAAAATTTATATAAAACGCACCCTGCCAAACAGCTTCAAACCCAATCCAACAACTTTGCTATGTCGTTGTGTGGGAAATTATACGAAGAACCCGTGACCTGTCAAGGACAATTTAAACGTTTTTGAAAAAAGTTCGTGACAGATTCAGCCGGCCGCGGTTAGAAATCTTACTTCAGTGAGTAAATACGGCATTTCAATGCCATTGGACCTACAGAAAAATGCCAGACGCTATTGGCCCGCCCGTACCTGCGAGAGCCGGTAAGCCTGGCGACGCACGGCTTCGGAAACATTTCGATTCTGTTCGAGGCTCTGCAAGTCTTTCGTGCGGATGCGTGGCAGGATGTTCATCGCTGTAGGCACCGGCGTGCGAGGATTCTTGGCGAGGTTGTGAATGATGGTGTAGGAGCGCACCCAGGCACGATTCATCGCAATGATACGCAGCACCTCATCAGCAACTGTTCTCATCGCGGCGACGTTCTCGATTTCCTGCTCGGTAATCCGTGGGTTTTTAACGACCGCCGAACACACCACCTTGTTTGAATCGCGGATCAGAATGCTGCGCGCCTCGCGGTCGCCCTTCATCGCTAGCTTCATCCGATCCTTCGTGTTCATAAACATGATGCGGCGAATGAGCGAGACTCGCTCCGCACTGACCTCGCCCGATTCGAGGCGCTCACTGTCGATGACGCGTTGCGCGTTTTTCGCGGCATCGGCCGCAGATTCCGAGAGGAGCTCTTCATAACGCTCGGCCGGTAGCCATGAGTCGTCGAGATCAGAATCGGAAACTTCGATGTGCTGTGCAATGAGCCATGCGTCTTCAACGCTGAGATTGCCGCCAACCGTCGTCAATTCCGCTGTTTCGAAAAACTCTGCCGCCGCATTTTGGCCTCGCGCTCTCAGCTCGTCCGCGATCTGTCGTGCGCCACGTTCTTTCTCAAAAAATTCTTTTCGCGTCTCGCGGGCACGTCTTTCTGCGTCGCCACTGCACACCGGATTGCTGAGAATTGCATCGATGATCTCGGGCGAACGAACGAGTCGCTGCTGATTGATCGTGAGGAGCTCGAGAAGTGAGTTGTGCGGAGTTGCAGCAGCAAGTTTCGCGAGCGCGTGATCCGGAGTTCGCGTATTGAGGATCGTGGCTTCGTAGAGCTGCGTTGTTCCGTCTGATCGCGTCGCGAGATATGCAAGGACGTCTGGCGCCGTTTCCTGATCCGAAGCGGCGCTCAAAAGCTCGTCGACGCTCTCGGCGTTCAAAGTCTCAGTCGCGGCGGCAGAGATTTGTGCGTCGTCGCTGCTTGTGAGCGCAACGAGAACCTCGAGCAGATCGTTCTGCGGCAATGGCAAGAGACCGCGCGCCGCTGCCAGACGTGCCGGCTGCGGGGCCTTGCCGGTAATGATGGCTTGAACGACTGGATTTGTAGATGTGATCTCGGCGGTCAAGGTGGGAAATTTATAGGTCCTACTGGTCGAGTAGGACCTACTCCGTTAAGCGTTGATGCCGTGGCACTTTTTATACTTCTTGCCCGAACCGCACGGGCAAGGCTCATTGCGTCCGACTTTCGGCTGGTCCCGGACAACCGTCTTCACCTTGCCGTCTTCCTCGCCCGCGGGAGCGGCGCCTTGATTTGGTCCCGTGAATCTCAATGAGCCGGGACGCCGTGGCGGGCGTCTATTCTGCAAACTCTCAGGACTGCCCTGTTCAGAAACGATCTGCAAGTTGAACAACGATCGGATCGTCGTGGTATCGATGCGATCGAGCATCTCCTGAAACAGATCGAAACTCTGCTTCTTATACTCGACGAGCGGATCTTTCTGCCCGTACCCAACAAGTCCAATGCCCTGTTTCAAGTGGTCGAGTGACAGCAGGTGGTCTTTCCACTGCGCGTCGATGATGTTGAGCATGATGATGCGCTCGTAAGTACGCATCGCCTCCGGCCCAATCTGTTGCTCCTTGTATTCGTACTTGACCTTCAGCCGTTCCCAGATCGCATCGACAACTTCCTGCGACGTCATGTTTGGAATGTCGATTTGCTCAACGTCGGTATCTAAATCGTAGATAGTCTTGATCTGGATGGTGTAGTTCTCGATGTCCCAATCATCTGGAGACACATCGGGATTCAAATACTGTCGCGTGATGTCAGACAACAAATCATAAGCAACACCAGACGTTGGCGGATCGCCCATCAAATACTCGCGCTGATCCGGGTCTTCCATCAGTTGACGACGCAAGCCATAAATCGTCTCGCGCTGCTTGTTCATCACGTCGTCATACTCGAGCAGGTGTTTGCGAGCTTCGAAGTTGCGGCCTTCAACTGACTTCTGCGCCGCCGCAATTCGCTTCGAAACCATCCCCGACTCGATTGCGACGCCTTTCTCCATACCGAGACGCTGCATCAGCGCCTTCACCTTGTCGCCAGCGAAGATGCGCATCAGATCGTCTTCGAGCGACAGGAAGAACCGCGAAGATCCCGGATCGCCCTGGCGTCCGGCACGACCACGAAGCTGATTGTCGATGCGCCGTGATTCGTGACGTTCGGTGCCGATGATGTGCAAACCGCCGAGGCCCACGACTTCATTGTGTTCGTCTTCGACGATCTGCTTTGCTTGCGCATACGCGACTTTCCACTGCTCTTCTGTCGCTTCGTCAGGATCGACCTCGTCCTTCTTCAGAAACTCGCGCGCCATGAAGTCCGGATTGCCGCCCAGCAGAATGTCAGTTCCACGACCCGCCATGTTCGTCGCGATCGTCACCATGCCTTTCCGTCCGGCCTGCGCGACGATCTCAGCTTCACGCTCGTGATACTTCGCGTTCAGCACGTTATGCGGAACCTTCTCCTTCAGGAGACGACGCGCGATCAGCTCCGAGTTCTCAACCGAGACGGTACCAACCAGAGTCGGCTGGCCTTTCTCGTGACACTCCTTGATCTCTTCGATCACCGCGTCCCACTTCTCTGGCAACGTGCGATAGATCACGTCGGAGAAGTCGGTACGAATCATCGGCATGTGCGTTGGGATGACGATGACGTCGAGCTTGTAAGTCGAGGCGAATTCGGCGGCTTCCGTTTCAGCCGTACCCGTCATGCCTGAAAGTTTTTCGTAAAGTCTGAAATAGTTTTGCAGCGTGATGGTCGCGAGCGTCTGGTTTTCCTTCTCGATCACGACGCCTTCTT
>DASYFE010000061.1:0-8089 GCA_036498585.1 Pyrinomonadaceae bacterium | reverse complement strand
AGTCTCATGTCAAAGAGCAAAGCTTTATCAATAGAGCAAACGCAGGCGCTGCGGCGTCGCGGTCAAAGTGTGCTTAAAAAACTCTTGACAACGGAGACCGCTTCATAGATGGGCTGAAATTAGCGAACGCCTTCGGCGTTAGATCGCGCTCGGGCCCAAGGCCCCCACGCCGGTCGTTTGCCCTTGCCTTGTGGGTGTTTGGTGAGTATGGTCTCGTCGGCCATATTCCTATCCACAATTTGTAATGAGGAGGATTGCACATGCGTTACGTTACTGCTCTTGCCCTCGCTCTGCTCGCGGTTGTTGCGGTTCCGAGTAGGAATTTTTCGCAGGGTGGTCAGATGGAGAGTTCCAGGGGAGTCGCCGGTGGTGGGATCTCAGTGCCCGGTTGGACCGGGAAGATTGATGCCAAAGAGGAAACCGCGGGAATGACGCTCAGTAGCGCCAAGCTCGAAAAAGACGCCAATGGCCTGCACGTCACTACTGGCCCCGCTGTCACCTACTGGGATCCGAAGAACAAAGCGACCGGTGATTACACTGTCAAAGCGACGTTCACCGAACCGAAGTACATGAACCTCAACAACCATCCGCATCCTTATGGAATTGTAATCGCGGGCAACGACCTCGGAACGGACCAGCAGAGTTATTTGTACTGCGCCGCTTACGGCAATGGTAACTTCATCGTGCGCGGTTTTGGACCGGCGCCGTTTCAGTTGAATGGACCGCGTGGCGCCGCTGATCCGGCAGTGAACAAGGCGGCGGACAAGGGCCAGCCCGTGACGCAGGAGATCGCGCTGTCCGTGAAGGGCGACAAGGTTGAATGCGCGATCAATAACAAGGTTGTCGCGAGTTACAACAAATCGGATGTCGTGTCGGAAGGCAAGCTCAAATCAACTGACGGCATTTACGGCATTCGCTTCGCGCACAACACCGAAGCCATCGTTACCGGCCTCAAAATGTCGAAAAACTAGCCACAAAAAGGTACTTCTATCTGATGCCGACGAGTCCTTGCACTGATTGAATGAGTTTGTCCGAATCGTAACCGACACCGTCTTTGAAAACGATCTCGACGTTTTCGATGTCGCTGATCGTCGCGGCGGGATTGCCTTTCACTACCATCAAGTCCGCTTGTTTACCGGTTGCGATAGACCCGATGCGCGCGTCTTCACCAAGAAACTTCGCGCCGTTGAGTGACGCGATCGAGATCGCTTCGAGTGGTGTGAATCCCGCTTCAACCAGCAACTCGACTTCTCTCAGATCGCCAAAACCAGCGACGATGCCACCGTTTCCCGTCGGATCGAGTCCGGCTATGAGCAATCCACCGGCCTTAACGAATGCGCGCTCGAATTCCATCCCTTTCCGGAACAGCGCGTTGAAGTTCGCTTCCGGCGAGACACGCGCCCGTGCCTGCAGGTAACGCACACGCGCGTCTGTCGACATCACATTCAAAACACGTTGATTCAACAACGCACCGCTCGCTCCGATGCCTGATTGGGCCAGCGGCGCACCACCAGCTTCGAAGACCGGCAGCGTCGAGGTGACCGCCACGTTCTTAGCGATGAGCGTGCGAATCATCTCCTGCGCCGCCGGACCATTTAGATCGAGTTGACGCAGACTATTCGAGACGCCCTGCGGGCACTTGTCCGGCTCTTTGTTGGGAACAAACTCAGAATCCGCAAACAGTCCGTGCTCGAGATTATCGATACCGATCTCGGCCGCTTCCTTGTATCCGATCGAACAGAGATGACCCGTAACTTTGAGTCCGCGTTTGTGCGCTTCCTCAACCACTGCGCGCAACTCAGCGCGCGAGATATTCATGTACGCTTTGAACGACGTCGCGCCGAGGTCGGCCCAGTAATTCACAAGCTTGCGCGCGTCCTCGGGTCCAGTAAGGGTGTGCATCACGGGCGTGAACGAGCCCACACCTTCGAGGTACGGCGCGGTGATGTGCATCTTAGGACCGATCATCCGGCCGGCGTCGATCAACTTTTTGATTTCGAGATCGGAGTAAGGAGCAACGCTGCCCGTGGTGCGGATCGTAGTAACGCCGAGCGCGAGATAGAGACGCGGAAAACTGATGCCCATGTTCGAATACATCGGCGGCGATCCACCCATCGGAAAGAACATGTGGTTGTGCATTCCGACGAGGCCCGGCAACACGGTGTAGCCGTTGAGATCGAGCGTCTGCGCGTTGGCGGGTATCTTCGCAGTCGCGGCTGACTCAATCGACTGGATCTTTCCGTCGCTGATAATGATCGTCTGATCGTCTTTCGCGGCAGCGCCTGTGCCGTCAATCACCCGCACGTGCGCGAGCGCGATCAGTTTCGCGTCGGTGCGAATGAACTGCCGGTCGGAAGTTTGCGCGAACACATTCGTCACGCAGAAGAGCAGGACAAAGGTTAAGATGGTTTTCATGGTTTTGGCTCCTCCGGGTGCTCCCGGCGGCGCATAAGATATCAGAACCTGCTGGATTGTTAAGCATGACCGTAGCATTCGTCGTCGCCATCGCTGTTTTGCTCGGGCTGCTGCTTTTTCTTTACAACGAAGTGCGGCGCTCGCCTGGACCAGCACAGTGGGGCCATGTCCCTCGCTGGCCCAAGCGGCTGGGGATTGCGTTTGCTGCGATCGTCGTGTTCATCGCGGGCGCTGTGTTCTGGGGATTCCTCATTGAACCCGGCCGCCTCGTGATTCGCGAGCAAACAATCCAGATCGATAACTGGCCGCAACCACTCAACGGTCTGCGCATCGCCGTCCTCTCCGACATTCACGTCGACAACTGGTTCATCACTGAGAAAAAGCTCCGCACGATTGTCGAGCGCACTAATCAACGACAGCCGGAGTTGATCGTGATCCTCGGTGATTACATCGCGGGCGATGGGCGGACCAAGGTCCTCGTCGAGCCTGAAGTCTTTGCTCCAGTGTTAAAGGATTTGCGCGCGCCGCTTGGCGTCTACTCGGTGCTTGGCAATCACGATTGGTGGTACAACGGCGCGAAGGTCCGCAAAGCTCTGGAACAAAATGGAATCAAAATCCTCGAAAACGAATCCGCGAAAGTAGACGCACGCGGCACGTCGTTCTGGCTCGTCGGTCTTGCGGATCTTTGGACGCAACGGCAAAGGATTGCGGACACTGTCGCCACTGTTCCCGAAGGACAACCACTGATCGCGCTCACACACAATCCAGATATCTTTCCAAACGTACCGCAGCGCGTGCCGTTACTGTTGGCGGGTCATACTCATGGCGGGCAAGTCAGATTTCCAATAATCGGCCCGGTGGTAGAATCGTCGGAGTATGGCTGGGTTCACGGCCACGTGTTCGCTGACAATCATCACCTGTTTGTCACGACTGGAATCGGCACGAGTATCATCCCGGTTCGTTTTGGCTTGCCGCCAGAGATAGTGATACTTACACTTAAATCCGGTTCGCAGAACTGACCCCGTTCTGGAAGTTACTCATTATGCGTAGAACTACCGCCCTGATGGCCGTCGTGTGCTTGTTTCTTCTCGCGCTCAACGCACACGCCCAGAAGAAGAAACCGACACCCACACCAACTCCAACTCCCGTCGAGCAGGACGATCTCGTACGCATAAACACAGAGCTCGTGCAGACGGACGTGACGGTCTTCGACAAAGATGGGAAGTTTGTCAGTGGCTTGAAGCCCGAGGAGTTTGAGCTCCTGATTGACAACAAGCCACAGCCGATCACTTATTTTGAAAGTATCGTAACGGGCGGGAGAGCTGAAGAAGCGAGGCTCCGGGCAGCGGGTGGGAAGAAGTCGACGCAACCTGCGCCTGTAGAAGGCGAGTCTACCTCGGATGTCGGGCGCACGGTTTTATTCTTTGTAAACGATCTGCATCTGGAGCCCGGCAGTATCGCCCGAACAAACAAAACGATTTCAAACTTTATCGATAACATGCTTGGTCCAAACGATCAGGTTGCGATCACTTCCGCGAGTGGCCAGATCGGTTTTCTACAACAACTGACCAACAACCCTGCAGTTCTAAGGGCCGCACTAGAACGTATAAAAATGGTTTCGGGTCCGGCGATCGATTCACAGCGCCCCTACATGAGTCCTTACGCAGCGTATCTGATAGTGGAGCGCCACGATAAAGAGCTCTTCAATGCTTTTGTTGATCAGACTTTGAAGGCCAATAGCATGCGCGACCCGGATGACCGGGCAATTGCGGCTAGCATGGTTGAGCAGCGCACACGCACGCTGCTCGTATACTCAGACGCGGCCGTTAAGAACGCCCTTTCCTCGCTCGTTAACCTCATGAAATCGACGTCAAAGCTGCCGGGACGCAAGTTAGTGTTTTTTATTTCCGATGGTTTTATGCCAAATTTCACGGGCTCAGATTTCACCACGATGATGGACCGCGCGACCGGCATTGCGAATCGCAGTAGTGTGGTGATCTATTCGATAGATGCGCGTGGGCTTTCTACTGACCCTGTGTTCGATGCCAGCTCCGGCGGTGGTTTTGATCCAAGCGGGATTATGCAGAGTCGTCTGAGCGGCGAGCAAACTTTTATGCAGGAACCGTTGCACGCGCTTGCGGCGGACACCGGCGGTCGTGCGTTGTTCAATTCGAACGATCTCACAGGTGGTGTCGCGCGCGCACTCGATGAAACGTCGCGTTACTATCTACTTGCCTGGCGACCTGAGAACGATGCGCAACGTGCGTCAAACTTTAAGAAGATCAAAGTCACGATTGCAGGCCGGCCAGATCTGAAGGTGCAGTTGCGACGCGGATATCTCGGCGCGCCACCTGAAAAGAGTAAAGCAACGGCTCAGCCCACCAGCGTCGAGGCTACAGATGTGCTTGGCGTGACTGAGTCGTCGTCTGAAGAGCTTCGCGCCGCAGTCGCGCTCGGTTACAAAAGAACTACCGGCGTGAACATGCAGCTCACGTCGACGGCGCAGGTGAGCGCGCAATCGCTCGGTGATAGTGGGGGAACGATAGTCGTCAACGTATTGGGTGCGGTGTATGACAGCAATGGGAAGGCGGTGGGCAGTTTCAGACAGCGTGTGGAAGTGACGCGTACTCGCGCGAATGAGCCGCCGATCTACACGAATTTAAATCACCAGGTTGACCTCCCGCCCGGTCTGTATCAGGTGCGTGTGATCGCGGCTGAAAGAGGTACTAATCACCTGACTAGCGTGATGGACTGGATCGACATCCCGAAGGTTAAAGAAGGGACGTTTTCGATCGGTAGTTTGTTTGTTGGTGAGATTACGCAGGCTGGTGGCGCGGCGCAGATTGGTGTCAACGCAAGCCGGCGTTTCGCGCGCAGCTCGCGATTGCGTTTTACGACGAATATTTACAACGCTGCGACGCCAGTACAATTGGGTTTGCAGATTAAAATACTGCGCGGCAAACAGGCGATTGTCACGCCGCCTGAGATCGTTGTCGGGCCGGATAAGATCAGTAACCCTGCAAACAGTCCTTACACCTTGGAGTTTCCACTGAGCGCTCTCTCGCCCGGCAACTACACGCTCGAGCTCACCGTCACCGATCGCACGAGAAAAACCTCCGCTTCGCAACAGCTCAATCTTACGGTCTATTGAAGCCTGCTGTCCTACGAACGATTACTTGACTTATCGTATCCCCGGCGTGGGCTGCGGCCATTAAACCTAATGTGTCGCCCTCTTTTTTTGATGTCAGGAGTTGATCACGATGGAATTTAAGCTCGAACACGCAATAGAGGTCCTTGAGCGAACGCCAGCGACTTTGAATTCACTGCTGCGCGATCTTTCTGAGCAGTGGCTGGTGCAGAATGAGGGGCCAGATACGTGGAGTCCTAACGATGTAATGGGTCATTTGATTCATGGGGAAGAGACTGACTGGATTCCGCGCGCAAAGATCATTCTCGAGCACGGCGAGACAAGAGCTTTTGAACCGTTCGATCGGGTTGCGATGTTTGAAAAGTCGAAAGGGAAGTCGATCGTTGAGCTACTCGACATCTTCGCACAATTGCGCGCTGAAAATGTGCGGAAGTTACAGTCCATGAATCTCACTTCAGAGTTGTTAGACAAGCGTGGCTGCCATCCCGAGCTCGGTGTGGTGACGTTGCGGCAGTTGTTATCAACATGGGTGATTCACGATCTCGGTCACATCAGGCAGGTCGTCCGCGTGATGTCGAAGCAGTACGCTGAGGTGGTTGGTCCATGGAGGGCGTATTTATCGATCCTCGAAGAATAATCTTTTGCGGATCGTCTAATCACTCTTTCCGTGGGCGGCGACGCACTGGAGTCCTGAGGGGGACCAGATCGCGGTGGCGTGTTTCCAGCATGTAGTTTAATTCCTGATACGAGATGCCGAGATTGTTAGCAGCGCGCGTCACACTGCCTTCATTAGTCTCAAGGGAGTGTTTGATCAAATCACTTTCGAGAGCTTGGATCTCTTCGCTGAAACTTCGCCCGGAAATGAAAATCCCTTTTTCCTGAACTGCCAGGCGTTCTCCCATTTCCTGAAAGACAGTGAGCGCGACTTGTCCGGCACGATTGAGAGAGCCGATCTGCTGAGATCCATCGATGGCGCGACGGAAGGTGGAAAGCGCAGCGCCGTAATTTCCAAGTCGAGCCAGGGCTGTTCCATGTGTGGTGAGTGACTCTACTAACGGCAATTGCATTTCGCTCTTTTCTAAAGTTCGCACTGAAAAGCGCGCGAGTTTCTCGGCCTCGTCATATCGTTTCTCTTTTAGCAACACGCGCGCACGCGTTTCATCTACTTGTGCTACTGCATTCTTGTCTTTCAGGCTGGTAAACATGCGCCGGGAGCGATCTAAATGCTCGTGCGCTTCTTTGCACCGGTTGATCTGGAAATAGATGAGGCCGAGATTATTGGCTACAGTAGCCCGATAGCGTCTGTGATCCGCTAATTCAAAGTGATAACTCGCCGCGGCATATTCGACTAAAGCGCGATCGAGGTAGTCTCCCTGCGCTCCCGATTCCCAAAGATCCTTGAGTACGTCTCCGAGTATTAGGTGGTAACAACCCTTGAGGGTGTAATTGCCAATCTTCTGAAACAGAAGGGAGTTGTCGCTCAGGCATTGCAACGCTTCAGTAAGACGGCCGGAATCAACCTCCACGATGGCAATACGAATTATTGTTTTCGCTTTCAAATCGCAGTCAATACTCAACTGCTCGAGTGCAACTTTGAGAAGATCGGACGCGTTGTTGTACTCGCCCGTGCGCCAGTAACACAGAGCGAGTTCTACCTGCGCTTCCGATAACTTGTTCTTGTATCGTTGCGATTGAAATATCGTGAGGCTTTGACTGATTAAATCTTTTGCTGTCTCCTGTGCGTCGGGGATCTGGCGACTACTCCCGATAATTCCAGTCAACACTCCCGCACGCAACAAAACCTCGGCGGCGGTGGATCGTTCCAAGCCTTCGAGTTTGGGATGTTCGCCAATGCGAGGCCAAAAGACCGACATCACGTCACAGGCCTCTTCGTAGTCGCCGCGGTTCTCAAATTCCCGGGCGAGCTCACAACACAGCTCCGCACGGCCCACCACACTGAGGTTTGGCTTGACTAGCTCGCGAAAGAGTGAGGCCCGTAAAGTCATGTGAGAACTAAAAGTTTCAGATCAGCACTGCAACCGAATCTTAACCACTCCCGCGCACTCTTGCAAGAAAAGTTGCAGTGGTCTAGGTTGTTTTAGAAAATCTTGCATCGCTCTCTAGTACTCAATGCAAATCCCTGAATCACCTTAGGAGGCACCGAAAATGAACAAATTACGCCGAACGGGCGCGATTGTTACTCTGAGCTTAACCATTGTTGTTTCTGCGTTTGCGGGCACAATACACGGACCCGGCACAACGACGCCGCCACCGCCGACGGGGCAAACAACCTCAACAACCAGCATTTCGACGGAGATAATCCTGACGATTCTGGGCTTGATTCGCTAGACCGTAGTTCCCCCTGCTGTCAATACCAGGCCTGCTTCTGTGCGGGAGGGCGGGAGTAAGTAGAAGTGTTTTTGCACCACATAGAAAATCTTGCATAAATTAGGTCTTGCGATGATTGTTTGGCGGCGGATATAAGGGAAGCCGCTATTCTGTTAGCCTCACACCACCTCCCAGGAG
>DASYFE010000060.1:0-3494 GCA_036498585.1 Pyrinomonadaceae bacterium | reverse complement strand
AAACAAACAAGGTGAGTTATCCGGTGCTCTACATGACTGACGGTGACGCCCACATGGGCCACACCGCGAGCACGGTGGAATTTCTTACCCAGAACGGTCGCATCTCAGATTTGATCGTGGTCGGCGTCACGAACACCGATCGCACGCGCGATCTGACACCGGCGAAGTCCTCCGCCAAAAACGCAGCCGGCGAGCTGCAATTTCCAACGAGCGGCGGCGCAGACAACTT
Organism: Pyrinomonadaceae bacterium; assembly: GCA_036498585.1. Lineage (GTDB taxonomy): Bacteria > Acidobacteriota > Blastocatellia > Pyrinomonadales > Pyrinomonadaceae > PSRF01. Next base: position 3,265 of record DASYFE010000060.1, on the reverse strand, counting down.
CCTGAAGTTCTTTGAGACTGAGCTCATTCCTGAAATCGAGAAGAAATATCGTGTGCAGCCGTATCGCATTTTTGCTGGACACTCGCTCGGTGGTCTATTCGCAATCCACGCGATGATTACCAAGCCCGGGCTCTTCAACTCATACATTGCCGTCAGTCCTTCGCTGCAATGGGAGAACAACGACGAGATGAAACGCGTCGAAACCTTCCTGAAGAATCAGAAGGAATCGAAAGTCACTCTGTTTGCGTCGATCGGCAATGAGCCTGGACCAATCGGAGATGCTTTCGACAGGCTCAAAGATATGCTGGCGAAATCAAACATCAAGGGTTTCGAGTGGCAAGCTGAGCGCATGGCTGATGAAGATCACGGATCGGTGGTGCTTCGCAGTCACTATTTCGGGTTGCGAAAGGTTTATGACGGTTGGCAGATGCCGCGTGATCCGGAGTCTGGAGCGGTCGCGGGCGGCTTGGAAGGCGCGGACGCGCATTACAAAAAGCTCAGCGAGAAATTCGGCTATTCGGTTCCGACGCCGGAGAACCTCATCAATCAGATCGGTTACCGGTTTATCTTCGACGGAAAACCGGAAGAAGCGATCGCCGTATTCAAGGCGAATGTCGAACGTTATCCCGCGTCTGCGAACGTCTATGACAGTCTTGCTGAAGCTTATGAACGAGGCGGGCGCATCGATCTCGCGGAGCCGCTTTACGACAAGGCGCGCACTCTTGGCGAGCATAACAACGATCCGAACACCGCGGTCTACAAGACCAACTACGAACGAGCACACACAAAGCTAAAAGAAACCACCAAGAAGCAACAGTAGATTTTTGCCCTGTAAAGTAGAACAAGGCAGTCATTGGCGAGGGAATTTTTTTATTTGGGCGGGGAGGTTCGTGACGGGGAAGAGTGAAGACGTTTCGGCGCCGGCGGCGACTTTGATTGTTTGGGAGCCGGTGATCGGCCTGGTTTGTTCGGGAATCGTCTTTTCATCAAGCAGAAGGATGTGCTCTCCGGGCGGCAGGTCGCCGATTATGAAGTAGCCTTTGTCGTCCGTCAGCGTGTCGCGGCCGCTGCCAGTTACGACGCGCACGTCAGGCAACGGCTGTTCGCCCACATCGAGGCGGCCATTCTCATTGGTATCGAACCAGACAAGTCCAGTGATGCGGCCGGTGCGCACGACACGAAAGTCAACGATCACGTCACGCGTTGATTCGATCGTGATCTGTTGTTGTGTCTGGTCCAGCAACGTTAGATCGGCACGCACGGACAACAGATCGAGATAGACGGAGTGCTCACCTCGCGCGACACTATCGATTCTAAAAAGGCCACCGTCATCTGAAACCACGTAACGATTTCCATCGACGCGAACTCGCGCATTCGCCTGTGGCTGATCGACACCCGGATCGTATCGTCCATTCAGATTCACGTCCTGATAAACGCGGCCATAAACAGATGCGTAGGAATTCAGCTCCGTGAGTGGACCATTGATCGCGCGTTCGGCGCGCTTGTTTGAGAAAAACAAGCCGTGCAAAGAAAGGAGCGCGGTCGTGCCGGTTTCCGTTCTCAGGTAGCTGAGTTGCACCGTGCTGTTTCGCGGTAACTTAACGAACGCTGAGAGATGTTGTGATGTGTGAAACGCTGCCGTTTCGCTTCGTGTGTAACCAAGACCGCCGCTGAAGCTGAGGTGATTGTGAAACAGATTCGACATCTGCCACGTCGCCATGCCGCTGAGAAATCCGCGGCTGCCTAACGACTGGCTCACCTCGAGAGTATTCGATTCATTGATCTTGATGTTCCCACCGGCCTGCACGTTGAGAACACTATCGCCGAAAGTCTTAACGCGTGAGCCGTTAACAAACATGTACCAGCGGTGAAATTTCTTCGTCGCCGTGATCAAAGTGAAGGCGGAGTTTCGCAGTTGCTCGTTACCGCTCTGCGTGTGAGAGATAAAGAGCGCCGGCATTGCATTGTCCGGCGCGAGACTCACGGTCGCAGTTATGTAGCGATTGAATTGGCCCAGTCTTCCGGGTGTGGTTGCGGAGCTGGCGTTGATGGCTGCTGTGACCCAACGTCTCGGTTGCCAGCTCAGTCCTGCGGCCGCGAGGCTGGTCGGTTGGTGAAGTCCGCTTTGCGGGCTTAGGAAAGTTTGACCAACGTAGGCATAGCGGCCTTGCGCGATTAGCTGCTCCGTCAGGCGATACGAACCGGTGAGATTGACTGCTATGTCAGAACCGTCTACCTGGGTTCCATTACGATCGATTCCCGAGAACTGGCCCACGGCGACGTCGGCCTCGAGACGATTAAGACCTGACATGTACTTCATGCCGCCGGTGAGCGTGTTGCCTTTGCGATTCGCGCGGTCGAAGTGCATCGCGCCGGCCGAGAACGTGAACTCTGGTTGACGCGGGCCATACGTGGCCGTGGTCGCAAGTGCCCCAAAGATCTTCGTGTCGTACCGGACGGCAAGTGCTGAGAACGGATTCTGTGTGAGGTTCGCAAATGTCTCGGAGATTCCGGACGTCGTTTGCCCGCCAAAAAAATCGAGTCGCACGCCATGGAAAGGCAATTGGACCAGGCCACCGCGTACGGCGGCGGTCAGGAATGTCAGGTCGTTGCCAGTACCGAATTCACCACCAACAAAGCTTTGACCGTTTGGACGATCCAGCCTGACAGTCCCACCCAAAAGATTTCCTCGAGACGAGTTGAACGGCGTGCTGATTGATGAGTTGGTAATAAAACTCAACCTCGCGTCACCAACTCGACCCGTCCCGCGAAGAACGAGACTGTGATCACCTGAGGTCGTGTAGTGACTGAAGTTGTAATCGTATTCGATCTGAAAGATCTGCCACGGCGCATGTTTGGCCCCCGTGCGAATAGTGTCAGCCTGAACGCCTTTACGACTAATCACGATCGCCTGGCTCTCATCGCGTCGCACGACGACATCAAGTAGTGCGGCCACGATTTCGGCCGGGAGCATGAGCTCGTTCTGTGTTGGCGGAAAGACGAGGTCTGCCGTGCCTGAAACAGTGAGTATCAGTGCGCCATTCTCACGGACTTCATTCAGTGGAGCGTTGAAGACCGCGGTCATGCCGTTTTGACGACGAATCGTCACGATGCGCTGTGTCGAGTCGGAACTGAGCGTGTCGCCAAGCGCCTGGGCAATCGTGGCGACGGGAAGGAACAATCGTCCACCACGCAATTGCGCCGCGCTGTTTGGCCCAACGAGGGCGCGTTCGTTGACGATGATTACTGTGTTGGCCTGTGGTCC
>DASYFE010000059.1:0-2842 GCA_036498585.1 Pyrinomonadaceae bacterium | reverse complement strand
CACGGAGGGCCACCCCTACAAAACCGTGCAAGCATCGGGCGTGGACGTCGAGTAATACAACTGTAGGGGTGGCCCTCCGTGGCCACCCGCGGTTTGGAAATCAACATGCAAGCAGCTGTTAAAAACGAAGACTTTGTTGGTAATCGCTATCGCATCGGCATGCTGGTGTCGCTGGCGTCGATTGCGATGTTGTTCACATCGCTCAGCAGCGCGTACATCGTGCGTTCGGGTGTCACGTACGACTGGTATCCGATGGCGGCGCCGCGCGTGATGTTCGGCAGCACCGCACTGCTCCTGCTGTGCAGCGTTTCGATCGAGATCGCGAGACGGAAACTGAAGCAAGGCTTCGCGGCAAGCTATTCGAAGTACTTGTTGTTGACCGGCTTCCTCGGCCTCGGCTTTCTCGTTTCACAACTGATCGCGTGGCGACAACTGGCCGCGCAGGGAATCTACATCTCGACCCATCCGCACAGCTCGTTCTTTTACGTGCTGACCGGGGCACACGGCGTGCACATCGCGGGTGGCTTGCTGGGACTTACGTTTGTGTGGCTGCGCTCAGGACGTCTCATAGAAGGGAAACGACAAGCCGCCGCAGACGCGGTAGCGATTTACTGGCATTTCATGGGCGCTCTTTGGATCTACCTATTCCTACTCCTTTTCCTTTGGAGGTAACGACAGGTGAGCACTGAAGCACGTGCGGGACATTTTCCGGCAGTGGATTGGGAAGGCGGGGCCTTTCCTTATCGCGTGGGCCATCGCAAGTTGGGAATGTGGCTCTTCATCGTTTCCGACTCGCTGACGTTTTCGGCGCTGCTAATGGGCTACAGCTACTTGCGCGCGTCAAACGTCTGGCCGACTCCGTTTCCGTTCTACCCGAGCATTGTCTTTTCGTCTGTCATGACGTTCTGCCTGCTGTCGTCGAGCTTGACGATGGTGTTTGGCGTGTCGGCGTCGAGCAAAGGCGACAAAGCGAAGGCGAGGAAGTGGATCCTGGCGACGATCTTCTTCGGCGTGGCTTTTATCGTGCTCCACTTGATCGAGTGGCGACACCTTCTGCACGAAGGACTGCGCCCGTTCTACCTGCCCGAGCACTGGGTTCAGGCGTTTACAACCACTGACGGCGTGCCGCCTTCACCGCTGTTTGGCGCGACCTTCTTCGCGATCACGGGCTTGCACATGTTCCACGTCGCTACCGGCGCCATTTACCTCGCCGTGGTGGCGGCGCGCGTGAACAAACTGAAGCACGAAGACGTCGAGATCAGCGGCCTTTACTGGCACTTTGTCGACCTCGTCTGGATGTTTGTGTTCCCGTTGATCTACATCATGTCCGTTGACGTTGGCCATCACGCCGGCTTGTAAAGCGAAGGAGAACCGGAATGACTGCACACGCACACGCTGAAGAACATTTCGCCGGCAGTAACAAACTGTTCATTTCGATCTGGGTCTGGCTGGTGGCGCTGACGCTCGTCGAGATCTTCCTCGCGTACAAGCCGATGCCGATTCACATTATGCTGATCGTGCTGCTCGGCCTCTCGATCATCAAGGCGGCGCTGATCGTGGCTTACTTCATGCACTTGAAGTTTGAGCGGCTGAGCCTGATTCTCACGATCATTCCGATGCTGATAGTATGTATCATGCTGTTGTTTGTTTTCTTCCCCGATAGTTTCCGTTCAGCCGGGCTGCGGTACAAGTTCAAGGAGCAACCGGCGGTCGCGCCGGCGCAAGTGGAGGAGCAGTGATGAATTTGAGTTGGCGGCGAGTCGTAGTTCTCGTGGTGTTTGCGGCGGCAGTCGTGCTGCTGGCGAATACTTACGCTGACGCGCAATGTTCGATGTGTCGCGCGTCGCTGACCAGCGTCACCAACTCACGGTTCATTCGCAACTTCAATATCGGTGTTTTGGTGTTGCTGATACCGCCGGTGTCGATCTTCTGTTCGATCTTTATTGTTTTGAGAAAGTATAGAAGCCACGGATGAGTAGCGATAATCCATTAGCGATTAATGTTGAGAAACAAACCACTCGGGGCCGTGTGTGCCCGCAGTGTGGCGGGAAGATCATTCCCTCCGATCGCGCCGTCTATCAATCGGGCGCGGACCCGACGGGATCGTTTCCGTTGTGGCAGTGCGAACGCTGTGGGTACGAGGAAGTTGGCGAGCGGCGCAAGCCCGCTGGAAAGGCGAAGCATTAAAGAACTACTGTTAACCTGATGCGCAAAGAACTCGGACTGCTGAACATCATCTGTATATTAGTCGCGCTTGGCTTTCTCGGTATGGCGGTCGTCAGCGTGATCGCATCCGGCGACTTTCTCACCATCGACAATCTCTTCATTATCACCGTCAGCCTCGTGATGGCTTTGATGTTTATTGTCAACCCGCTGCTCTACCTCAAATCGGAAGGTCGCCTGCCGATACCCGGCGCAAAGAAGTCGATCGCGGCGCCTGCGAGTGGCGGCGGCGAGTGGGGCCAGGTCCGCTCGCAACCAGCACCGCCACTGCTCGACGCCAAGGGCCGCCCCGTGCCGCCGGACGTTCGCGCCATGGTCTCGAGAATGGACGCGAATAAAGAAGCACAAAAGGTCCAGTAAGATTGGACTCTCAATACATCTCGTATCTGCCACACCTGAACGCTTGTCTTAATGCGACCAGCGCGCTGCTCCTGATATCCGGATACTCATTCATCCGCGCGCGAAATGTCGCAGCCCATCGCGCGTGCCAGGTTGCCGCGCTCGTTGTCTCGCTACTCTTTCTCACGTCGTATCTCATCTATCACTACAACCACGGCTCGACGCGCTTTCAGGGCACAGGCATCGTGCGGCCCATCTACTTCACGATCCTGACAACACA
>DASYFE010000058.1:0-27175 GCA_036498585.1 Pyrinomonadaceae bacterium | reverse complement strand
TGATTAAACTTCGCATCGTTCGCTTCAATCGCAAGAAAGAACCGATCGCGCGTCGCGAGCGCAAAGTTCGGCAGATTGAAAACCGGATGGTACGGCTGCGGCAGCTTGTTCAGAATCAACATTCCCAGCACTGCCGAGAACGCCGCAAACAGCACTGTCATCTCAAACGTGATCGGGATCCATGCCGGCCAACTGTTGGTAGGCTTGCCACCGACGTTGAGCGGATAGTCGATCGCCGCGATCCAGTACTGCATGAAAAACCCGCTGAGCCCGCCGACCAGCCCGCCGATAAAAACAATCAACGGCAAACTCGTCTTCGTGAAACCGATTGCCTCCGACAGCTCTTCGATTGGAAACGGTGAATAACCGTTGATGCGCCGGTAGCCGAGCGAGTAAACCCTGTGCGCTGCTGCAACCAGATCGGTCGGATTCTCAAACTCAGCCATCACGCCGTAGAGCGGCGGCGCATGACGTCGATGTCCTGGGTACGCAACATCTCCGGCCGCGAGTGGCTGCTCGAGTCTGATATCGTCTCTATCCAACCTACTCCTCCACCTCCGCTTCCGGCAGGATCGTTCGCATCTCGAAAATCGAGATCATCGGGAGGAAGCGAATAAACAGAAACAGGAGCGTAAAGAAGAACCCGATCGTGCCGATGAACATGGCCCAGTCCCACTGCGTCGGCTGGTACATGCCCCACGATGACGGGAGGAAATCCCGGTGCAAACTCGTCACGACGATGACGAAGCGCTCGAGCCACATGCCGATGCTTACAACGAGCGCGATAGTCCAAAGCGCCAGCAGGTTTGAACGCACTCTCTTGAACCATAGAAATTGTGGCGTGATGATGTTGCAGAGAATCAGCGCCCAGTAATACAGGTGATACGGACCGTGCATACGGTTCCAGATCATGAAGCGCTCGTATTTGTTGCCGCTGTACCAGCCAAAGAACGCTTCCATCGTGTAGCCGTAACCGACGATCAACCCGGTGGCGAGCATCACCTTGGCCATGTTGTGCATGTGGCGCATCGTGATGAAGCCTTCGAGACCGTAGAACCGTCGCAGCGGAATCGTCAGCAACAGAACCATCGCGAAGCCCGCGTAGATCGCCCCCGCGACGAAGTACGGTGGAAAGATCGTCGCGTGCCAGCCGGGAATGATGCCGATGGCGAAGTCAAAGCTGACGATCGTGTGTACTGAAAGCACGAGCGGCGTCGCGAGTCCGGCGAGCAGCAGGTAAGCCACCTCATAGCGGTGCCAGTGACGCGCGGAGCCACGCCAACCCATTGCGAGAAGGCCGTAGAGAATCTGGAACGGTTTGCTGCGGGCGCGGTCGCGGAGTGTGGCGAAGTCGGGAATCAGTCCGACAAACCAGAACATCGCGGAGACGGTCGCATAAGTCGAGACCGCGAACACGTCCCACATCAGCGGGCTGCGAAACTGCGGCCAAATTCCCATCGTGTTGGGATAAGGAAAAAGCCAGTACGCCAGCCACGGACGCCCGAGGTGAAAGATCGGATACATGCCGGCCTGTGCGACGGCAAAGAGCGTCATGGCTTCGGCGAAGCGGTTGATCGATGTGCGCCAGCGTTGTCGCAGCAGTAAAAGAATCGCGGAGATCAGTGTGCCCGCGTGACCGATACCGATCCACCAGACGAAGTTGAGAATGGCGACGCCCCAGGCCACCGGCACGTTAACGCCCCACAAACCGATACCGACGAATATGAGATTCGTCATCGTCAGCAGCATCAGTTGGAAGAGCGCGAACGAGATGGCGAAGCCGAAGAACCACGCGAGCGAAGTCTTGCGCTTCAGGACGATCGAGCTGATCTTGTCGGTGACGGATGCAAACGTCAGCCCCGGATCGATCACGGGCGTGGTCGAGTGCATCGGACCTTCGGTATATGGTTTTTGCGCGTCGTCTGACATTTTAAAACCATCCACAGATTACGCAGATTTAATCTGTGTAATCTGTGGATTAGGATTTTTTAACTGGCCCAAATACGTCGTTCTCGGCTTCGTATTCAGTTCCCCGAGTAGGGAATAGTTACGCTCGTTCTGTTTCAACTTCGAGACGCGGCTGTTCGGATCGTTGATGTCTCCAAAAACGATCGCCTCGGTCGGACAAACTGCCTGGCACGCGGTCACGATCTCGCCGTCGTGTACTTTTCGATCTTCGAGCTCCGACTGGATCTTCGCGTTCTGAATGCGCTGCACGCAGTAGTTACACTTCTCCATTACGCCGCGGCTGCGCACCGACACATCCGGATTGCGCATCAGTTGATACGTCGGCGTATTCCAGTCCTGATAAAGGAAGAAATTGAAGCGGCGCACCTTGTACGGGCAGTTATTCGAACAATACTTCGTGCCGACACAGCGGTTGTAGACCATGTCGTTCAGGCCTTCGGCACTGTGGACCGTAGCGTGGACCGGGCACACCGGTTCGCACGGCGCGTTCTCGCAATGCATACACGGCACGGGCATGAAGTTGGTGCCTTTCGGATGATTCGGATCGAAACCGTGGAAGTAAGTGTCGACGCGAATCCAGTGCATCTCGCGGCTGCGCACGACCTCACGTTTGCCGACGACGGGAATGTTGTTTTCCGATTGGCAGGCGACCATGCAGGCATTGCAGCCGATACAGTTGTTCAGATCGATCGCCATGCCCCACGCGTAATCCGGCGTATTCTGGTCCTGGTTTTTATATGGATATTCCGGATAGAGCGTGGGATGTTCGTGCTCTTCGTGTTTCTCGCTGTGCAGAAACTCTTCCAGAGTTTCGCTACGAACAACGTCGCGCTCTTGGGTGCTGAAACGTGGATCTTCGAGATTGAAGTGAAGCTGTGTCGTGGCGAGCTGATAATCGAGGCCGGTGTTTGTCACGCGGACACCGCTCGTGTACCACGGTTCAGAAGACGTGCGGATCTCGTAAGCATCAAAGCCGATCACGTCGCCCGCCGTGCCATCGTAAGTGCCGCTGTAACTTCCCGGCCCAGGCCTTCCGTAGCCGAGGTGGACCGTCACGACTCCGTCCGGTTGACCCGGCATGATCCAAAGCGGAGCGCGAACCGTCTTTCCGTGCTGGTTGGTGATGTCGACGAGCGGTACGTAATGTTCCCGACCCTTCACCGCACCGCTGATGCTATTTTCACCAGCGATTTGTTGCGCGGTATTTGGACTGACGATCGCAACGTTGTCCCACGTTATTTTTGTCAGCGGTTTCGGCAGTTCCTGTAACCAGCCGTTGTTGGCGAAGCGGCCGTCGTAGATCGACGGATCGGTGCGGAAGACTAGCTCAAGCGTGCCCGCAGCGGGTTGTTGCGCAGGCGGCGTTTGCTGACTCGCCCAACCGGAATTGAACGCGACGGTCTTCGGTTGAAACGCCGAGTTCTCGATGAAACCATCGTGGACCGTCTTACGCCACCAGCTTTCGAAGTTCTGCGAAGGTGACGGTGAAGGCGCGGGTGCCTGCTGATTGGGTTGATTTGTGGCTGCTTGTGTTTGAGAACTTGTCTGCGCTCCCGCGCCACGGTGCGCTTGCCAGTAACTCTTCACGATCTCGTACGGCTTCCGATCGTATTGCTCCGAAAATACCGCCAGCATCTCATAAGCAGTTTTGCCTTCGTAAAGCGGCTCGATCAGCGGCTGCATGATCGTGACGGCGCCGTCGTATGAACGCGCGTCGCCCCACGATTCGAGATAGTGCGCGGCGGGCACGTGCCAGTGACAGAAGTTAGAAGTCTCGTCTCTGAACTCGCTCAGGTGGACGCGGAGCTTGGCTTTCTGAAGCCGCTCGAAAGTGAGCTTCATATCCGCGGGAGAGTTGTGAACCGGATTGCCGCCGATGATCACCAGCAACTCGACGCGTCCGGCATCGATGTCGTTGACCAGCTCCTGCAGCGACTGCCGCTGATCGACCGGATTGACCTCGAGCGGATCGGTGTAGAAAACAGTCTTCCCGACGTTTCCGAGCGCGTTGTTCATCGCGTGAGCCAGCGCGTGAATAAACGGCGGCTGGTTCTCGCCTGCGACGACGATGCTCGCGCCTCGATGTTGTTGCAGATCACTGACAAGCGGACCGATCCAGGCTGGACCGCCCGACGACGAGTTTGATTGCGCGGTCGCCGCTGCTCCGATTGCTCGCGCGATTGCCTCGAACTCACTCGGCTTCACTTCCCACGTGTGGTCTGCCAGCGCGCCCGTGTTCGACGGCGTCGTCTCAACCACGTAGAGCCGGTTCATCTCGCGATTCTTTTCCGTCACTTGCCGGCGCGAGATGAATTCGCGTGAGTAACGCACGTAACCGGGGAATGTCGGCGACAGGAAGTCGCAATCGAGCGAAAGGATCCGCTGCGCCTGATCGAAGCGGTAAGTCGTGTTTACCGGCTGGCCGAAAGCCATCTTCGCGCCCGCCAGCGCGTTGTCGTTATTCACCGGCTGCCACTGGTGCCACTTCGCCTGCGGCAGCGCCGTAAGCAAGTCTTTCATCTGCTGGCCAAGCGCCGGCGAGATGATCGACTCTGTCAGAAAACGTATGCCCGCGCCCTGCTTTGAACGCTGCTCGTCGAGCGCAGAACGCATCTCACCGACAAACGCCGTCCACGTACGAATGTCTTCACGATACAGCGGCGTTGACGAGCGTTCCGGATTGTAAAGATTCAATAACGACGCCTGCGTGAAGATGTCAGTCGCACTCGATCCACGCGGGTTCCAGACCGGATTCTCAGATTCAGCTTCAGCGGGCCGATTGTTTGGGTGCTCGGGATTGCCTTCGATCTTCGTGGGTCGCCCTTCGTTGCTGCGGACCAGGATCGGTATCGCAGCGCCAAACAACGGCGCGGCCGTCGCGTAATAGAGCGATTTGCCGGGAACGTGTTCTTCCGGCTGTTTGACGTTCGGAATGATCTTCTCGGGCGGTTGAAAAACACAACCACTCAAACCCGCGAGTGCGAGCGACGCGCCCATCAGCTTGATGAACGTGCGGCGCTCGATCGGATCGTTCCACTCTTCCGCCTGCTGCGGAAACTCACGCGCCACAAACTCGCGAAACACCGGCGTATCAGCCAGCTCTTCAAGACTGCGCCAGTATTTCTTGCCGTTGCGGCGACCGTCTGCATCCTGCAAAGAGAGGATGTGGTCGCGCATCAGCTTGAAATTTATGTGACGATCGCTATCGCTCATCCGATTAAGCTCTTCTCTGTGCAACCTCTGTGTTCTCTGTGTCTCTGTGGTGGTTTTTCGCCATCATCAACCACAGAGACACAGAGAACACAGAGGTTGCACAGAGAAATCATCAAACTAACCTTATCGATGACAGGTGGAACAGCTTTCCAGCACTCGCCGGCCCTGAATCTTGTACTGGGCTTTTAACGCGAAGCCCTGATCGAGCTCGTCTTTGGTTTTGTTTTCCTGCCGCCATTCCATGTTGTAAATCTCTTTCACGGGCCGCACGAACCTTTCCGGCGCGCGGTGACACTCCAAACACCACTCCATCTGCAGCGACTTCGTCTGGAAGAGAATCGGCATCTCGTCGATGCGCCCGTGACACGTCGAGCAGCCGACACCTTTTTTCACGTGAATACTGTGATTGAAGTAGGCGTAGTCAGGCAGGTCGTGTACGCGAATCCACTCGATCGGCTTGCCCGTGCGGAAACTCGCACGCACCGGTTCCAGATAAGGACTGTCGGCCCAGATCTGTTTGTGGCAGTTCATGCACGTCGTCGTCGAAGGCAGGCCCGCGGACGCGGACGTCTCGACGGATGTGTGACAGTAGCGGCAATCGACGCCGTCGTCACCGACGTGATGTTTATGACTGAATTGAACGGGTTGTTGACGTTCGACCCACTGCCCGGTATTCCAGGAAGAACGATTCAGCTCGACAGCGACCCACAGCAAAGCGACGACTATGAACACAGCGCCATAAATCGTGATTTTCGCCAGCGCGTTAGTGCTGTGATGGAAGATCTGTGGCATTACCGCGGGAGAGCGTGTCGGGCGCTATTCAGCCCACAAACCTCTCGGCCCAAAAAATTTTAATGCGAATAACGCCGTACTTTACCAAATGGAAAGGGAAATTCAAATGGGACCACAGATTTGACAGATCTGAAAACGGATTAGCACAGATCGATCCGTGCGTTTAGTCCGTGCTCGCGTCGCGAGCGAGGAGGGCGGCGCCGATTGGTGCGCCGTCGAGGCCGAGTTTGGCCGCGACGATCTCGGTGGCTTCGAAACAGGGTTGGAAAGCGCGTCTTTTTACTTCCTGAATGATCGGATTGAGTATCAACGAGCCGGCGTCCATCACGCCGCCACCGAGCACGATGCGCTCGATATTGAGGAGATTGATCACACTCGCGACGCCCGTGCCGATGTATTTTCCAGTGCGCTCGATCATCATGAGCGCGAAATCGTCGCCCTCATTGGCCTGGTGTGCGATGTCTTCCGCTGTGAACGTTTTGTTTAGAGCGAGTCGTGAAAGTGACGATGTGGAATCGCGATTCAGGCGTTCGCGCGCGCGGCGTACGATGCTCGGCGCGGACGCAACCGTCTCCAAACAGCCCGTATTACCGCAAACACATTGCAGTCCTTCGGCGTCGATCGTGACGTGACCGACTTCGCCTGCGAACCCCGAAGCGCCCGTCCAAAGCTTGCCGTCGAGAATGATCGCGCCGCCGATGCCGTTTCCGATCATCATGTAGAAAAGGCTACGTGCGCCATGACCAGCGCCGACTTTGAACTCGCCGTAAGCCGCAGCGTTCGCGTCGTTCTCGATCTCGACGCGTAGACCAGTCGCACGCATCAGGTCGCCATGAAGATTGCCGACGATCGTCGACGGTAGATCGCGTGGCGCGATGACACGATCGGTTTGTCGATTGACCAGACCCGGAATCGCCACGCCGATCGCTCCGACTTCGACGTTCTGCTTTCGCAGATCCTCGACCATCGCCGCCAGCTCCTGGACCAGTTGTTTCGGGGCCACTTCGCCGAACCGGCCCTCGATCATGGATCCTTCAGAATCGACCAAAGCGGCGCGCGCCTGAGTTCCGGAGATGTTGATGCCGATGAAATGCATTTGTGTGGACGAAGAATAGTCGAGGGGTTTTTGGCTGTCAAACAGGAGGTCCAGGGAGTAGAATTACTTTCGTTCAGGTACAGAATGCAGATTCGCTCAATCCTTCTACCCACCGACTTCAGCGAGTGTGGCAACTACGCTCTCTCCTATGCCGCGTCGCTGGCGCGTACCTTTAGAGCGTCGATTATCTGCATCAACGTGATCGAGCCGATTGTGCCGACTGTCGGTTATTCAGGGATGAGCGAGCCCCTGCCGATCGCTGATATCACCGAGCAGCTCGAAGATTCGGCCGAGCGCGAACTACCCAAGCTCGCTGAATGCGACGAGTGTGCGGGACTCGATGTGGAAGAGCTCGTCGTTCACGGTGAAGCGGCGTCGGAAATTGTTCGTGTCGCGAAAGAACGCGACGTCGATTTGATAGTCATTGCGTCGCACGGGCGGACGGGGCTGGGACGGATCCTTTTTGGCTCCACGGCCGAGTCAGTAGTGCGACATGCATCGTGTCCGGTTCTGGTGGTAAAGCCTCCACAAGAGCAGGTGGTGTCTTAATTTGGATTTCTCTGTGTTCTCTGTGTCTCTGTGGTTATAGGAATGTGCGATACAACAACCACAGAGACACAGAGAACACAGAGGTTGCACAGAGAAATCCAAATTAAGACACTACTCAGGAGGAACAACCAGAAGAGTAGTAGTCAAAAGAAGCCCTCCAGTTTATTCTGTCAGCCGCCAATAGACATTTAATAGTCTGGTTACTTCATGCACCTCGACTTTCTTAACGATCTGCTGTTTCAGTACGGGCTTTACGCAGTTTTCATTCTCGTCATGGTGGAAGGAGACATCACGCTCCTTTTGGCGGGCGTGCTTGCTCACAGCGCGTTTTTCGGGCCGTACAGTTTTGCGCAGGTGCTGATCTGGGGGACGATTGGCGGGTGTTTGAGCGACAACATTGCGTACTTCGCGGGGCGTGGGTTTTGTGAAGGCGTCAGCGGGTTTCGCTTTTACCGCGCCGCGCAGCCGAGATTGCAGCGACTGACGCACAAGTTCGGGCCGCTCTCGATTTTTCTTTCGAAATACATTTACGGGCTGCGATGGGCGTCGTGCGTGTTCTACGGCGTCGGGCGCATGCCCTATTTGCGGTTCCTTGTGCTTTCGTTTGCGAGTTGTTTTTTGTGGGTGTTCGTACTCTCAGGCGCGGGCTATTTCTTCAGCGGCGCGGTGATGGGTTTGATTGGCGACTTCCAGCGACTCGGGAAAGTGTTGCTGGTGATCGTGCTGCTGGGGATCGTGGCGTTTTATTGGATTGAGAGATACTGGCTTTCACCGAAGATGGAAGAAGCCAATCCTGACCGACTCCACGAGCTCGAACACGCGGCCAGTGAAAAGTTTCAGGATCTCAAAGAAGAAATACAGGAGCACATCCCGTTCAAACACCAGCGCCGCGGCGATCAAAAGAAACCCGAGAGTGATGCTGACTGATCCGTATAGATCGCTTTATCGAATCCGCGTTAATCTGTGCTAACTTGCGTAACCTATGATAATTGAATCTTCCGCACCCCCGCGTGTTGACCTTGAAGGGGGCACAATCGATATCTGGCCTCTTTATCTCTTCCATCCCGGCGCCACGACAGTCAATTTCGCACTTTCGCTTCAAGCACGCTGCCGTATCGAGACCAACGACGACGGCCGCATAGTTCTGGAATCGCGTGACCGGAAAGTCTCTTTCGAAACACACCTGTCAGCAATCGAAGATCTTTTACAGGAAGAGCGACTGGAGCTGGTTTCGAAGCTCGTCCACTTCTTCAAGCCGACGACTGGCTTTCATCTCGTTGCGGAAGCGAATGTGCCGGCGGGCGCGGGACTCGGTGGTTCTTCGGCGCTCGCGATTGCTTGTATCGGCGCGTTGAATCGTCTCGTCGGTAATCGTTACGACGAGCGGAAGTTTGTGACGATTGCGGCGAACGTTGAGTCGACGGTGATCAAGGTGCCGGCTGGTTTTCAGGATTACTATCCGCCGCTGTTTGGTGGTGTGTTGTGCATGCATTTCAATGCTGATGGAATCCAGAGAGAAAAGCTCGACATCAACACCGAGGAGCTCGAAAAGCGAATCGCGATTTGCTACACGGGCGAGCCGCGGCTATCCGGGATTAATAACTGGGAGATTTATAAGCGACACATCGACGGCGATCCGGAGTTGTTCGAATTGTTTGACGCGATTCGCGACTCCGCGCGCAATCTGCGAGACGCGTTAGTGGCTGACGATTGGGATCGGGTTACTGACGTGATGAAGAAGGCTTATCCCGTTCGGAAACGTCTCGCGCCGACGATCACGACGCCGCAGATGGACATGCTCGTTGAAAAGGCGCTCGCAAACGGTGCGGAAGCGGCGAAGGTGTGTGGCGCGGGTGGCGGCGGATGTATCGCGTTCTTGTGCAAATCCGGGCGTCGCGCGGATGTCGAAGCTGCACTAGCTGCGGAAGAAGGTGTGGAAGTGCTCGACTGGAAAGTCGCCACTCAGGGCCTGACCGTTACGGAAACATTTTAGCCGCCTTCGGAGCGCTGCTTGGCTGCAGCCGACAACGCCGCAAGGCGGGCGATTTTTTGTTCGAAAGATTCGCCGGGGACTGGACCTGTATCGACAACGCCGCAGTAAGTTGATCTTTTGAATAGACTGCGATCAGCATCGCCTGTTGGTTTGTGAGCAGCAGGAGCAGGAGCAGCTTCCGGTGGAGGTGTGTGCGGCGGAATTTCCTGATCGGGCGCGAGTGATGTCAGTACCTCCGTCACCTCAGCCGCCGACGGCGCTTCTCCACCTTCCTCAGCACGTTGCTTCGCCGCAGCCGACAACGCCTTCAACCGCGCCACCTTCTCTTCGAAAGTCTCACCCGCAACTGGCCCTGTATCTTTATAACCAGCATACGTCGTGCGCTTGAACAGTTGCCGATTCGGATTCTCGCCGAGTTTGTGTGCTCCAGCCGGTTTCGCTGGCGCGGCGGGTTTTGGTGCTGCGACTTTTGGCGCGGCTGCTGCTGGAGCCGCGGCTTTCGCAGGCGCAGGCTTCGCAGGCGCATGAGAGCTGACCTCAGTCTCGAGCATCACGTAAACGCCGCGCGCCTCATCCCTCTTGATCACCGGCAACGTTCCGCCTGCCGCCTGTAACAGCGCCTGCAACTCGGCTTCAACAAACCGGTGCTGCTTGTGCGGATCGCGCACGTGGCCCAACGGCGGCCCCATGTAAAGCGTGCCGCACGTTTGGCACTTGAACAGCACGTCGTCACCGCGCAGGTGAATCTCGGCGGCTTCGCCGGCGGTTCGCAACTGCTTCAGGTGACCGTTGCAGAGTTTTCCCTTTTCGTTCTTCTCATTGCAGACGGTCTGTGCGTTCGTGATTCGCTTGGGGACGGCGACGGTTTCAGTGGCTGCCATGACGGAGCGCATTGTACACGAAATCCGTGTTATTAGTGTTTGCCTGTGGGTAACTTTCAGAATCTCATCAGCCGCGTCTGGCGAAGACTCCCGTCACGAATGCGTCGCTGGACAATGCGTCTCGCGCACGCGCGCTTCACCGTCACGGCCGGCGCAGTGATCTTCAACGACCACCGCGAAGTGCTGCTTTTGAAGCATCGCTTCCGCGCGGGCAGTGGCTGGGGTCTGCCAGGCGGTTTCATGGAAACTGGCGAACAGCCGATCGACGCACTGCGACGCGAGCTGCGCGAAGAGATCGGATTGGAAGTTGACGACGTGAAAATACTCGCGGTGCGATCTTTCAAAAAACCGAAGCAGGTCGAAGTGTTGTTTCGCGCGCGGGCGAATGCTCACGTTGAATCGCAGACGATCGAAGTGGAGCGCGCGGAGTGGTTCGCGATCGACGCTTTACCGGAAGGTTTACCGCGCGACCAGCGAAGTTACATCGATCGTGCTGCGAAAACGGGGTGAATTGATGTATGCTGCGCACCGAAAACCGCCAGCCACAAACAGGAGAACCGCATGGTCGAGCTGATTCCTTCCCAAGATGCTGTAATGCAGATTCTGAAGCGCACCGGAGCGTTTCGCGAGGGCCACTTCATTTACCCGAACGGCAAGCACTCGCCACAGTATTTTCAGATGCCACTCGCCTTTCGCTATTACGACACGGCGCGCGTGCTGGCCGTCGCGCTGAGCCGCAAGTTTCGACTTGAGAAGGACATCTCGAGCCAGTTGCCGAAAGTCTCGATTATCAGTCCGAGCTCGGGCGGTATTCCGGTCGCGTTTGGTGTACGCGACGCGCTCAACGCCGAACAGATTTACTGGGCTGAGCAGGAGCAGGGCGAGCGCCAGTTTCGGCAGTATGTGAATCAGGGCGAAGTTAATCCGTGCATCATCGTTGACGACATCATTCGCAGTGGTCACGCGATCGAAGAGACAATTAAGCTCGTGAAGTCACTCGGTGCGAGGATCATCGGCTGCGGCGCGATCGTGCGTTTCGTCACGGCCCCGGATGAAGTCGAGGGCGGGCCGATCAAGTCGTTGATCGATTTCGATGTGAATATGTACGAGAGCGATGAGGATTGTACGGAGTGTAAAGAAGGCGTCACGCCTGAACACGTACGCTTTTAACCACAGAGAAATCAGACTTTTCGGGCAAAGCCGATCTGTGTTATCTGTGGCTAGATCTCATGCCGGTTGGCGAGCGCCTTATCCATCGTGACCTCGTCAACATATTCGAGGTCGCTTCCGACCGGCATTCCCATCGCGATTCGCGTCACTCTCAGCCCCAGAGGTTTCAATAGACGACTGATGTAGTTCGCGGTGGCTTCGCCTTCCGTAGTGGGGTTCGTGGCGAGTATTACCTCTCGAACAGCCACGCCATCATTGTTTTCAGGTTTCAAGCGCGGCAGGAGATTCTCTAACTGGAGCTCGCTTGGGCCAATGTGGCGAATCGGTGAGAGACTTCCGTGCAGTACGTGATAGACGCCTTTGAAGCTCCGCGTCTTCTCCACGGCCACGAGACTGTGCGGCTCTTCGACCACACAGATCACTGAATGATCGCGCGTCGGCGACGCACAAAACCGGCACGGATCAACTTCAGTCAGGTTATTGCAGATCGAGCAAAGAATGATCTTCTGTTTCACTTCACGCAGCGCCGCGATTAGCCGCTCGAGATCTGCTTCCGGCGCGCGCATGATATGAAACGCCAGCCGCTGCGCTGACTTGTGGCCAATGCTCGGCAGGCGCTTCAGTTCGTCGATCAACTTCGTGACTGGTTCGGCGTATTCCAACATCGCTGATCAATTAGCCAAACAAGCCGCCCAAACCCGGCGGTAACATGCCGCCCAGCTTGCCCTTCATCGCTTCATCAACTTTCCGGTTCGCTTCGTTAATCGCCGCGAGGATCATGTCCTGGAGCATCTCGACGTCGCCGTCCTTGACCGCTTCCGGATCGATTTTGAGCCCTACGATTTCATGATTGCCTTTCATCTGCACGGTTACGACGCCGCCCCCCGCTGAAGCATCCACGAGCAGCTCGTCCATCTCCTTCTGCATCTTTTGCTGCATCGACTGCGCTTGCTTCATCATCTGTTCGATGTTAAATCCACCCGGAAATTTCATCACTGCACCTCGTTAAGAAAAGTTTGAGTCATCCTACCTTAAATCGGTGTAATCTGCGTAATCTGTGGATAATGATATGACCCAAGTCGATCGGATTCTGGAAGCGCGCATCAACCTCTATTACGATCTGCGACCCGGCAATAGCTCACCGGCGCCGCTGCTGATTGCGCTGCACGGCTACGGCGCGAACAAGCGCTACATGATGCGCGAAGCGGAGCTGATGGCGCCTGAGCAATTCGCGATTGTATCGCTGCAGGGGTTTCACCAGCACATGAGAGAACCGCGCGAGGCTGGTGGTCCAATGCGCTTCGGTTTCGGCTGGTTAACAAACTTTCGCACCGAGGAATCGGTCGCGCTACATCATCGCGCACTGATTGATTTGATTGAAACCTTGAGCGACGAGGGGGTCGCCGATCCTTCACGTGTTTATCTCCTCGGCTTCTCGCAGTCGTGCGCGCTTAATTATCGCTTCGCTTTCACGCACCCCGATCGTTTGCGCGGAGTTGTGGGGATCTGTGGCGGTATTCCCGGCGACTGGGAAACGAGTCCGACATATCGCGAGGCAGACATCGACGTGCTACATCTCACCGGCCGACGCGACGAATTCTATACACCCGAACGCGTGCGCGATTACGAGCGACAACTTAAGACACGCGCTCGCTCAGTTACCTTTCGGTCTTATGACGCGACGCATGAAATCGTTCCCGAAATGCGTACAGATGTGGTCCAATGGTTTACAGGATTTACAAGATGAAACAGGATTTTCATGATCATCTTGCGAAATCTTGTAAATCCTGTCTAAAAAGCTTAATTCAAAGTCTCGATGGACACTGAAACCAACACTACCTCGCCGACCGTCTCCGAGCTCGAGCGTGATGTTGAGGCTCGCAGTGCAGTCTTCAAAAAAGAGCTCGGACTATTTGACCTCGTTCTGACGCAGGTTGTTTTCGTGGTCGGAACATTCTGGGTGGGCTGGGCGGCGCGGTTAGGCAGCCAGCAAAGCGCATTCTGGATCCTCGCTATCATCACGTTTTACGTGCCGCTCGCAGTCGCCGTGATCTATCTCAATCGTCTGATGCCATACGAAGGCGGCCTGTATCAATGGTCCAAGCTGGCGTTCAACGATTTCGTCGCTTTTATGGTCGGGTGGAACCTCTGGGTCTTCGCCATCACGATTCTTGCAGGTACCGGCCTCGTTGTGACCACAAACCTTTCCTACGCGGTGGGACCACCGGCAGCATGGATTAGAGACAGCAGGGCAATGATCATGCTGATCAGCTTTGTCCTCGTGACAGCGATGGTAGTCGCTGCGACACGCGGCCTGGCGCTTGGCAAGTGGGTCCACAATGTCGGCGGCATCGTGCACATGATCACATTTGCAGTGTTGATCTTGCTGCCGCTTTTCGCCCTATCTCGCGCACTCGGCGGTCCGTACGAACCGTTTACGGTCCAGCTTCCAACCTTTTCTGAGTACAACGTCAACGTCGGCAGCAAGCTCGCACTCGGCGCGTTGACAGGCTTCGAATACATCGCGATTGCCGCGGGTGAAACACGTTCACCGGCAAGGAACATCGCGCGGTCGGTAGTGATCTCAGCGCCGATAATCGCGCTCATGTTCATCCTCGGCACGAGCTCAGTGGTCGCATTTATTCCGCGCGATCGCATCGATGTGATTGGACCGATTCCCCAAGTGCTTTCGATCGGGTTTGGTTCGCTGGGTTGGGTTGGCGCAGTCGGTTCGATTGCGATTCTCGGCATCGCCGTTCGCACGATAGCCCTGATGAGTCTCTATTTCGTCGGCAACACTCGTCTGCCGATGGTGGCGGGCTGGGATCGGCTGCTGCCGGCATGGTTTAGCCGATTGCACGCGAAATACAAGACGCCAATCAACTCGATTTTGTTTGTGGGAATAGTGACGTTGGTGATCGGCGCGATCAGCTTGAGTGGCGTACACGCGCATGAGGCGTTTCAATTGATCGACAATGCCGGAGGAGTTTTCTATGCGCTGACGTACCTGGTCCTGTTTGCCATTCCGCTATTTGGAATGAAGGCGCTGGGCGTCAAATCTCCGTGGTGGCTGAAGATCGCGTGCGCGTCCGGATTTATCGTCACTCTGATCTACATCCGTTACTCGATCGTACCGATTACGAATGTGGAAGACCTGCGATCGTTTGGTTTGAAGGTCATCGTTACTGTCGTGATGGCGAATGTGGTCGGCGTTGCGCTCTATGTCATCAGAACAAAAAAGTAAGACGTTAGCGGTTATTAACTGTTCGCAGCTCGTGACGCTGGCTGGGCCGGCGCGCCCGCGCGTCGGTCCGGAGCTATGCGAGCTCGGGCTATTTCCGAACGGCGGGATGTTTGTTCGTGATGGGATGATTGAGAGCGTTGGCAGTCGAGACGAGATCGAGCTGTTGATCGACAGCGAGACGGAAGTCGTAGATGCGCTTGGCAAGATTGTGTTGCCGGGCTTTGTCGATGCGCACACGCATCCGGTCTTCGGCGGCACGCGCGTCAGTGAGTTTGAAGAGCGCAGCAAAGGCGCGACGTACGAGGAGATTGCGGCGCGTGGTGGTGGGATTCAATCGACCGTTAACGCGACGAGGGCGATGTATGAGGAAGTGTTGACGTATGAGTGCTGGACTTACAGCGACTGGTTCCTCCGCTCAGGTACGACGACGATCGAGGCGAAGTCCGGGTATGGATTGTCGCTCGAAGATGAGCTCAAGATCCTGCGCGTCATCAAACGTCTCGGCAGCGAAACCTCTTTGCGTTACGTGCCGACGTTCCTTGGCGCGCACAGCATACCTGCCGAATATCGATCGCGGCGCGACGAGTACGTTTCGCTGATCATTGATGAGATGGTGCCGGCCGTTGCGAACGAGAAGCTCGCGGAGTTTTGCGATGTGTTCTGCGAGCAGAAAGTTTTCACTACAGACGAAGCCTGGAAAATTCTTTCTGCAGCGCGTTGTCACGGAATGGGTTTGCGAATACATGCAGATCAGTTGTCGCTTTCAGGTGGCGCAAAACTGGCGGCAGAATTGGGAACAGTGACTGCCGATCATCTCGAGCACACAGACGCCGCGGGAATTGCGGCGTTGAAGGAAGCGGGTGTGCAGCCGGTGTTGTTACCGGGCTCGGTCTACGCGCTTGGATCGACACGCTATCCGGCGGCGCGCGAGATGATCGAAGCCGATCTCGCTATCGTGCTTGCGACTGACTTCAATCCAGGATCTTCACCGACACCTTCGATTCCGATGATCCTCTCGCTCGCGTCAACACACATGAAGATGACGCCCGCTGAAGGAATCACAGCCGTGACGATCAATGCTGCGTACAGTTTGAATCGCGGCGCGCAACTCGGATCACTCGAAGCCGGGAAGATCGCTGACTTCGTGATTCACGACTGCGATGACTACCGCGAGCTCGCTTACTTCTTCGGTATCGAACATCCATCGAGCGTGTACGTTCGAGGACAATTAATTAGCTAAAATTACTGGTTGACGCTCGCGCTCTCGTGTTTTATCATCACTCGCAACACTGGAAAGGAGGTGATTCTAAAATTTATGAGTTCTTATCACAGTGAGGTGGCTGCGGCCTGACCTCTGAACCAGATAAACCGTTAGGATTCTGGTTCCGAAGTCTCACTGCATAGTGCTCCTCCTTTTCGGAAGCACACAGTAGCCATCAGGCCAATCCCAACAGTTCACCGAAGCCGTCCACGGCGTATAGTCGTGGACGGCTTTTTCTCTCTCCACCAGGATTCAACCGTAGGGGTGGCCCTCCGTGGCCACCCGCGATCGAATTCATCAGACGGGTGGCCACGGAGGGCCACCCCTACAGTTGAATCCTAGAAAGTCGCAAAAGATTGAAAGATTAAAGGGGGCCACTCGTGTTTACCTTCGCTAGTGGCTCACGAATTTTTGTGGCAAGCTCTTGCCGAGAGGTCAGACTTGTCAACCTCAGAATCTCCCGTCTTTCATGACCCCCAAGGCCGTCGCTGGCGGCGCGTGCGTCGTGTATGGCTCGCACTTTCAGTTCTCGTTACAGCGCTCGCAATCGTTTTCATTGTCAGCGTGTTTGCGAATCCGGTCCTGCCGAGCTTTAACCTGCGACCGATCCCAAACCTGCCGCGCACGACAGACCTGAAACCGAAGCCGCCAACTCTTCCCGCGAACCCGAGCGAACAAAAAGCAAAACGAGCGCAGGTTGAGCTGCAACACGCACTCGCCACGACCAAATACGTCGTCCCGGGCAAGCGCCGCTCGCGCATTCCCGTCGTTCCCGCGCCGCCGGCTGTCCCCGCGCCCGTTGTTCCCACAACGCGCCCGCTATCAGTCGGCTTCTATATCAACTGGGACGAGTCGAGCTACGAATCACTCAAACGAAATCTCGATCATCTTGATTGGGTCGTAGCAGAGTGGTCGCACTTGCAAGACGATGGCTCGAATCCGCTCGCGATCGACGTTGACATTCCCGCACTCAACTGGATTCGCGTCACGCGACCGGAAGTTCGCATTCTGCCGATGGTGCAGAACGTCTACAACGAGAAGTGGCAAAGCGACCTGCTCGCCCGCACCATTGCCGACGAGCCACACCGGCAACAACTCATCAACGTGCTCACTTCATTCGTGCAGGACAACAAGTTTGCCGGCATCTGTGTCGACTTCGAAGAGCCGCCCGCATCCGCGCAAGCAAACCTGCTCACGTTCATGCAGGAGCTGCACACGACGTTTGCCGCGAAGGGTCTGTTAGTTGTGCAGGCTGTGCCATTCGACAACCCGGATTGGAACTACAAAGCTTACTCCGCCGCGACCGATTACCTGATGCTGATGGCCTACGATCAGCACTGGGCCGGCAGCGACGCGGGCCCGGTCGCAGCGCAGGACTGGTTCGAACAGAACCTCATCAAGCGCATGCACGACCTCGACTCCGCGAAGACGATCATTGCGCTCGGCAACTATGGCTACAACTGGAGCGATGCGTCGAATACCGCCGACGAAGTCACATTTCAGGAAGCGCTGATCAACGCGCGCGAATCGAGCGCGGATCCGGCTTTCGATTCCGCTTCGCGCAATCCTTACTTCGAATACGACGAGGAGGATCAGTCGCATCACAAAGTCTGGTTTCTCGACGGCGTCACGGCTTACAACCAGATGCGAGCGGCGAGCGGTTACAAGCCTGCGGGTTTCGCAATCTGGCGTCTCGGATCTGAAGACCCGTCAGTGTGGTCTTTCCTTGGCACGCAGAACAGCTCGCCTGACGCACTGCGGACGATCAACTACGGTTACCAGGTCGACTTCGAAGGCAATGGCGAGCTGTTGAAAGTGATGTCGCGGCCGCAGAAGGGCGGCCGCGATCTCGCGGCTGATGCGAGCGGCTTTATCAACTCGGAAAAATTCACTGCGTTGCCGTCGTCGTACGTCGTGCAACGAACAGGCGATCGTCCCGGCATGCTCGCGCTGACGTTTGACGATGGTCCCGATCCACGCTGGACGCCCGCGATTCTCAACATCCTCAAACGTGAAAACGTTCCCGCAACGTTCTTCATCATCGGCAAGAACGGACAGGCGTATCCGGATCTCATGCGGCGGATCGTTGACGAGGGCCACGAGATCGGTAACCACTCGTTCACGCATCCGAACCTCGGCGAAATTCCGTTGTCGTTGACTGAGCTCGAATTGAACGCGACGCAGCGGCTGATCGAGTCGGTAACCGGACGATCCACCGTGCTGTTTCGTCCGCCGTATTTCGGTGACGCGGAAGCAGATAAGCCGCAGGAAGTCGAGCCCGCGCTCGTCGCGCAGAACCTTGGTTACATCATGGTCGGTGTGCGTATCGATCCGGACGACTGGCAACTGCCAGTCACAGCGGATCAGATCGTCCAACGCACAATCGACCGCGCGAGTGATACGAATCCCGAAACACGCGGCGAATGTATCCTGTTGCACGACTCGGGTGGCGATCGTTCAGCGACAGTGGAAGCGTTGCCGCGTTTGATTCACGAGTTGAAAGCGCGCGGGTTTCAGTTTGTTCCGGTGTCGGAGCTCGGCGGATTCTCACGCGATCAGGTGATGCCGGTGATTCCGCCGAACCAGCGCGTTTTCACGCGCGCCGATGCGATTGCGTTTTTCTGTTTGTCGACGGGAAGTTGGTTGTTGCAGTGGATCTTTTTGATCGGAATTCTGCTTGGTCTCGCACGATTGATTTTTATCGGCTCGCTTGCAGTTGCACAGTGGTTCAGATCGTATCGACGCGAGCGCATTCACGCCGGCAGCGATTACGCACCGTTCGTTTCGATCATCGTGCCCGCGTTCAACGAACAGCTCGTAATCGAGAACACGATTCGCAGCCTGCTTGCTTCTGATTATTCCGCTTACGAGATCATCGTCGTGGACGACGGCTCTCAGGACGCCACGAGCAAAGTCGTTGCTGAGAAATTCGCCGGCGAAGGGCGTGTGCGATTGTTCACAGTTGCGAATGCGGGCAAGGCGGGGGCGCTCAACACCGGCCTGCGATACGCGCGCGGCGAGATCGTCATCGCGCTCGATGCTGACACGTTGTTCGCACCGCAAACAGTTGGCGCGCTTGCGCACAGGTTTTACGACAAACACCTCGGAGCGATTGCGGGGAATGCAAAGGTTGGCAATCGCGTGAATCTCGTCACGCGCTGGCAGGCGCTCGAATACATCACCGCGCAGAACATGGACCGCCGCGCGTTTGCGAGTTTGAACTGCATCACGGTCGTGCCTGGCGCTGTCGGTGCGTGGCGCAGGGATCTGCTGATCGAAGCTGGTGGCTTTCCGTCAGACACGCTGGCTGAAGATCAGGACCTGACGCTGCGGATCAGGCGGCTGGGTTACACGATTGGTTATGAAGAGACGGCGCTCGCGTGGACTGAAGCGCCGCACGATCTTCGCTCGCTTGCGAAGCAGCGGTTTCGCTGGGCGTACGGGACGTTGCAGTGCATGTGGAAGCACCGCGATGCGCTGTTGCGTCCGCGATATGGCGCGCTCGGGTTTGTCGCGATGCCGAACGTTTGGATCTTTCAGATCCTGTTTCCGTTGATCTCGCCGGTGATGGATTTGATGTTGATCTACGTGCTGGTGTCGAGCGCGATCGATCGCTGGCAACAAGGGCCTGAATACTCGTCGACAAACTTGCAGCAGGTGATTCTTTACTACGCGTTGTTTCTCGCGATCGATTGGGTGTCGGCGTGGTTTGCGTTCTTGCTGGAGCGACGCGAGCGTTGGAGTTTGTTGTGGTGGTTGTTCCTGCAGCGGTTTTGTTACCGGCAGGTTATGTACTACGTGATGATTAAGTCAGTGGCGATGGCGATTCGTGGGCCGGTTGTTGGGTGGGGCAAGCTCGAAAGGAAGGCGACGGCCGAGGCTGGGCCGTAAGCCGTTAGACAGAATTAACAACATGCTTTCAAGATTTACATGTTAATCCTTGAAAAATCTTGTAAATCTTGTTCTACAACTGACATGTCTACCAAGGCCCGCTGGTCAATCTACGCTTTATTAATCGTCATCGCGCTCAGCTTTCGTCTGTTCATCGCTCTACGTCTTCCCAATGACGAGCCGGATGATGGACGCGTGTATTCACAGATCGCGCGCAACATGCTCGAACAGCATGTCTACTCGATCGAGAGTCAGGCGCCTTACACGCCGACGCTCATAAGACTTCCGGGTTATCCGCTCTTCGTCGCAGCGATCTATGCGGTGTTTGGTCATGGCAACAACACGGCCGTGCGCGTGGCGCAGGCTGTGTTGGATACCATCACGTGCCTGCTCATAGCCTGGGTAGTTTTTGAGTGGTCACGAAAACGCTGGGCGGCGGTGATTGCGCTTGGGCTTGCTGCAGTGTGCCCGTTCACCGCGATTTACGTCGCGACCATCCTCACCGAGGTGCCGACAAACTTTCTCGCCGTCGCGATGGTGCTCACCGCGACATTTGCGTTCAAGGCGACGGTGCGGAGACGTGTGCTTGCCTGGTGGATCGTAACTGGTTTGCTCGCGGGCATCGCAGTCTTTTTTCGTCCGGACAGCGGTCTCTTTGCCGCAGCGATCGGCCTCACGTTGATGCTTCCAGCACTTTCAGGTTTTAGGAAGTTTCGTGAAGCGACTCTGTACGCCGCTATCTTCTCAATAGCTTTCTGTCTCGTGCTCGTTCCGTGGACCATTCGCAATCGGCGCCTGTTCCACGTGTTTCAGCCGCTCTCGCCTGCCCATGCGGAGATGCCGGGCGAGTTTGTCCCGCGCGGTTATCTGCTGTGGGTGCGGACGTGGCTAGACGACCAACGATACGTCGCACCAGCTCTGTGGGCGATGGACACGCGACAGATCCACGTCGAGGATTTTCCCGCGCGCGCGTTCGACTCGAAGGAAGAACGCGACCGCGTTGCCGCGCTGTTTGAGAAATACAATCATCCCGACGGCGAGGAGGCTGACGAACAACAATCCGCTGATGATGATCAGGGCGATGATTCGTCCGGTGATGAAGGGGATGAGCAGGAAGAAGAGCCGGAGCCGGAGGAACATCCCGAACCGGCAGACGCTAACGTCGAAATGACGCCTGACATCGATGCCGGCTTCGCCCAGATCGGGCAGGAGCGAGTCGCGCATTCACGACTGCGTTACTACGTGGTGTTGCCGTTGAAGCGTGCGATGACGCTTTGGTTTGACACACACTCGCAGTACTACCCGTTCAATGGCGAGCTCTTGCCGCTAGAAGATCTCGATCACGATATTCACCAGCAATACTGGCTGCCGCTGTTCGCCGGCTTGACGGGTATTTATACGCTGTTGGGTGTGATCGGCGGATGGTTGTTGTGGCGCTCGGGGGATAGAAAATGGTTGTTGCTTGCTGCGCTGATGATCTTTTTGCGGCTCGGATTTTTTGCGACCTTAGAAAACCCTGAGCCGCGATATACGGTTGAGTTGTTTCCGTTCTTGATTATTTTAGGCGCCGCTGGTCTAGCGACCGTCTTTAGACAGGATTTACAAGATTTTCCATGATTTACATGTTTATCTTGAACAATCTTGTAAATCCTGTCTAAGACTTACTCGGGTGTCGGCGATGCGACGGGTTGTTCTGAAGGCGGTATCACCGCGGGGTTTGGCGTGTCGGTCGATGAGTGAAGGTGAATCGCTTTCCAGGCGTTGCCGATGCGTTTGAACACGAGCGTCATCCGCCCCGAAACAGTCTCCGGCGCGCCTTTGTAAGTTTGCGACTGCTTCCATTGGCACGTAACCATCGCGCCGGTAGTTCCCAGCATCGTCACTGATACGTCGCGCACCTCGAGCTTCACGTCTTTGATCTCGGGATACGAGCTCTCGCGATTCTTCTTGACCTGTTCCCAGCCCTTTGTAACGGAGCCGTTGTAGTTGAAGAGATTGAGTCGCGGGTTGTTCCAGTAAGCGCTCATGACCTCGTTGACGCTTGCGTGCCTGATGCCGTCGAGGAGGGTGTTGAATGCTGCGAGCACGCCTTCGGAGCCGGGCTCCTGGGCTGTTGATGCTGTTGATGCCGGTGCGGGCGCCTTCTTTGGCGGAGCAGGTGGTGTTTGCGCTCGGTTCGTGTTTGTCTTTTGCGGCCGCTCGGTTGTGGTTGATGAGTTGCTGTTTTGACCGAGAACAACTCCGCACGTCAGAAGGATCAAAGCCAACGCTTTAAGCATCAATTAACTCCTCTACTGATCATTACCAGGGTATGCCACTTCTTAGTCTCTGCACCGACGCGTCGCGGCCTATGCGCTCGAAGATCTCGAACATCGACGGTCCAACAGCCTGTCCCGTGAGCATCGTGCGTGCTCCGTTTATCAGCAACCCAGCTTTCACGCCAGTTTCGTCAGCAAACGCCCGCAACGCTGCTTCCGCTGTCTCGATGTTGAACGGCTCGACACTTTCCATCTTGTCGGCAAGACCGCTCAGCAGCTCTCGCAAGCGCGGCTCTTTGCGCAGGTTCTTGTTGACTGCCGCCTCGTCGAAGTCGAAATCGTCAGAAAAGTACGCACGGCCCTGCTGCGAAAAATCTTTCAACGTGAAATAACGCTGGCGAATCAGATCGACAGTCTTGCGAAACCATTCACTATCGTCGTCATCATACTCTTCGCGCCAGAGCTTGTTCGCACGCAACTCAGTTTTCACCATCGGCAACAGCTCGTCGAGCGGCATCGTGCGAATGTATTCCGCGTTCATCCACAGCGCCTTGTCGTCGGTCCAGCGGCGCGGATCGTTTTCCTGGAAGTTGAAAATGGCATTCGCGCGACCGATGCCTTCGAGCGAGAAATACTCGACGAGTTCCTCTTTGCTCAGCACCTCTTTTCCTTCTGGCGGCGCCCAGCCAAGAAGCGCGAGAAAGTTGCGAAAAGCCGCCGGCACAAAACCGCGATCGCGATAAGTCGTGAGCGAAACGACCTCGCCGTGTTTGCGTTTCGAGAGCTTGCCTTTGTTCGGCGCGAGTATCAGCGGCAGGTGCGCAAACCGCGGCACAGTCGCCCCGAGCGCTTCGTAAAGCAGGATCTGCTTATGTGTGTTGGTGAGATGGTCCTGGCCGCGAATCACGTGCGTGATGCCCATCGCGATGTCGTCGATCACGACTGACAGGTTGTAGAGCGGATGACCATCGGAACGCAGTAGCACGAGATCCTCGATCTCCGAATGACTGCGCTCCTGCGGACCGTAGACGATGTCATCGAATTTAGTTTGACCTTCGGGCGAAACTTTCAAACGCACGGCAAAGGGCTCGCCCGCGGCGGCGCGTCGGTCGGATTCTTCTTTCGGCAGATCGCGATACGGATTGCTGCGCTGGTCTGTGTTGGCGCGCGCGCGCTCAGCGATGTCTTCTTTCACTGACAGCTCTGCCCGTTGCTCTTTCGGAGTGAAGTCACGATACGCCTTGCCTCCTTCAAGCAGGCGGTTGGCGGCTGCGCGATGCGCGGGCGCGTTTGCCGACTGGAAGACGAGATCTTCGTCGTAATCGAGACCGAGCCACTCGAGTCCTTCGATGATCGAACGGGTTGATTCTTCAGTTGAGCGCTGGAGATCCGTGTCTTCGATGCGAAGGAGAAACTTGCCGCCGGTTTTTCGTGCGTAGAGCCAATTGAAAAGGGCCGAACGGGCGGCGCCAATGTGCAAGTAGCCCGTGGGTGATGGTGCGAAGCGAACGCGAACAGACATTCTGAGCGGATATAACTGGCGGAGATGACAGGATTCGAACCTGTGAAGGGCTTTTGACCCTTAACGGTTTAGCAAACCGCCGCCTTCAGCCACTCGGCCACATCTCCGTGCCTCAAACAGGCGAAGACCAATTCTAGTCGCGAGCCGCGGATTGTCAAGGAAAGGCCTAATGTTTTTAGTAGAATCTCACGCATGCCTGATTCCTTTACGCGCCGTGATGTTCTGCGTGCCCTGGTGGCGGCGCCGCTCGTTGCGGTTTCAGCGACCGCTGCCTATGCGCGGCTGATTGAACCTTACAACTATTGGGTGTCTGAGACAGACATCTTTATCCGCGATCTGCCGCAAGCGTTTGAAGGCTTCCGCATCACGCAGCTCACGGACATTCATCACAGTCGCATCCTCGGGATCAGCGAAGTCAGACGCGTGGTCAATCTCGCGCAACAGACGAAGCCCGACATGTTCGTGCTCACTGGCGACTACAGCACGACGTACCGTCGTTACATCGAGCCATGCGCCGAAGCACTTGCAACATTGAGTGCGCCGGAGGGCGTTTGGGCCGTGCTCGGCAATCACGATCACTACACCGATCCCGAGCTCACGACACGCGCGCTGCAACGTCATCACATCGCTGTGCTGAACAATGCACACACGACGCTCCAGCGCCGGTCTGACTCGCTTCAGTTATCCGGCATAGACGATTGGTCCTGGAACGCGACTGACTGGGCGCGAGCGTTCTCGGGGTTGAAGACAAACGCGCCGACGATCCTGCTCTCTCATCAACCAACGGTGCTCGACTTCGACCAGACGAATAACGTGTCGCTCATCTTGAGTGGCCACACGCACGGTGGACAACTGAAGTTTCCGTTTCTCGGCGCGCCCGCGAGTTTATTCACCCAGGATTTGAGATACGCGCGCGGGTTGTTTCAACGCGGTGAGACTCAACTCTATGTCTCGACCGGCACCGGCGTGATTGGTCTACCGCTGCGCTTCGGCGTCCGCCCTGAGATCGCCGTGCTCCGGTTGCGGCGAAAATAATTTGACATCTCCGAACTGAGCAGAGTACTTTATATCGCCAAGTGAATCGGCCAATGCCACTGATTGGAGTACAATGCGGCCACGATGACAGTTCTCGAGAGTATTAACTCACCAGCCGACCTGCGCGCTTTTTCACCAGATCAACTTCGAACCGTCGCCGACGAGATTCGCGATTACATACTCGAAACGATGTCGCGTGTAGGCGGCCACACCGGCGCGTCACTGGGAGCGGTCGAGCTGGCCGTAGCGCTGCATTACGCATTCAATACGCCCGAAGATCGACTGGTTTGGGACGTCGGCCACCAGGCTTACGCGCACAAAATTCTCACCGGCCGCCGCGACTTGCTTCCGACGATCAAACAGTACGGCGGCATCAGCGGCTTTCTGCGCCGCGACGAATCTGAGTACGACACCTTCGGAGCGGGACACGCTTCCACGTCACTCTCCGCCGCGCTCGGCATGGCCATCGCGCGCGACCACAAGGGCGAAGATCATCACGTGGTCGCGCTGATCGGCGATGCTTCACTCGCGGGTGGGATGGCGATGGAAGCGATCAACCAGGCCGGTCACTTGAAGAGCCGTCTGATCGTCGTACTGAACGACAACGAGATGTCGATCGCGCCCGCAGTCGGCGCGCTCACCGGTTATCTCAACCGCATTCGCGGCGCGCACGGCTATCACCGTTTCAAAGATGAAGTTGAAGAGAAGCTGCTCGCGATTCCTTCAGTCGGCGAGCGACTGCACCAGGCGGCGAAGACGATGAAAGACATGATCGCCGCCGCGGTACTGCCCGGCGCCCTCGTCAACGAGCTCGGTTTCAAGTACATCGGCTACGTCGACGGCCACAATCCGCGCGCGCTCGTCGCCGCGTTTGAAGAAGCGAAACAGGTCAAAGACGGTCCAGTGATCGTCCACGCCCTCACGACGAAGGGGAAAGGCTTTCCGCAGATCGAGCCCGATTACTATCGCTGGCACGCGACCGGCCCCTTCGATCTTCAAACCGGAAAACCGCACAAGAGCTCGTCAAAGATACCGACCTATACGACAGTCTTCGGCAACACGCTGGCCGAGCTGATGGAAAAGGATCCGAAAGTCGTGGCGCTGACTGCCGCGATGCCTGACGGCACAGGCGTTTGCACCGCGCTCGAGAAGTTTCCCGATCGTTCTTTCGACGTCGGTATCGCCGAGCAACACTGCGTCACGTTTGCTGCCGGTATGTCGTGCGAAGGACTGAAACCTGTCTGCGCGATCTACTCGACTTTCCTACAACGTGGTTTCGATCAGGTGATACACGACGTGTGCATCCAGGATCTGAACGTGAAGTTCTGTCTCGACCGTGGCGGTATCGCCGGCGGCGACGGGCAAACGCATCACGGCCTGCTCGACATCGCGTACCTGCGTCCGATTCCAAACATCGTCTTGATGGCGCCGAAGGATGAAGGCGAGATGCGCGACATGATGTTTACGATGCTGGAGCACACGGGACCGGTGGCGATGCGTTATCCGCGCGGCAACGGCGTCGGCGCCGACATTGAGCGCGAGCCGCAGCTACTCGAAATCGGCAAAGGCGAGATACTGCGCGATGGTGGTGAAGTCGCGATCGTTGCGTACGGCGCGATGGTCCACCCGTCACTCGCGGCGGCCGACCGCCTCGCAAAAGATCGAATCGAGACGACGGTTGTGAATGCGCGCTTTGTGAAACCACTCGACACGCCGTTGCTGCTGGCGCTCGCGCGCACGAAGCGATTGATCGTCACAGTTGAAGAAGCGTATCTGGCCGGTGGTTTCGGATCTGCGGTGATGGAGCTGCTCGAAGAGAACGGTTTGCAAGACCAGGTTCGCGTGG
This sequence comes from Pyrinomonadaceae bacterium, assembly GCA_036498585.1. Classification (GTDB taxonomy): domain Bacteria; phylum Acidobacteriota; class Blastocatellia; order Pyrinomonadales; family Pyrinomonadaceae; genus PSRF01. The sequence continues at coordinate 456 of DASYFE010000058.1, read as the reverse complement.
TTCGCATGGGCATCCCGGACCGCCTCATCACCCACGGCGACGCGAAGTTGTTGCTGGCGAAGTATGGCCTCGATGCTGACGGCATCTACACGCGCGTGCGAGAGAATGTGGAAGTTCTCGACGATCGCCGCTTAGCCATAAAAGGCACAAGAAAGAATTAGCCACAAAAAGGCACAGAAATCACAAAAAAGAGTTTTGTGCATTTTGTGCCTTTTTGCGGCAATGGTCTTGATTTAGTGCACGAAATCGGAAGGTTTTAGTGCTTCTCCTCGCCTGATCTTCCCAAAACAAGTCGCTTTCCGTCTGGCCTTGTGATTGCAAACCGTTTCCGAGTTAACGATGAAGGATTACGTAGAGCCACATTTCAACGACGAGCAAACACTACTATCCGCGCGGCGCGTCGTGCCCTTGGAGAAGATTGAGGCGAAGGCGCGACATCGACGGCAGTGGTTTCTC
>DASYFE010000057.1:0-23537 GCA_036498585.1 Pyrinomonadaceae bacterium | reverse complement strand
AGCATGCCTTCGGTGAAAAACCGGCGCAGCTCGATGACACCCTGCGGCGTGTGCGCGTACTTGCGATTGACCACGCGCGAAACAGTCGAAAGGTGCATGCCAATGTCTTCCGCGATGTCTTTCAACATCATCGGCTTGATGAATTGGACGCCGTGGTCCAAAAATTCTCTCTGGCGTGCCACTATCGACTCGACCACTTTGTAGATCGTCTGCCGGCGGTGCTCGATATTGCGCAGCAGGTCGACTGCTGAACGCATCTTCTCGCGAATGAAACTCTTCGTCTCGTTGCTGACTCCCTGGCCGAGCATCTGTTGATACTGCTGGCTCACGCGCAAACGCGGGCTGCCGTCGTCAGCAAAGTAGATTATGTAGTCCTCGTCGTTTTCGTCGAGCTTCTCGATGTAGATTTCCGGACTGATCAGTATCGGCTCGTCCGACGAATAACGGCGGCCCGGATACGGATCGAGCGTGCGGATAAACTGCAGCTCTTCGAGCAGTGTCTCGACGTCGACGCCGATCTGTTTCGACAAGTGCGGCAGCTTGTGTTGTTGCAGCTCTGAAAAGTGTTCGCTGATCAACTTCGCCGCCAGCCGGTCGCTCTCACCCAACACTTCGAGCTGGACCAGCAAACATTCTTTGACTTCGCGGGCGCCGCAACCGACCGGATCGAGACGCATCACTTCCTGTCGGGCACGCTCGACAATCTCTTCCGAGACCTTCTCCATCGCGGCCATCTCTTCGTTCGTGGCGCCGAGACGTCCGTCCGCGTTGAGATTACCAATCACGGCGGCCGCAGCATCGCGAATGTCACTGTCGAGTGTGGTCATGTTGAGTTGCCACTCGAGATGTTCGGCCAGCGATGGTGGGCGTGTCAGAAATTGTTCGAAGGTGGGAGCGTCTTCTTTGTATTCGATTTCCTGTGTCTTGTAACCGGGATCGAGATAGTCCTGAAACTCGCGTCCGAAATCGATCTCTTCAAAAGCATCGCGCTGTGAATCGTCGGCGACGCCGTCGTCGGAAACGCTTTCTTCGTGTTCCGTGGTTGCGATTGCTTCGCCGGCGCCGTCACCATCAACCTCGGTTGCCGGCAGACTCGACAAAACCTCTGCGTCGCCGGAGCCATTCGTTCCGGGACTGCCGGGTTCAGGAACACTCTCTTCAAATGAATTCGCGTCGGAGCTGGCGAGATGATCGAGGACCTTCTCGGCGATCTCCTGCACCTCCTCCTGCGACGGCACTTCTTCGAGTACAGGATTCTCCAACAACTGTTGCTGAATGAGATCGGTCAGCTCGAGCGACGTCATTTGCAACATCTCGATGCGCTGGCGCAACTGCGGCGTCAGCACAAGTCGTTGGGAAAGACTGGTAGTTAACTTAAGAGACATTCCTCAGATCAGACTGCCTTACACTGCTTCGTCTTTTCGGATTGTTGCGGTTGTGGCCGCACGGGAGGATTATAACCGATCAGCGTTCGCTGTGGCAGATTCTCTGCCACAAACGGGCCCAGGAAACACAAAACTGTTAACAATCACATGCGAAACTTTTCGCCCAGGTAAAGTCTGCGCACTTCCGAGTCTTCTGTTAGTTCGCGTGGGTGTCCGGAGCGAAAGATTTTGCCCTCCGCCATTATATACGCGCGGTCCGTTACGCCAAGTGTTTCGCGTACGTTGTGATCGGTAACGAGTATCCCAATACCACGATTTCGCAGGTAGAGTATTACATTTTGAATATCATCCACTGCTTTTGGATCGATCCCCGCGAAAGGCTCGTCGAGCAGAATGTACTGCGGCTCAGTTGCCAGAGCTCTTGCTATTTCAGTGCGCCGGCGCTCGCCGCCTGAGAGGGCATCGCCACGCGTGTTTCGCACGTGCGCGATGCCGAATTCTTCGAGCAGCTCTTCGAGTCGTTTCAGTTGTTCGCGGCGACGCAAGCCGGTAGTTTCAAGCACCGCGAGGATGTTTTGCGCGGTCGTCATTTTGCGAAACACTGACGGCTCCTGCGGCAGGTAGCCGATGCCGAGTCGGGCGCGCAGGTACATGGGAAGTTTTGTGAGATCCTGATCGCCGAGAAGAACGCTGCCTGAATCCGGACGTTCGAGACCGACAATCATGTAGAACGTGGTGGTCTTGCCTGCTCCATTCGCGCCGAGCAGTCCGACGACCTCGCCTTTATCGACTTGCAGACTAACATCATCGACAACACGGCGGCGTCCATAATGTTTCACGAGATGTGCGCTGCGCAGCGAACTGTGATCGGCGTTCAAGGTTTTCGAATCTTGTGGGTTGATCGGACGCGGCCCGGCGATAGTGGTCCACGTGCATCGTCGGCGGTGACTTTACCGTCCCGGACCGAGAGCGTCAAACGACCACCCTGCGAAGTGCCCTGCTCGACGTCTTCAACACGCGCGGGATTGCCTTTCAGAATCGCGATTTCGTTCGCAGAGGTGTATTCAACCCAATCGCCGGTTCCCTTCCTGTTCGGCTGCGTCAGCACGACGTTTCGCTGCGCGATCGTCTTCTCCATCTCGTTCGATTCTTTCAGGAGATAAACATCCGCGACACCGCTCGTCAGTCGATCCGTGCCCTGCTTGATATCGACATTCCCTTCATAATGAATCGTGCGATCGGGATCTGAATAGAACATCGAATCAGCAGACGCAAAGACAGGCACGACTGTGTTTTTATTATCGGCACGACTCTTCGCGTTGTAGATCGTAGTCTGGACGTTGCCACTCGCTTCCATGCGCTTGTCGTTCATGTAGATGACGAGCTTTTCGCCGCGCACGTAGTTGTCGTCCTGCCACGCGCGCGCATTTCCTGTATAGATCGCCTGGCCGCTCTCGTGTCTAAACTCGCCGCGCTCGCTCGCGATGTACACCGGGCTCTTCGTCTTAGAGAAAGGCGTGGCGCCGTTGGTCTGTTCCTGGCTGTAGTAGGTCGTGGTGGTCTTGCCGCGCGCGTATGAGACGTCGTTTGCGAGATCGGAGTCGAGCTCGACTGCCTTCGTGCGGCCGCGCGAGTCCCACACGGTTGGATCGCCGCCGCGCAGTCTGACAGTTTGATCGGCGGCCGTATACGACACGTTCGCGGCGACACCATTCCGATCGTTTTCGTTGAACTTGCCGTCGCCCTGCGCGTCGACACGTTCGACGTCCTGCGTGTCTTTCAAGAAAACCGTGGTCATGTTTTGCGACGTCAGCGTACGCGTGCCTCGATCCTTTGCCGGCTGCATCGGATCGAGCGTGGCCTTCGAGCCGCCGGTCGCCTTGCAGGTGCGCGCAAGATTTCCGGCCTCGAAGAAATCGCAATCAAACTGTGGCGCATTCAGTTTCTTGCGTTCGGCGCGTGCGCTACTGACAACCGGCTCGATAAACAATTCAGCATCGCCACTCGCTTCGGCCTTTTCCAGATCGCGGCCATTGATTCGCCAGGTGAGCTTCACTGCATTCGCAGTCAGACGCTTGTTCGCCGCGTTTGGATCGTTGGCCTTCGACTTCGGCGCGCTCATCGTGATCACCGAGCGACTTCCCGCGTTCATCTGTTTCAACAGGCTGTTGTCGTTGTTCGCCTGAAACAAAACTTCGAGCGAGCTGCTGCCGCTGATTTGAACGTCTGAATCGCCTTCGAGCGTACGCGCGGAAACATCGTTGTTGGCGATAGCGCGTTCGAGGCGCTGGTCCTTGTCCAAAAAGAAATCCATGTTGACCGAATGGACTTCAGCCGCGCGGCCCGGATCGATGACACGCAAGTACGAGTTGCCGCGGATCTCTGCTCTTTCAAGACGTCGCTGCTGGTTGAGAAACGCCATGAGGTTATCGCCGCTGAGCACGTCCGTGTCCTGTTCGACAGTGGCGCCGCCTGTAAACGTTAGCTGCATCGAGTGCTGGTCGAACGTGCCGTGCCCGGCTTTGATCGAAACCGGGCGTGAACGCGAGCTCGATTTCATCTGCTCGTTGGGGGCAACAGTCAACTGCACGTCTTTCTTCAACTCGAGTTTTTTGCTCTTCTGCTCAAGGACGGCGCCGGTCGAACTGCCTGACACGTTCTCACGCTCGAACGACACTGGCGAATCCGTCTGGGCGATACCGCTGTTTCGATCGAACTGCAGCGCCTCGGTCGCGACCTTAAGCTTGTCCTTTGTATCGATCTTGACGTTGCCGTTGAAGTAAAGAACGTTGGTCTCACGCTGGTAGATCGCGCGTGCGGCGGAGATTTGATCGGGCGTGTCGCCTTCAGGCGGGTAAACGGCCATGTTGATGTTTTCAAGCTCGTGATGACCGTCTGAATAAGTAACGTCACGCGACGCTTTCACGAGCAGCCACAGCCGGCCGTCTTTGTTGGTGACGCGCTGTTCGTAACCCTCAATCACGCCCGTCACATCTTTCGACAGCTCAGGCTTCTCCGACTTCGCCTTAAACTTCTCAACATTCCGCAGCTTGAGATAAGAGATCGCAACGATCGTGATACCTGACACGAGGAGCGTGATCGCGACGAGGCGCGTAATCATCGGCACCTTCGCGCGCAACCCAAGCCCAAACGCCCTTCTTCGAGTTACTTCCTGCATTGTTTTTTAGCCACAGATTACACAGATGAACATAGATAAATTTTTATGGTTTGATCGGCTTTGCCCGACAAGTCTGATTTCTCTGTGCAACCTCTGTGTTCTCTGTGGTTGTTTTTCCTAAGCAATCTTCAACCACAGAGGCACAGAGAACACAGAGGTTGCACAGAGAAGAGCATCTGTGACGACTCATCCGTGGCTAAGTCTTCCTCAAATCCACGACATTCAACTGCATCCGATAGTCGCCATTCCAGGCACTGGTCTCCAGCGTGTAGGCGACTTCGATGCTCCCGTTCAACTGCGGCGTTTCCCCTTCAATAGAATTCCACCAAACCGCTTCTAACGGCCGGTTTTGCGGGCCCGCCAGTCTCAATTTCAGATGCCGGTCCTTAATTACAGTCGGCTCCGACAAACAACGCAAATTCTTCGTCACGAAAACCGGACGCGGATTTCCCGCCCCGAAAGGCTCCAACGCATCCAGCTCACGCGCAAAACCAAACGTCACTGTCTCGGGCGCGAGTTCCAAATCGATATCGACCTGCGGCTCCAGATCCTCCAGGGTCAAACGCGACGCCGCATGCTCATTCAAACGCCTTCGAAACTCTTCGATCCGGTCGGCCCTGATTGCTATCCCAGCGGCATGAGAGTGGCCGCCAAACTTCTCAAACAGATCCGCACACTCAGTCAACCCGTTCAGAAGATGATACGCCTCGATGCTTCGTCCCGAGCCGTGGGCCATGTCTCCATCGACTGACAACACCACGCACGGTCGATTCAGGCGTTCCGCAATCTTCGAGGCGGCTATCCCTATAACGCCACGATGCCAGCCCTCGCCGGCGATCACCGCGACGTGACAGTCGTTCGGATCTTTCAACTCGGCGACAGCGAGATCGATGATCTGCTGTTGCACCGTCTTGCGTTCCTCGTTACGCGCGTCGAGATGATTCGCGAGACGGCGCGCCTCGTCGGAGTCGCGTGTATCAAAGAGCTCGACCACCGCACGGGCTGCATCCATGCGCCCAGCGGCGTTGATCCTTGGCCCAAGCCGGAAGCCGAGATCGTATGCTGTCATGCCCTTGCCGTCTCCGCAACCGGCTACGTCGATCAACGCGCGCAAACCGGGATTAGCGACGCGGGCCAGATCCTTCAGTCCCACCGCCACGATCGTGCGGTTTTCGCCCGTTAGCTTCGCGACGTCAGCGACTGTTCCGATCGCGACAACCTTCATAAATGCGGGAACTTGAGCGTCGCGGCCGTGTTCTCGGAAGAGCGCGTGTACGAGTTTGAAAGCGACGCCGACGCCCGCGAGGTTCTTGTCAGGATACGGGCAGCCGGCCTGGTTCGGATTGAGCACCGCGAACGCGGGCGGCGCGCCTTCCTTCTCGTCGGGCAGATGGTGATCGGTGATGATGACGTCGAGGCCATGGTCACGCGCCCAGTAGAGGGGCTCGTGCGCGCGGATGCCGCAGTCGATGCTGACGACGAGTTTGTAACCGTCAGCGACCGCTTTTTCGAGTGCGGCTTGTTGAATGCCGTAGCCTTCGGTGAACCGATGTGGGATGTGAAAGCCCGCGTTTGCGCCGAGTAGTTTCAGCGCGCGTAGCAACACGGCGGTCCCGGTTGTTCCGTCGACGTCGTAATCGCCGTAGATCAAGATTGGCTCGCGCGTTTCGATCGCGCGTTGCAGGCGTGCGACGGCGTCCTTCATGCCGAGCATGGAATAAGGCTCGTGCAGTTGATCGTAAGTTGGCGAGAGGAAGACGCGCGCGGCCCGCTCGTCAGCGTAGCCACGGATTATGAGAAGAGCAGCCAGGATTGGTGAGACACCCAGAACGCGTGCCAGTGAGGCGGCCCTTTCGGCATCATGCTCGCGCACGATCCAGCGTTTGGCTTTCATTCAATTATTCTTGTGCCTTTTTGTGGCCCTACTCTGCGAACCATCCATTGGCATCGAGGAGTTTGACTCCGATGCGCCTGTTGCCGTCGATATCGTCAATCCATGAGCCGTTCACTTCGGCATCGAGTTTACCACCAAACGGCGGCACCAACTTTACCTGCGAACCGAGCGCGACATCAACGTCGACAAGGAGCGTTGCGCCGCCGCGGCTGATTTTAACGGCCTTTGCCTTCGCCGAAAAAGACTGGCCCGAAGCGTCCGTTCCCTCCACATTTAAATCAAACTCCACAGGAACTCGCGGACTCCGCGGTCGCTGGGTCTCATTCATTACAAATCACCGCCTTATACCGGGGTTGAACTTCAGAGGAGGGGCCTCGGTAGTGTACCTGAATCTCATTCAAATTTGCCACAGATTATGCGAATTTGCCCTGGGGGAACGTTTGGCTAACAGGGTTGAGACTCTTATCAAATGGTACATGGTAATAGAGGCAAGCTGGTTTCAATCTACACACAGAATAGGATCGCTCACATTTCAGGAAATATTTCGCTAGCTATTTTCATAATAGGCGAACAAGAAGATTTGCGATGGCGGGTTTCGCAAGAGCTTGTTGCCCAGAACAATCTCCCCAGTTCAGGAGTCAAACGAGCAAGGCTCCCGGACTTCTTCCAAACTGACAATCAACTAGATCCAAAGGAGGATCCCGACATGTCTTCAGCGCAGGCACAGGCCACACAGGAAGTAAAGACCGACAACGAATGGACGATAATGATCTTTTTTGCCGGTGACCCACAGCTATCTCCAAGCATGACTGCACAACTCAAAGCCATCAAGGATGCCGGGTTTCAAGCAAATACGACCGTTTTGCTTCACTACGATCCGAATGAGAGAGGAGTAGCAACGACGACTTTTGAGATCAATCGAGGGCGTAAAGCCGAAATTCAGGGAAAAGGTGAGATAGGTACAAGAATCGGAGATGGGAAAGATCCTTTTGTTCGCAACTTGATAGAAGACAGCATTCCGGGTGTGTCGAGGTCAGCCAACGCGGCCGAGGCCCTGAGCACATTCCTGATAAATGGTTTGAAAAACCACCAGGCCAAACACTATCTGGTTTTTCTTGTTGGGCATGGTCTAGTGGTGGGAAACGATATGTTTTTACCCGACAATCAACCCGAAAGCGGTATTACGCTAAAACAACTCGGCGAGATCCTGCAATGGTTCAGGAAAGGTGCCAATATGTTTCAAGGCGAGGTCGAATTAGTCGGCCTGCATAGCTGTTCTATGAGCGCCATCGAAGTGGCTTACGAACTTCAGGGCACAGCCAGGTATATGCTAGCTACCGAAGGAACCGCTTTTGTTGCCAGTTGGCCTTATCGTCAACTTCTAAAGAAGACACTGAATACCATCGATACGGCCATCGAGAAAGGTCTTGAAGTAGACGTTGATGATCTAGTGACATCACTCCATCGGTTGTCTCTCCATAACAGCACCGATTTCATGTTTTCGGGACTCTCAGCTGATCTCTGTTTGTGCAGCCTGGATGTGGAAAGGATAAACGCACTGAATACGCCGATCCGGAACTTAACAAAGGCGCTCAAAGAAGGGATGAATCACAGGCGGGGGCTGGAATTGATAACCATGGCCCATTTGAAGGCGCAGAGCTACTGGCAGGAAACATATACTGACCTTTATGATTTCTGCCTTTGCCTCGAACGCCAGTGCGATCCAACCGATCAGATTCAGAACAATATGAGAACTGCCTGCAAAGCAGTCCAGGAGATGCTGGCCGAGTCGCCTAAAAACGTCATTCTCCAATCAGACTTCTTCGGGCCTCTGTATCAGTACTCCCACGGGTTGTCAGTTTTCTTCCCCTGGTCACGTCCTGTTGATGATGTCCCGCTGATTCCAGATGGCGACATGATCGGAAGATATAGGAACTATAAGTTCACTATGGCGCTCGGAGATGATTCGTGGCTGAGTTTTTTGGAGGAGTACTTTAGACAAACACAGCGTGACAGCAGAGAGGAGGAAGATGGGATAACGGCCGCAACGGGAACTGGCGCTACTGCCAGCCTAAGCACTAACGGAAATGGTATAGTCAGTCGAAGTATTAGTGTCGTCGAAGCTTTGGAACCCGTCAAATCCAGTCCACCGCTGGGCGACGGCACGGGATGCACTTGCAGCGTTAAGAACTATCCCATGGAATTCTTACGAAGCCCCAGAGCTTCTCAGGATCCAAATGGGAGACCCAATGGCGCTCTTCGGCCTAGACCATCCGGAGCTGTTGTGACTACCACACAACAGTGAGCCATCATGTTGCTTCGCTCACTACTATTACTGGCGTTCTCTTTCGGCTTGGCTGCTGCCGGAATTCAAGCCCAGCAGGACACAAAGACGATAACGGATGAAGAGGACGCCAGAGTCTCAACTGTTGCCGCACGAGAGAATGCAGTAAAGGAGCTGCTGACAGCCGGCAATCAGTTACGCGATGCCGGCGATAAAGTGAAAGCGGCCCGTGCGTTGAATCGCGCTGGTCGCTTTCAGTTACAATTGAGTCGACCGGATGAGGCCATTGCAACCTATCGCGAGGCACTCAGAATCCTTGGAGGAACCCGTAATACCCAAGTACTTGTCGACACATTTAACGGGCTCGCCAGGGCCTATAAAAACTCGAGCAAATATTCCGACGCGAAGCCGCTGCTCCGACGAGCCGTCCGTCTAAGCGAACAGAATTCCTATACTGAAGGAAAGGCCGAAGCACTCCTCATCCTGCCCTATTGCCAAAGCGAGCTGTCTTTGGCACTCGAAACTGCGCAAAAGGCACTTGACCTCTGGAAGCAAACCAATCAGAAGCTGGGGATCGCGCGTGGCTATATGGTGCTGGGGGAGTTTCAAATGATCCAGTACCAACTGATCGACTCCACCCGGAGTTATGAATCCGCCAAGGCGCTTTGGACTGAGCTTAACGTACCTCATCAAGTCGCTGAGACTCTGATAAATCTGGGATTCATTGAATACCGCAAGGGTATCTGGCAAGCTTCCTTATCCCTTTACATTCAGGCTCAACAGTTGATTGTCGATGAAGCGGCGGAGCCCTACATGATGGGGCAGATAACCGCCGGTCTCGCTGAAGCTTTTATCGAGAGCGGAGTCCCCGAAACCGGACTAACGAAGTATCGTGAGTCTCTCAAATATCACAGTCTGACAAACAATCCACTCGACAGGATCGGCACTGAATGGGGCATTGGACGAACACACTTCTTTCTGGGCCATTACTCCGAAGCGCTTGCAATGCTTAACACAAGTCGCGCTGAAGCCGCTTCTATAGAAAACTGGATGATCACAGGCCTGAGCGACGATTTCCTCGGTCGGACGTACTATGCGATAAATGACTACCCTGCCGCTCTCCAACATTACGAAGCGGCATACGAAGAATTCAACAGATCGAATAATCCCATGGAGGCAGCCCGCGTCGTTGCGCTCATGGGCCAGGTTTACCAAACGCAAGGGAATTTCAAAGCTGCTAAGGAACGTTATTTAAGGGCACTGGCGCGCTTTCGAGAGCTCTCGGACCAAGTCAACGAGTCAGCCACCCTTTATGCGCTGGGCGCACTAGAATTGGAGCAAAACTCGGTCGATACAGCGGAAGAGTACTTGAGCCAATCCATCAACATGACCGAGAAGATGCGCCGGTTCTCGATCAGCGCGGATCTGACTGCGGCATTTTCAGCGAAAGTACACGATCGTTATGAGAAATATATTGACTGCAAAATGCGTAAGTACTTCGCATCACGATCGGAAGCACTCGAAATCGATGCGTTTCAAACGAGCGAGTTGGCGCGGGCTCGTTCTCTGACCGAGCTGTTACGAGCGACACAACCAAATCTCTTTCCTGGGCTCGATCCCAAACTGGCGGAACGAGAGATGACACTCCGGGGATACCTGCATAGCAATGAGACCAGCAAAATAACGTTGCTAGGCAAGAAGTACGTAACAGCGGAATTGAAGAGTCTCGAAGCAGAATCGCAGCGATTGAAAGCGGAGTACGACGAAGTCCTCAACGAGATCCGGAAGCGTAATCCCAGTTACGAACAGGTCCTTTCACCAACGGCCTGGGAGCTGCCGAAGATTCAACAACAGGTAGTTACAGACGATCACACCGTACTGTTGGAATTCAGTCTTGGCTCCGAAAAGAGTTACCTATGGACTGTGACGCGCTCTGAGATAGAAAGTTACGAGCTACCAAATGAAGAACAAATCGATACACTTGCGAGACGCGTTCACAAGTTGTTGTCGACGCCTCCCATGAACGGTGCAAACAACGAATTGTCGAGCGCAATTCAGGAGTTGTCACAGATGATTTTATCGCCCGCCGCCGGGTGCCTGAATAATCGCCGGATAATTGTGGTTCCCGATGGGATTCTCAACTACATTCCATTTCAGGTTTTGCTCGCGCCATCAGAACCACTAATAGACAACAGTGAGATCATCAATGCTCCCTCGGCTTCCATATTCGGAGAATTACAGCAGGAAGCGATGCACCGTCAGCCCACGCCCAGGGTGCTGGCCGCCTTTGGCGACCCCATGTTTGCTGGAGACTACCAAGTAAACAACCATGCCGATAACGAACAAGTGATAGCAACAGCACGCTTGCGCTCAGCTTTGCGTGCTGCAAAGCTTAACGAAGGAGCTTTCGATCTATCTGCGCTGAACCGACTTTTCCACGCCAAACGTGAGTTAGACAGCTTGCGAGAGGTAGCTGGCGAGAACTCCCTGATCGTCAGTGAATACGACGCTACTCGCGAACGGTTTCTGAGCACAGATCTATCGCAGTTTACAATCCTGCATGTTGTCACGCATGGTTTCTTTATTCCCAACCATCCGGAGAATTCCGGCTTTGTCCTCTCGCAAATCAATCGTGATCAGCAGCAGTTGAATGGCTTTGTCGGAATACGCGAGATCTACGGATTGCGAGCGCCACTGCTTCTGGTAGTGCTAAGTGCGTGCCAAACCGCACTCGGTGACAATGTGCGGGGCGAAGGACTCATGAGTCTACCTCGCGGCTTCATGCAGGCTGGCGCTTCCAGCGTCGTAGCAAGTTTGTGGGCAGTGGATGACAGAGCCACGGCCGAGTTGATGAAACTTTTTTATAGCAACATGCTGCAACACGGAATGAAGACGGGTGAGGCTTTACGAGCAGCGCAAAATAGTATTCGCCAGCAGCCAGGATGGCAGTCGCCATACTATTGGGCTGGTTTTACATTGCAAGGCGAATATCCCCACGCCATCAAACCGATTTCAGAAACTCATATTGGCGCATCACACACGACGATACCTATTGTCAGCGGCTCTTTACTATTGGTCGCCGCTCTATTGTGGTTTTGGCGACGAGCGAGAGCGAGACGAGTCAATTAATTCGAACCGGTATTCCCCATTGATCGGTTGTTCTGTGCCGTCGGCCTTAATCGCGTAGAGGTTAAAAAGATAAGGACCTTCGTGCAGTGATTTGGTGGGAACTACTACTAACACAGAGTTTTCATCGTGAGATGTAGCCTTCAGACTTCTTGTTTCAGAACGATCATCAAGTACAACACGATAATCGGTCCCGCGCATTACCCCTTCGGGAAGAAGGAGAGTGATTCTAAGCTCACCGATGTCCGGGCTAAGAGGAACCGTTGGGAATCGCGCATCGCCAGAAGTGCGATTACTGATCGTGTTTTTGAGACTTATGGCGTAAGAAGTTTGCGGTGTCGAACGAAAAATGAACGGACTGACCACTACCAGTACTAAAGCGGTTGAGGTGGCGATAGCAAACGCCAAAGGGTGCGTCTTCAGAAAAGCTTGAAACCGTTCAAACCAAGTTCGACGTTTCGGTGCCGGAATTGAGCTTTTGAGGGAGTCTAAAGCAAGAGCAAAGACATGGCTTTGTCTTCCCTCAGGTGAGACCAAATAATGCTGCTTGAACCACTGATGCTCACTCTGAGCAAGTTCTTTTGCACAAAATTCCTCAATTAGTTCGCCCTTTGAGACTTCCAGCTCTTCAAAGAGGTCGTCCTCTACCATTAGCCGCTCTTCAATCTTCTGCTGCTCCTCATCGCTGAGGCGTCCAAGAAGATATGCTCGGATCCCCGCCTGATCATGATTCCTAGATGCCATTCTAAAGTAACTACTTTCTAGTCGTCGGGAGAGACCTTCTACTGAATATGGCTTTTGCGGTCAAGGTGTTTCACTCCTTCGGCTGCTCTCGCAAACGCGACTCGATACATTTCTTGAGACGCGAGTGAATATGACACACTTTTATCCTTAGTGCATTGAGAGAAAATTTCAATTCTTCAGCAAGCCTTTTTCTATTTCGAATTTTTTCTTGTTTCTCAAACTCATGATAGCGAAGCACCAGATCTCGGTCTGATTGCGCCAATTCATCCAGGCACTCGTCAAGATGGCTAGCGAGCTGTTCGACTTCAGGGGGTTGAGGATCAGGCGGAGGGACATTAGCGGAAGGTTTTGGTTTAATGCTCTCGAGGAAGATCTTCTTAGCTACAGCATAAAAGTAAAGAGCCGGATCCCCTACATAATTTTCCAGAAGCCAATCAATCTTCAACGTCACAACGTTGATAGATTTATCTGCCAAGGCATCAGGCTCACAACAGCCGCGGCTGGAAAATACGCCAATCAAGCGATAGCGGATTTTCTCGTACCGTTCGCCGGCTTTGTCACGGTCGTGATCGAGCCAGCGCAATAGCTTCTCGAATTCGTCCTGAGTTGGCCCTCCTGTAGTCATCTAAGCGGCATTTTTTTCATTTTTCGTGTGTGAAGTCGATGAGAGCAGGCGCAGAGTAATGACTTCATCCAGCGATGTCAATCAAGTTGGGATAATAATTTGTAAGTTGTCAGATGCCTGCGGAAATATACCCCAACGACAGCCACACCAGTATCAATACACCTATGATGACCCGGTAAACGATGAACACACCGGTCGAGTGCGTCCTCAGATATCTCAACAAAAACCAGATCGACGCATAACCCACGACGCCCGAAACCACCGTGGCCACCGCAAGCGATCCATAGCTTCCCGCCGGCAACTTCTCCATCGCTTCCTTCAATTCCAGCAAACCACTCGCGGCAACCGCCGGAATCGAGAGCAGGAACGAGAACCTCGCCGCCGTCTCACGAGTCTGGCCGGCAAACAGGCCGCCCATGATCGTCGAACCGGAGCGACTCGAACCCGGTATCAGCGCCAGCACTTGGGCAAATCCGACCGCGAGAGCATCACCGACACCGAGCTGGTCCATGGCGTGATCTCTCCTACCCACCAGCTCTGCAATCATCAGCAGGATAGCCACAACGATCATCATCGTTGCGATGACCCAGAGGTTCTTCGTGAACGGTCCCTCGATCTGTTTCTTCAGCACGAGGCCGATCGTGCCCACCGGCAGCGAGCCGATGATCACGAGCCAGCCGAGCCATGCATCTTTCGAAAGTTTGGGCCGGACCGGTGCGTTCCGCGCTTGTAACATTGCGAGATGATCGACGATGAAGGCGCGCAGGATGTTGATGATGTCGCGGCTGAAATAGATTAGAACTGCCAGCAACGTGCCGAGTTGAATGACGGCAATCGTGGCCGTAGTCTGTTCAGCTTGGAGCATCTTGTCGGCGCCACCGTAAAGATTCACAAGGCGGGCAGCAAAGACGAGATGGGCAGTCGAGCTAACAGGGATGAATTCCGTCAGGCCTTGAACCAGACCGAGGAAGATAGCTTGAAGAATGGTCATTATTATTCTCGAAAAGAGTTTCGCACAGCGATCCAATCATACATCGCCGCGGGCATCATCATGGTGGCGCGCACGATCGTCGCGAGCTGCCAGGGAAACGCGTACGTCTTCTTCTCCTTCTCGATGGCGTTAACGATTTTTCTGACCCCATCGTCGAGCTCCATCAGATAAGGCATCTTCGCATTGCGTCCGGCGGTAAGGTCGGTCTTGATGAAGCCCGGATGAATCGTCGTCACACCAATACCGGCCTGACGCAAATCAATTCTCAGACTTTCAAAATAAGCTGAGAGCGCTGCTTTACTCGCGCAATATGCTGCCGACTTCGCGAGTCCCCGATACGCAGCGAGACTCGAGATCGCGACCAGTCGTCCTTGTTTGCGCTCGACCATCTCCGGCAGCACGGCCGCCACACTATTCACCGCACCCAGCACGTTTATTCCGATCACATTCGCCGCGTGTTCCGGTGTAAGACTGGCAGCGTGATCGGCAGTACCGATACCTGCATTGGCGATAAGAATGTCGATCGGACCAAGCTCTTTACGAACGCGATCCGCGGCGTCTCTCACGGCTTTCGCATCACGCACATCCGCCGTCGCCGCAACCGCCTTTACGTTCTTCTTCTTCGCCTCGTCAACGATCTCGTTGAGCAGTTCCTCACGACGCGCGAGCAAACCAAGATGTCCACCACGCGCCGCAATCTCCAGCGCCATTCCCCTTCCCAGTCCGGA
Organism: Pyrinomonadaceae bacterium; assembly: GCA_036498585.1. Lineage (GTDB taxonomy): Bacteria > Acidobacteriota > Blastocatellia > Pyrinomonadales > Pyrinomonadaceae > PSRF01. The sequence continues at coordinate 8,582 of DASYFE010000057.1, read as the reverse complement.
AGAGGCGCCGGTAATCAGCACCACTTTGTTGGTCCAATAAGTCATAGACAGGATTGACAAGATCCTTACAAGATTTACATGTAAATCCTGAAAACATCTTGTAAATCCTGTTTCTATATCAGCACGATTACAGGCGTGATCACCGGCCGGGCGCCGGTCTGCTTCTGAATAAACCGCTTCAACTCCACTCGCACGTGCTCTTTCAACAGCGACTCGTCCGATAGCGTCTGCCGCGACGCTCCGGCAATAGCCGCCGTCACCACACGCTTCGCCTCTTCGAGCATTCCCGATCGAGTGGCAAAACCATTTTCAGCACTGAACCCACGCACACCGCGCGCAACGATCTTCGGCTCACCATCGAGTTCGCCGGTCTCTTCATCCACCGTCACAACGACCGTCACCGTGCCCTCGTAAGCGAGCTGCTTCCGCTCCCGCACAGTCTCACTTTCGATCTCTTTGAATCCACTCTCGTCGATGAACGTGCGTCCAATCTCACGCTTGTCGATGATGGCCGCACGCTCGCCGTCGAGCTCGAGCACGTCGCCGTTCTCAATCAGGATGATGTTCTCTTCGTTGTAACCGAGATGGTTTTTGACAAACTCCTTGTGCCGGAAAAGCATTCGATACTCGCCGTGAATCGGCACGACAAACTTCGGGCGCACCGCTTCCGTCATGATTCGAATATCTTCCTGCGAAGCATGCCCGCTGACGTGAACGAGCCTTCGTTTCTCCTCAATGATGTTCGCACCGCGCTTGTAGATGAATCCGATCATCCGCGAAATTGTACGCTCGTTGCCGGGAATGATGCGCGCCGATAGCACGACTGTGTCGCCCTCTTCGATCATCAGTCCTTTGTAACTTTGCGTCGCCATCTGCGAGAGGGCCGCACGCGACTCGCCCTGCGATCCCGTAACGAGAAACACGATCTCGTCGTCGTTCATTGTCTTCGCTTCGTTTAACGACACGAGGAGGCCGTCGGGAATGTCGAGATAACCCAACCGGTCCGCAACCTCGACGTTCTTCTGCATCGAACGGCCGAGCACACACACGTGTCGATTAAACTGCTGCGCGACGTCAAGCACGATCTGCAAACGATGAATCGACGAAGCAAATGCTGCGACAACGATGCGGCCCTTCGCCTCGGTAAAGATCTCTTCAAACGCCGGAATTACCGCGCGCTCAGACGGCGTCCGACCGGGAACCGTTGCGTTTGTCGAGTCTGAAAGGAGCGCGAGCACGCCGTCCTGTCCGTAACGCCGGAACGAGCGCAGATCGATCGGCTCACCGATCACCGGAGTTTCATCAACTTTGTAATCGCCGGTATGAATGATCGTGCCGACGGGCGTCTTGATACCGAGCGAGAAGCAGTCGACCAGCGAGTGCGAGACGCGGATAAACTCGACCTGGAAGACGCCGATATCCACGACATCGCGCGGCTCGACGCGATGCAGCAATGTATCGCCTAGCAGCTCATGTTCTTCGAGTTTGCTTTCAGCGAGTCCGGCAGTGAAGTGCGAACAGTAAACCGGCACGTTGAATTTCTTGAGCAGGTACGGCAGCGCACCGAGATGATCTTCGTGACCGTGCGTGAGGACAATGGCGGTGATGTCGTCGCGATACTCGTCGAGAAAACCAAAGTTTGGGATGGAAACGTCGACGCCGTAAGCCGACTCTTCGGGAAAGCCCATCCCGGCGTCGAGAATCAACATCTCGTCGCCGTACCGCACAGCCATGCAATTCATTCCAAACTCGCCGATACCGCCGAGTGGGATGATCTCGAGGACACTAGCCATAGAATCGGAAGAGTATAGCATTGTATTATCCGCAGCATGAACAAACTCTTACTTGTTATCCCCGCGCTCATCTTGTTTATGGGAAGCACTCTTGCCGCCACGCCGACGATGCGGTTGGACTATTACCACACTGGCGACGCGTCGCAGGAAGTGTTTAGTCTTGACCGCGTGTCCATCGAGCCGCTGCCGTGGCCGGGAGACCCGAACCAGGCGATCGACTCATCAAACCTCGGCAAGTACCTGTTCGAAGTGCGGGACGCGAAGACGAAGGATCTGCTCTATTCGCGCGGTTTCGCGTCGATTTATGGCGAGTGGGAAACAACTGACGAAGCCAAGACGGTCAAGCGCACGTTCCAGGAATCGCTGCGCTTCCCTGCTCCGGCAGCGCCCGTCAGCATCGTCCTCAAGAAGCGCGATCCGAGGAATAACTTCATCGATATCTGGACCACAACAGTGGATCCTGCGGACCAGTTCGTCGATCGGTCGAAGCCTGTTGCGCCCGCGCCGCTCATCACGATTCAAAAGACCGGCGATCCAGAAACGAGGGTCGACTTCCTGATCCTCGGCGACGGCTACACTGCCGCCGAAGCCTCGAAGTTCGAAGCTGACGCAAAACGACTGACTGAAGTGCTGTTCTCGACTTCGCCGTTCAAAGAGAACCGCAGGAGCTTCAACGTCTGGGGACTGTGCCCGCCGGCGGCAGAGTCAGGGATCTCACGTCCGTCAACCGGCATCTATCGCGACTCTCCGGTCGGCGCGACTTATGATGCATTCGGCTCCGAGCGTTACGTTTTAACGTTCGACAATCGTGCTTTGCGACGAGCAGCGCAGTTCGCGCCGTACGAGTTCATTGAAGTGCTCGTCAACAATCGCACGTACGGTGGCGGCGGCATCTTCAATCTCTACAGCACAGTGGCTTCGGACAATGCGTTCGCCAATTACGTCTTCGTCCACGAGTTTGGACATCACTTCGCCGGGCTTGCAGACGAGTACTACACGTCGTCAGTCGCTTATGCGCCGTCGGCAGATCGCGTCGAGCCGTGGGAGCCGAATGTCACGGCGCTGCTCGACGTCACCACATTGAAGTGGCGCAACCTCGTCCCGAAATTCGCGAACGAGATACAGATCCCGACGCCATGGAACAAAGAAGCATTCGAGACTTACTCACGCGAGATCCAGAAACGGCGTGGGCAGTTGCGCAAAGACCGTCGACCGGAAGAGGAGATGGAGGCGCTATTCAAGGAAGAGCTTGCGCACGAGCAAAAGATGTTCGAGGCGGAGAAATACTTCGGGAAGGTCGGCGCGTTCGAGGGAGCGATGTACGAAGCGCGTGGTTACTACCGTCCGGAAGTCGACTGCATCATGTTCTCGCGCACCGATCACTTCTGCAAAGTCTGCCGCGCCGCAATAGAACGCATCATCAAGATGTATTCAAAGAGTTAGCCACAACGCACGGGCGGCCACGGAGGGCCGCCCCTACAGTTGTAGTCGCTCACGCCAATTCGTCGAAGGAACCTGATCGAAAACAACTGTAGGGGCGGCCCTCCGTGGCCGCCCGTGCGTTTAATTTTAGTGCGGTTTGAGCGGCTCGAGGAGGTCGCGGTCTTTGGTGCCTTCATGGCAGACGATGCAGGACTGCTGGCCGCGCTCTTCTAAATCCGACACGAGCGCGTACGTCAAGCCGCGATCGGACCACGTCAACACTTTCAAACCATCGATCGCGTTGTAGTGAAACGTCAGGCCACGCGCCTGGATCTCTTCACCACCGTACGGTCGCGCCACCGAATCCGAAGTGATCACCAAGCTGATCGGGCGGTCCTTCATCCGATACGCAACGTAAGCCGCGTAATCGCTCTGGTAATTAACCAGCCTCGCGCCCTCGAGCGTGTAGAGCTTGTCCTGCCCCGACGACTCCTGATAGTTCGGCAGCTTCACACTGAAGTTCACCTTGTTCAAAAACCACGACGAGATCTGCTGCGGACTCCCCGACTCCATCTCGAGTGGCAACTGCCCCCGCATGTGACGCAGATGCGTGTCGGCAGCCTTCAGCGCAAAAGCCGATGCTGTGACTGGCGGCACATTGCTTTGCTTGTAGACGCGCCACACCAGCAACGGTAACACCAACAGTAACAACACGGCAGCGGCCGCCACGAGCCAACTCATTCGTGATGCGCGTCGCGGTCGACTTTCTTCAACCACGCGTTCCTGACTGAGAATCTTCTCCACCTTTGCACGCAGCTCAGGCGGCGCGACGTGAAACGGCGCACCCTTTCTAATCGCATTCAAAAAATTGAGCTCTCGCGCGAACAGCGCCGCGCACGATTCACAGTCCGCGAGATGCGCCTCGACCATTCCCCGTTCTTCACCCTGCAGCTCGTCGTCGAGATACAAGGTCAAACGGCCACGTATGTCCTCACACTTTTGCAAAACTCTAACTGGTCCCTTTCTTCTCAGACTACTTTTGCACGCGACTTGGTTTGCCAGGTGGAAAGCAGTTTTCTAAGTTTTCCACGCGCACGGCCCAGCCGCGACATCACCGTACCCGCAGGGCAATCCAGCACGGTCGCGATCTCCTGGTAAGTGAACCCTTCAATGTCGCGTAGCACGATGATCTCACGATAAGCATCGGGCAAACTCTCGATCGCCTGCTGCACCTGCTCGCGCTCCAGTTTCCGCAGGTAAACAACATGCGGCGTCTCCTGAAGCTGGTCTACCTGCGGCCCGCTCGCATCGAGATCGATAAACTTCGGGCCACTGTTTTTATGGCGCACCTCGTTCAGCCACGCGTTGCGCATGATGACGAACAGCCAACTCTTTAAATTGCCGTCGATGTCAGGACGGTGCGCCGCGCTTGTAGCTCGAAGATATGTGTCCTGGACCAAATCTTCGGCTTCAGTCATGTTGTGTGTCAGGGCAAGCGCATACCCGTAGAGCGCGTCGATGTGCTCCAGCGCCGCCGGTCCAAACTCAACAATTTCAACCAGGCCGTCCATCATTCGTTTTTTGTGGCAGCCATTTTAGATTAACACTCCGCGGCGAGGAAAATTCCCGGGAATAATTTTACGCCTCGCGTGTTTATTCGTAATAGCCCAGAAGAGGGCACGTGTAACCTTCCACCACGTGCCACGGATCGTCTTAAAAAAGTCAGTAGTCATAATGCATTGTGCGGTCTTGCGGAGCCTCCGGGCCCGTAAACCTCCGACGAGAGCACCATGTTAGCGACGCGCGCGGCGCCGTGAAACGTGGTGCTCCTCGGAGTGTGTTATTTTCTCCGGCCATGAGACCGCTAAAACTACCCGTCTATTTTGCGCTTCTTTTCGTTTTAATAACAGGTTGTCACGTCAGGGCAGCGGCCCAGCGGCTGACGCCACATCACATCACGCTCGCAAATGGAAAGTCGTTTGACCTGAATCTTCCGGCTGACTACGAGATCAGCGTCGCGGTGCAGGGACTGAAACGCGTGCGCTTCATGGCGCTCAGTCCTGACAATCGACTCTTCGTAACCGACATGTTCAACCTCACAGACAATCGCCGCGGCGTGGTCTATATACTTGACCAGTTCGATCGCAAGACGCTGCAATTTAAAAAAGTGACGACGTATCTCAGCGGCTTGCGCAATCCGAACAACGTCGCTTTCTACACCGATCAAAGCGGGGCCATGTGGTTCTATCTCGCGTTGACCGATCGACTCGATCGCTATCCTTATAAGGCAGGCGACAATGCTCCATCCGGCGAGCCGCAGGTGCTCGCGACGTTTCCTGATTACGGGCTCGGCTACAAATATGGCGGCTGGCACTTGACGCGCACAGTGCTCGTCGGTGGCGATGAAAAGATCTACGTCGCGGTTGGAAGCAGTTGTAATGCCTGCGAGGAGAAGGAAGAAGTTCGAGCAAGCGTGTTGCAGATGAATCCCGACGGCTCGAACAAGCATTACTTTGCGCGTGGTTTGCGAAACGCTGTCGGACTTCGTTGGAAAGACGACAAGCTTTACGCGACCAACATGGGCTCGGATCATCTCGGCGACAATCGTCCCGCTGATACTTTCTATCGTCTCGAAGATGGCAAACACTACGGCTGGCCTTACTGCTTCCAGGCAGGCCCGCACGTCTATCCCGATCCGAAATTCAATCCGAAATTCAACCGAAGTGGCTCAAACTTCGATTGTCGCAAAGTGCCTGAAGCGCTCACACCGTTTCCCGCACACAGCTCGCCGCTCGGCTTGGAATACTTCGACACGAGCAATCACTCCGATCTGGCAGGATCATTTCTGGTCGCGTTACACGGATCGACAAAGAAGAGTCTGCAGCGTGGTTATCGTGTCGTAAGGATTCCGGAAGCAGGCGGCAGGATGGAGGATTTCATCACCGGATTCTTCGAGCCGCCCACCATTAACGGCCGTCCCGCCGACGTTTTTAGCTTTGGAAAGGATGCGTTTTTGCTGACGGACGATTATAGTGGCGTCGTCTACTACGTCTATCTGCGAAAATCTGCGTAAATCTGCGGCTCGGAAAGGAACTCAAAAATGCGTTTTCGTGTCTCACTTCTGCTGATCTTTGTCGTCGCGCTGTGCGCGCCCGCGCTGGGGCAGAAGCGCAATATCACCGAAAAGGATCTGTTCAACTTCGTCTGGATCGGCGATCCGCAGGTCTCGCCTGACGGTTCGCGCGTCGCGTTCGTCCGCGTCACCGTCAACGACAAGAAAGACGGATACAACACCGCGATCTGGACCGTCGCGACCGCGAATGGTGAAACACGCCAGCTTACGAACGGTCCGCGCGACTCGCAGCCGCGCTGGTCGCCGGATGGAAAGTATCTGGCGTTCGTTCGCGCGCCGGAAGTGAGCGGGCGCGTCGAGCAGCCGCAGTTGTTCATGCTCGCGATGCACGGCGGCGAGCCGTTTCAGTTCACAACGTTGGCGCGTGGCGCAGGCGCACCGCAGTGGTCGCCTGACGGAAAGATGATCCTTTTCTACAACAGCGCGACAGCAGAAGAGCTCGCGAAAGCAGCCGCCCGAAATCCACAAAATACACAACCAGCACCACAACCAGGCGCGAGCCCGAGCCCGGCGCCGAGTCCGGAACACGAGAGCGACGTGCGCGTGATCAATCGTGCGGTCTATCGTGCGAACGGCGCAGGCTATCTCGACTTCAAACACCCGAATCACATCTGGGTCGTCACTGCTCCGAAGACCGGCGACGAAAAAGTCACGCCAAAACAATTAACTAACGGACATTTCGACGACGGCGGCGCGCTCTGGGCCAAAGACAGCAGGCGCGTCTATTTCGAATCCGACTACACGGACGAGCCTTATTACGAGCTGCCGCGCACCGATATCTATTCGATCGCGGTCACCGGCGGTGAGCGCACTCAACTAACGTCGTTCGACATGGGCGCGGGCGGATTCACCATTAGTCCAGACGGAAAACAAGTCGCCTTCATCGGTTCGGTCAGTCAGCCGGTGCGCTCGTATTCGCAGCCGGATCTTTGGGTGCTGGATCTCGTGTCGGGCGCGAAGCCGCGTAACCTCACGGCCAATTTTGATTTCGATATCGGCAGTGGAGTGGGCGGCGACAACGTAGCGCCGAGAGGCGGCGGCGGTAGCCTGCCGGTCTGGTCGGCAGATGGACGCAGCATCACCATCGTATACGCCAGGGAAGGTAAAGCTAACCTCGGCTCGTTCGATGTGGCGACGGGAAAACAATCTGACATCACTACCGGAAACCAGGCGGTCGTGAGTTATCGAGCCGTGCCCGATGCGTCGAAGTTTGTTCTTCTGATTTCGACTCCGACGCGCGTAGGCGATCTCTTCTGGCTCGACAAAACAGGCGGGCAGCCGAAACAACTCACACACATCAACGACGAGATGTTCTCAAAACTCAATCTCACCGAGCCGGAAGAAATCTGGTATACGAGCTTCGACGGCAAGAAGGTTCAGACGTGGGTGCAGAAACCGCCTGACTTCGATCCGAACAAGAAGTATCCGCTCATCCTGAACATTCACGGCGGACCGCACTCGGCTTACGGGTACATCTTCGATCACGAATTTCAGTGGATGGCGGCGAAAGGTTACGTCGTGATTTATCCGAACCCGCGCGGCAGCACGAGCTACGGGCAGGAGTTTGGAAACATCATCCAGCACAATTATCCGGGCGACGATTACAAGGATCTGATGGCCGGCGTCGATGAGTTGATCAAGCGCGGCTACATAGATGAGAAGAAGATGGGTGTGACGGGCGGCAGTGGCGGCGGTTTGCTGACCAACTGGACGATTACGCAGACGACGCGTTTTGCAGCGGCAGTTTCGCAACGCGATATCGCTAGCTGGTCTGACTGGTGGTACACCGCTGATTTCACGCTCTTCCAGCCTTCGTGGTTCAAGGCGCCGCCGTTCGAAGATCCGGAAGATTATCGACGCCGCTCGCCTATCACGTATGTCAACAAGATTCAGACGCCGTTGATGCTGATCCTCGGTGAGGCTGACTGGCGCACCCCAACCGGTTCGGGCGGCGAGGCGATGTTCCGCGCGCTGAAGTATCGCAAGATACCGACAGTGATGGTGCGTTTCCCGAACGAGTCGCACGAACTCTCGCGCTCCGGTCAGCCATGGCACCGCATCGAGAGACTGCAACACATCGTTGGTTGGTTTGATAAATGGATCATGGGCGTCGCCAAACCCGAGTATGAGATTGGTGAACCCACGAAGAGCACGAGTACGCAACAGTAAACTCGGACAGGATTTACATGTTAATCCTGAAAAATCTTGTAAATCCTGAGCCTCTTGCAAAACTC
>DASYFE010000056.1:0-9043 GCA_036498585.1 Pyrinomonadaceae bacterium | reverse complement strand
ATCGCTCCGCGGCGTTCTCGCCCTGCGACGCGGCCAATTTCCGCGCACGCAAGATCGCGGTCTCCATCGCATAGGTGTCCATGATGATGTCTGCGATTCCCATCAGAATCTCCTGTTGGTCGCCGAGCTTCATCATGTACTTCTGCGCCGCTGTGCCGAGCGTCATCAGCGCGACTTTCTTCGCGTTCGTCGTCAGCTTCTGCTCGGCGGCAAGCAACGAATCGTCGTCATCGAAACCCGCCATCTGCGGCGACAGCACCTCATCCATCAACGCCTGCGCCGCCGGAAGCAGTGCCAGGTTGCCGCTCAGCGCAGCTTTCATTAACCGCCCCGGAATCAACATGCGATTGATCTCGTTCGTGCCTTCAAAGATCCGGTTGATACGCGAATCGCGATACGCACGCTCCGCCGGATAGTCAGCAGAGTAGCCGTAGCCGCCGTAAATCTGGACCATCTCGTCGACAACGAAATCGCAGTACTCAGAAAGTGCGACCTTGATGATCGAACACTCCGCGGCGTACTCCTCGATCGCACGCAGACGCGCGTCCATGTCCTTGGAATCAACCGCGCCGACGCCCGCTTCAATCATTCCGAGCGTGCGATAGATCATCGACTCGCCCACCCACGTGCGAATCGCCTGCTCCGCGAGCTTCGCCTTAATCGCGCCAAACGACGAAATCGACTTGCCAAACTGGTGACGCTCGTTCGCATAACGCACCGACTCATGGACCATCAACTTCATGCCGCCGCAGCACATCGCGCCGAGCTTGAATCGTCCGATGTTCAGCACGTTGAAAGCGATCTTATGACCTTTACCGACTTCGCCGAGCAGGTTCTCGACCGGCGTGCGCACGTCGGAAAGCACGAGCGCCGTGGTGCTCGATCCCTTGATGCCCATCTTGTGCTCTTCCGCGCCTGACGTCAGACCCGGCTGTCGCTCGACGATGAACGCGCTGAACTTGTCGCCGTCAACTTTCGCAAAGACGATGAAGATGTCGGCGAAGCCGCCGTTCGTAATCCACATCTTCTCGCCGTTGAGAATGTATTCCTTGCCGTCGTCGCTCAAACGCGCCGTCGCTTTCGCGGCCATCGCGTCAGAACCCGAGCCCGCTTCGGTCAACGCATACGCAGTAATCAGCTCACCGGCGGCGATCTTCGGCAGGTACCTTTGTTTCGCCGCATCGGTTGCGAAGTAAACGATGGGCAACAGACCGATGCCACTTTCCGCGCCGAGTGTGGTGGCGAACGAGGCAGAGCGCCCGATGTTCTCACCGATGAGTGCGCCGCTCGTTTGATCGAGACCGAGTCCGCCGTACTCTTCAGGGATGTTGGCGCCGATCAATCCGAGGTCAGCCGCTTTACCGACGAGCTCGCGCGACAGTTTCCAGTCGTGCTTCTCGAGCTCGTCGATGCGCGTCACTACTTCGTTATCGACAAACTGCCGCGTGGTGTCGGCGATCATGCGGTGCTCTTCGGTGAAATCTTCCGGCGTGAAGATCTCCTCCGGCGTCCGCTCCTCGATCAGGAACGCGCCACCTTTGATAAGCTTTTTCTGTTCGGCTACGGCTGACATTGATTTGTCTCCTAATTAAGTCGTTCCAGAATTCCTGCGGCGCCCATTCCACCGCCGACACACATCGTCACCATTCCATATCGCCCGTTGCGGCGCTCCAGCTCGCGCAGAATGCTCGCAGTCAACTTCGCGCCCGTGCAACCGAGCGGATGGCCCAACGCGATCGCGCCACCGTTGACGTTCACTTTATCCGGATCCAGTCCCAACGTCTTGATCACGGCGAGCGACTGCGCGGCAAACGCTTCGTTCAACTCGATCACGTCGATATCATTGAGCGTCAGTCCAGCGAGTTTCAAAGCCTTCGGAATCGCGAACACTGGTCCAATGCCCATCTCTTCCGGCGGACAGCCGGCAGTCGCGTAAGCAATGAAGCGCGCCAAAGGCTTCGCGCCCAGCGCACGCGCGCGCGAGTCAGACATCACGATTGCCGCCGCGGCGCCGTCAGACATCTGCGACGCGTTGCCGGCCGTGATCGTTCCCTTCACGTGAAACGCGGGCTTGAGCTTCCCAAGTCCTTCAGCCGAGGTATCGCGCCTGACACCTTCGTCTTTATCAAACACGACCTCGCGCCGTTGCTTCTTGCCGTTTTCATCCATGTCTTCGAGCACGACGTGCAACGGCACGACTTCATCCTTGAACTTGTCGGCATCCAGCGCCGCCGCCGCACGCGTGTGCGAGCGCAGCGCAAACTCATCCTGCTCCTCGCGCGTCACTTCATACTTGCGCGCAACGTTCTCCGTCGCGAGTCCCATGCTTAGATAAAAGTCAGGATAGTGTTCGACAAGATACGGGTTCGGACGAATGATGTGACCGCCCATCGGGATCATCGACATCGTTTCCAAACCACCGGCGACGATCACTTCCGCGCCACCACTCTTGATCCGATCGGCCGCCATCGCGATCGACTGCAACCCCGACGAACAAAAACGATTGATCGTCATCGCGCTCGTCTCGACCGGCAATCCCGCACGAATCGCAGCCGCGCGCGCGACGTTCATCCCCTGCTCGGCCTCAGGCATCGCGCAGCCCATGATCACGTCTTCAATCTCTGACATCTCCAGCCCCGGAACACGCGCGAGCGCTTCCTTGATGACAGTCCCTCCCATCTCATCCGGACGCGTCGTGCGCAACGTTCCTTTCGGCGCTTTCCCAACCGCTGTCCGAACCGCCGAAACGATTACTGCATCTCTCATAATTTATTTCCTTAGTTTCTTAGTGGCTTGCTGGTCTTTAACATATGCGCGAGCCGCTCCTGCGTTTTCCGCATACCAACTAACTTGAGGAACGCTTCACGCTCGAGATCCAACAGATACTGCTCCGAAACACGCGTCGGATGATTCAACTCGCCACCCGTAAGAATCCGCGCGAGCTGTGTTCCAATTTCAGCATCGTGATCCGAAATATACCCCGCGCGTTTCATCTGGTGAATGCCGAGTTTCAACGTCGCGAGCGCGGGCGCGCCCAGCGCGAGAATGTCTTTGCGTTGCTGCGGTTGAACGTATCCACTCGCCGCGAGCGCCAACACTTCCTTCTTCGCGTCTGCGATCAAGCGATCAGCATTCATCGAGATTGAATCATCAGCCGCGAGGAAGCCCAACGCTCTCGCTTCCTCCGCTGACGTCGCAACCTTCGCGAGCGCGATCGTCTCGAACGCTCGCTTCACAAACGGAAACGGATCCGCATCGCTGACGCCCTTCGGAATCGAATCCATCACGCGCAGCAGCATCTCCTTCGTGCCGCCGCCCGCCGGAATGATTCCAACGCCGACTTCGACGAGTCCTATATATGTCTCAGCAGCCGCTCTCACTCGATCGCCGTGCAAGACCATCTCGCAACCGCCGCCGAAGACCATCTGGAACGGAGCAACGACGACCGGCTTCGGCGAGTAGCGCAAACTCATCGTCGCGTTCTGGAAAACTCGGCCCATCATGTCGAGCTCTTCCCAGTTTTCCTCCTGCGCTTCCATGAGCATCAACATGATGTTTGCGCCGACGCAGAAGTTCACGCCCTGATTACCGACGACGAGTCCGACGAAGTTTTTCTCGACTTCGCCGAGCGCAAACTTCAACATCTGAAGCGTGTCGCCGCCAATCGCGTTCATCTTCGAGTGAAACTCGAGACACGCGACACCGTCGCCAATGTCGATCAGCGACGCGCCCGAGTTCTTCTTGATGACGCCCGTGCGCTCCTTGATCGACTTCAGTATCAAAACACCAGGCTGATCGGTGAGCGGAACGTACTTGCCACTCGCGAAGTCAAAGTAAGACTGCTGTCCGTTTTCTTTTTTGTAGAAAGAGATTGCGCCGGACGCGAGCATCTGCTCGACATTCGCCGGCACTGCGAGTCCGTCTTCTTTCATCCGCGCCACAGACTTCTCGACACCGAGCGCATCCCAAACCTCGAACGGTCCGAGATCCCAGCCAAAGCCCCAACGCATCGCGCGATCGACTTCGACGACGTTGTCTGCGATTTCGGGAATTCGTTTCGCGGCGTAGACGAGCGTCCGCGAGAGCGTCTTCCAAAGGAAAGCGCCCGCGCGATCTCTGCCCCACGTCAGTGTCTTGATTCGCTCGGGCAGGTCCTCGATGTTCTTCGCCATGTCGAGCGAAGGAAGTTTGACCTTTTCGGACGGGCGGTAGTCGAGCGTGGCGGTGTCGAGCGCCCAGATCTCGCGTTTGTCGCCTTCGCCTTTTTGCTTTTTATAGAAGCCGGCCTTCGTCTTATTGCCTAGGAGGCCGCGTTGGACCATCGTAGCGAGCACGTCGGGGACGACAAACATTTCGCGCTCTTCGTCTTCCGGCAGTGCTTCGTAAAGGTTCTTGATGACGTGTGTGAAGACGTCCAGGCCGACCAAATCAAAGGTCCGGAACGTTGCTGACTTCGGACGCCCGACTGCCGGACCAGTCATCTTGTCGACTTCTTCGATCGAGTAGCCATCGTCTAGCATCGTCTTGATCGTGAAGAGCGCGCCGAACGTGCCGATGCGATTCGCGATGAAGTTTGGACGATCCTTCGCCGGCACCACGCCCTTGCCGAGTCGTTGATCGAGAAACCCGTAAACGAAACAGGAGACTTCAGGCTTGGTCCACTCAGTGCGAATAATCTCGACGAGGTGCAGGTAACGCGGCGGATTGAAGAAGTGAACGCCGAGGAAGTGCTGTTTGAAATCGTCGGACCGACCTTCGGCAAGCAAGTGAATCGGAATACCACTCGTATTTGAAGCAACAATAGAGCCAGGTCTTCTATATTGCTCAACCCGCTCGAACAACGACCGCTTGATCTCGAGGTTCTCTACGACCGCCTCAATGATCAGATCACAATCTTTTATTTTCGGCAGATCATCTTCGAAGTTTCCAGGCGTAACGAGTGAAGCAAACTCCGGCGTGAAGAACGCAGCGGGCTTCGCCTTCACCGCCGCCTCGAACCCCCCACGCGCAATCCGATTCTTAACCTGCGGGCTATCAAGCTTCAGCCCCTTCGCCTCTTCCTCCGGCGCGAGCTCCCTTGGCGGTATATCAAGCAGCAGCGTCGGCACACCCGCATTCGCAAGATGAGCGGCAATCTGCGCCCCCATAGTCCCCGCCCCTAAGACCGCCGCCTTCTCAACGCGCATATCCCTCCTCCGACACTTCCGCCAGATTAACAGTCCTGCATAATACTGAATGAACACTCATTCAGCAAGCTTTGTCATCCTTTTAATGCGAGGTGGATTATTTGTGGGATCCGGCATTAAATGAAATTTGTCCGGCATAAAGTGAAATTCGTCCGGCATAAAGTGAAATTTGTCCGGCATAAAATGAAATTGCTCGGATGGTGGAGATCAGGAGTCGGCAAAAATATCAATACGATGCTGCGATCGTTTAGTGCAGGTGAAAACGACAGCTCTATAACATCATATAAATACGGTGCCTGCTGGCCTTGGCGATCATTGTACCTCATGCTCTCGGACCAGTCTGGTGTAACCTTGAGTTATCCAAGTCTCACTGCCAGAAGAGTAATCGATACCCTTGCGGAATTATGAGCGGTCAGCAAGCGGCGCTCGCAACGCCATGCTTCCCGAGATTCAACAAAATAAATGGAGGCCGATTTATGCTCCGCGACGAACTCTCGTTTCGGGAGGCTTCAAACGGGTCAGCAAGAAACGGCCTTGTAGGATATGTGGCAACCCAACTTACTGTGGTTTTTCGACCGACGAGGGTACTTCCATCTGCATGCGAATAAGCGCTGGCGCTCGCGGTCCATCTCGCAACGGCGGAAACATACACGTCCACACGGAAATTCCAATCTTCACGTTTCCACCGACAATTGCAACTCCGGATTGCGAATCAATTCCGCTGGCACCTCTTGAAATTAGAGATGCCGTTTTTCAGGAATTGATAAGAATATCTTCCGCGTCGAACTACAGAGAGGAACTTGTCACCGGCCCAGGAGGTCTACTTTCACGAGGACTACTCGAGGAACAAGCAACCAAGTACGGTGCATTGCCTCCTACAAAAAGAGAACGCTCAAGTCTCGCGGGGATCTTAAGTAACTACGTGCGCAACCATTTTCCCGATTACGCCAAATTGTACTCAGGAGCAGGAGTAATAGGCGTGCCAGGATTTTGGCAAGACTCTTCCACAGTGGTCCATATTTGGAAACCACGTAACTATCTGATGCCGATCCTGGTAATTCCCTATAAAGACGCAAAAGGACTGATACAAGCGTGTCAAATCAGATTGCACGCAAGAGACATATCTGTCGGCGGGAAAAATATCGGTGGCTTGCATCGCCACTAGAGCGCTGGGGTACGAGTTCCGGAACACCGATACATTTTACTTTTGCGCCAGAGACACTTCGGGTGGGCGAAACGGTCGTTATTACTGAGGGCGCTCTAAAGGCAGAAACACTTATCAGCTTCCGGCCAAAAGCCCGCGCGATCGCTACGGCCGGAGTAAGCTGCTCTCATGATCAGATCATCGAAGCAGCAAGGCCATACAATCTACTAATTGCCTTTGATGCCGATCATAGAACGAATTCTGCTGTGTGCCGGCAGCTCGCCAGATTGATTGTCCAGCGTGACAAAGATTCCAAAGAACGCAGATTATCTACCACAACGAAGATTATTGTTTGGAACGGACCAAAAGGTATTGATGATGCAGTCCGAGCAAATATCGGACTGAGCGTTTTGACGGTTTCAGAGTGGTACGCCAACCTTAAAAATGAAGCTTTGGAAGAAGTAAAGAAATTCTGGAGAGAGATGAAGTTCAAACCTTAGCCACAGCTCACACAACCGTTCATCCATTCATGGCTTTTTGAACTAGTAGAGTAGCGGCGTCGTCAACAGACCGATCGGCACAAGCAGCAGTTCTGTACTGGTCTAACGAGCCAACTCTGCTCAGTGGACAACCACACACAGAAACAGGCGGGCAGCGCCAGTCGCATTAATGAAAACATTTTGGAGTTATTAAAACATGAGAATCTTGCTCGGCACCCTTCTTGGCTATAGTCTTCGACAAGAGAGAGATTGCTGATTACAATCCTCACCATCGTTCTCGTCACTATCTATATCGTGTTGCCCACTCTCTCACTCGCGATCCAGGCTATAGCCCTTACGTACCTTGGCCTGTCTGTCCACCGCGAACGAATGGCCAGACCAAAACAAACAAGAGTTCCCGCAATCAAAGGTTTGGATTACCGATCTGCCGTAACCACACTACGGAACTCCCACTTGAACATTCGTGTATTGGCAACGCGCTACGACTTACCACAGCAACCGGGCACAATTGTCGACCAATCTCCGGCCCCTGGAGAACAGGTCGACTACAACTACGCTGTTGGCGTGACCATCACCGACATCAGCCCTCGCGGGACAAGTCCGTAAGACAAAAAATGCAGCCGGGACGGTATGCCACGAACCTCAAAGAGGCCGTTCCAAACTGCTCCACCAATTACAAAAGAACCACTGTCACTGCCAATCTCTTACCATTCAACAAATCCTTCTCAATGAAAAGCCCTCACGCTCTCCTTCCAACCGACATTCCTCAACATCACCAATGAGAAAAAGAGGCGGTTAACGAGTAGATGATTCACTAAGGATCTCCAAAAGGAACCGCCGTAATGAGATTTTTACTTGGCGTCCTCGTTGGTTACATCTTACGAGGCAAACAGAAACTGCTTATCAGATTTCTTGTGACGCTGGCGCTCGTTGTGTATGTCGTTATACCGGCACTTGCGCTTTTGGGGTTGAGTCTTGACGTCCAACGTGAGCGCCGGTCTAGACCAGTTCAAACCAAGGTGCCGGCGCTCAAAGGACTGACCTATGAAGACGCCGAGAAGAAGCTTCACGCCGCTAAGTTGAATATTCGTCTGTTGGCGACACATTACGATTCAACCCTTCAACCCGGATTGATTATCGACCAAACTCCCGCACCTGGGGAGGAAATAGCTGTCGGCTATTCCGTTGGAGTTACCACCAACAAAAAAGATTACGCCGGCCCTGGTCCATAAAAAGTCAAAGCTAATGCATTGGACCAGATAAACACGCTGTGTTCCTGGCGTATCCAGCCTCCCTGTCTCTCAAATAGGCGCGACACTACAAATCGTTTTGCCCAGAGACACGGAGGTTTCGCGTAATCATTTCCTCCGAGGTTGCTAACATGAAAAATGTTTTTTCTCTTCGCAAGCGTTCATTCCTCTCGCCTGTCTCGACCGGCTTTACGTCGCATATCTTCGCTGAGGTTGAATCCTCCAACGAGGGCGAATACCGGTGGGGTCACAACATGCTTACCATTGCCGATTGCCGGCGCCGAGTGCAGATTGAATTCTTTCTGGGCACTAAGCGAGAGCGTCGCCGATCCCTGGCCAAGATCAATTTGCTTATTAACATCCTTACGCGCTTTCGTGACGTGCTCACCAAAGAGATCGCGTTAATCGAGAAGGCCAAAGCCAAATAGTTATCTGGAAAACGATCGCGGACCAACTTGCAGTTCAGCTCTTCCTATTTGGGTGAAGGCTGAAGTGAGTTGGCCCGCGATGTCTAGGATTACTCGAATCAACTCCTCTGCGCGAGAAGAAAGAGGCAACTAATGCCAACGACTAAACATGAACTGCTCGATTGGTTAATGGATGTGCCAGAAGATGCAGAAATCGGAACTGACGGGGCTGGACTAGCATTACTCGCAATTCTTGGCACCAACGTTCACCTGTTAGAGGTCGGTCACATTCCCAATGCGGACGAACTTTATGCTGAGGCGATCAATCAGGCAATGTTGGAACGACTACGGCGGATTGATGCAGCAGGTGGAGAAACGGAGACAGCAATAATAATAGTGACCTTTCAAGGTTACATTAGGGTCTCCCCAAATGTTGGACAGAAAAACGGCTTGAATAAGGTGGTGGTCGGCACCTTTGAAATGGGAACGGATTCTAGTCGATTTCCGCTCCAAGTTGAAAAGCATCTTATCTGCCTTCCTCAAGAGTCCATGCCTT
>DASYFE010000055.1:0-18654 GCA_036498585.1 Pyrinomonadaceae bacterium | reverse complement strand
CGGCAACAACACGAATAATTGGTTCTGTATTAGACCCTCTCACCAATAACCAACCATCCGGCACGATCACTTTCACACCGTCGCGCGTGTCCATCTGAAACTCGGCAAACTCCTGCCGCACGATCCTGAGCACTCCCGCAATCCGATCCGAAGCGCAAGCAATCTTCTCCTTCACGACCGTGTAGCGCGGAATGTCCGCCAACAGCTCCGTCACAGACTTACCCGATTCAGCAAGCAGGTGCAGCACGAGCGCGATCCCGACAAGACTGTCGCGCGCGAAGTTGATGCGCGGATAAATCACGCCGCCATTTCCCTCGCCACCGATCACGGCGCGCTGCTGCTGCATCGCATCCGTAACATTCACTTCGCCAATCTTCGTCAGAAACACCGGACAATCGAACTTCTTCGCTACGTCTGCGACTGCTGAAGTCGTCGAGAGATTGGCGACGACTGGGCCCTTCTCGCGTCCTAACACGAAAAGCGTCGCCAGCACGAGCGTGTAGTCTTCGCCGATCGCTTCGCCCTGCTCGGAGACGATCGCCAATCGATCTGCATCCATGTCCTGCGCGAATCCGATATCAGCCTGATGCTCTTTAACTGTGCGACAGAGATCGCCAAGGTTCTCCGGTACTGGCTCAGCCGGTCGCGGAAACGAGCCGTCAGGCGTCGTGTTTAGTCGAATAACTTCGGCGCCAAGCGCCTCGATCAGCTTTGGGCCAACCAGCGAGCCCGCGCCGTTACACGAATCGAGTACGACGCGTAGTTTCTTTGCTGTTTTCGGAAGTGGACCAAGCGCGTCGAGGATCGACTTGATGTGCAGGTCAGTCGCGCCTTCGACTTCTTCAACCGTGCGTAGCTCTGCGCCGCCGACTTTCGTGTATTCGCCCTGGTGATAGATGTCGAGTAATTCGCGCGCCTGTCCGGCGTCGAGGAAGAGACCGCTGGAACCGATGAATTTCAGCGCATTCCATTCAGCGGGATTGTGACTCGCGGTTATGGCGATGCCGCCCTGCGCACGACGATGGCGCACTTGAAGTTGAACTGTCGGAACGGGGCACACGCCGATATCGACGACACGGCTTCCGGTTGAGAGCAGTCCCGCGACGACTGCGTGTTTCACCATCTCGCCTGACGTTCTTGGATCGCGGCCGATGACGATCGTGCCCGAGCCCGTGTGCGTGCCGAAGGCTTGTGCGAAGCGCGTGAGCAATTTCGGCGTGAGCGATTGGCCCACTACACCACGCACGCCGGAGATGCTTATTTTGAGAGTAGGGATTGCTCGCATTAGTTAGACAGGATTACAGGATTTTCAGGATTAACAGGATTCATCTTGCAAATCTTGTAAATCCTGTAATCTTGTAAAAAACTACCTCTTGATTCGATCGCGCGCCCAGTCTAGTAGTTCTCGTGCAGGCCCATCTTCCGTTGCTTCAACGATGATCCGGATCATCGATTCGGTATTCGATCCACGCACGTGAACCCAACCATCAGCCAAAGTCACCTTAATTCCATCCGTCGCATCGATCTCAAGCCCTTCCTCCTCCATAGACGCTCGAAACTCCTGCAACACCGAATACAAGCGATGCGGCTCGACAGTTACGTTGTGCTTCAAGATTGCTAGTTGTGGCAGCCCCGCCACGAGATCTGAGATGCGCTCGCCGGTTTGGGCGAGGTGCTCGAGTATCAATCCGATCGCGGCAGCGCTGTCGTGCGTCAGGTGAACTTCCGGAACGGTGATCCCGCCACTTCCCTCACCACCAAGCACACCGTTGTGCTCGATCAAACCTTCGGAGACGTACGCCTGGCCCACCGGAGTACGCACAACGCTTCCACCATGACGCGCAGCGATGATGTCAACCGCACTCGACGTCGAAACATTCGTAACAACCACGCCGGCTTTCTTTCGCAGACGAACCTCAGCGGCAATGGCGAGCGTCATCTCCTCGGAGAGCGGCTCGCCAAGGTCGCTGACGATTCCCAGGCGCTCGCCATCGGCGTCATGGGCGAAACCGATGGCGGCGCGGCCAGCCTTCACGATCGCACGTAGCTGGGCCATAGTCTCAGGCTTGGGCTCGGGAGCGTGCGGGAACGGGGCCGTAGGGTTATCGTTGACTGCAAGCACTTCACAGCCCAGTTTCGTCAACCACTTCGGACTCAGAAACGAACACGCGCCGTTACAGCAATCAACCGCCACAGTCAACTTCTTCGATCTAATTGCCTCAGTCGCGAAATTCTCGTGCAGCACCTTGATGTGTTCTTCGATCGCATCGGCAGTTTGGACCACCTGCTTGATCGTGTCCCAACCGGCCTTGGCATATTCGCCCTGGTGAAAAATATCGAGCAGTTCTTCTCCCTGAGTGGGATTGAGATACAGACCATCACTGCGGACAAATTTCAGTGCGTTCCATTGCCACGGATTGTGACCGGCTGTGATCGCGATGCCGCCGTCAGCCTTCAGCCACTTCACTGCGAGCTGCATGCTGGGCGTCGGGCAAACGCCAAGGTCGACAACTTCACAACCTGCCGCCAGCAGTCCCGCGAGTACGGCCGAGCGAATCATCTGGCCCGACGGCCGCGTGTCGCGACAAACAAGAATTCGTCCGCGGTCCAGGTATGTTCCAAAGGCCTCGGCAAACTCGACCGCCAGTTCCGGGGTGAAGGTTTCACCGACAATTCCCCGCACGCCGGTGATGCCGATTTTCAGCGGTTTCATCGAAACTTTCTTTGTCTGAATTTCAGGAAGCTGGGCTGTCGGACTTAATTGTACCTCACGACATAAGTAATCGTCTCCACCAAAAGTTGGACGCGCAGCGCGATCTTTCGACTGATAAACAACGAATGATATTCTCTACCGCCATGAGACGATTATTGATGCTCGCCGCCGCCTTGCTGGCGTTATTTCCTTTTGTTGAAGCGCGCAGTCAGGAGCCGACAAAAACGATCGCCGAGCGTCTCGGGTACGCGCGCGACGCGAAGCTCTTGATCGTGCATGCCGACGATCTCGGCATGGCCCACTCCGTAAATGCCGCGACGATCAAAGCTTTGGAAACTGGTCTCGTTAACTCGGGCAGCATCATGGTTCCGTGCCCATGGCTCTCGGAGATCGCGGCGTTCGCGCGGGCGAATCCCACCGCAGATCTCGGTTTGCACTTAACACTCACGAGTGAATGGACTGCGTTTCGCTGGGGTCCGGTTTCGTCACGCGACAAAGTATCGTCACTATTGGGTAAAGACGGTTATTTCCCACTGTTGGAGACTGAAGCAGCGGCGCAAGCTGATCCGAAGGAAGTCGAGCTGGAGATCAACGCACAGATTGAGCGTGCGCGTGCGCTCGGCATTCAACCAACGCACCTCGACTCGCACATGGGAACGCTTTATCAAAACAAGGCGCTGTTTGAAATGTTTCTGCGTGTGGCGCGTAGTCAGAAGCTGCCGGTGCGAGTTGCGAAGACGTGGTTTGCGCGTGCGGACTTTCTGCCGTCAACACTGACTGCAGACGATGTTTACATCGATCGAACTCTCGATATCAATCCCACTGTCGCGCCACAGGATTGGGCTAAGTTTTACACAGACGCGCTCAAGAAACTCGAACCCGGCGTGACCGAAGTCGTGATTCACCTCGCGTACGACGACGCCGAGATGCGCGCCGCAACAACCAATCATCCTGACTGGGGCGCAGCCTGGCGCCAGCGCGATTTCGACTTCTTCACGAGCGACGCTTTTCGCAAAGTCCTTCAGGAAAACAACATCAAACTCATCACCTGGCGTGAGATCGGGAAACTGATCAAGTAGGTTCCACAGATTGCGCAGATTACTCAGAGACAAAAGAAATCTGTGTAATCTGCGGATAAAGTGGCCCTCTTCCTCTCTCTTTCGCGCGTTATTCGATTGACGGCAGCAATTGAGCTCGCCGATTTTTCCCAAGTGCCTGAAGGAGAGCACCATGAGATACATTCAAAGGGCGATCGCATTTTCTGGTCTACTCGTACTCTTGACCTTTTCATCCGCATTCGGACAGTCTGACCGGCAGACCATCATACATATACCTTTTAATTTTAGTGTCGGTGAGAAAAGTTTTCCGTCCGGCAAGTACGTCATCGAGCGGAACAGGAATAACTCAGACACGGTTTGGGTAATTAGGAATAGGGAAACCGATCGGAGCGCAATTGTGGTAACGAGACCAGCTCGTGCCAACGACGTGGTGGAGGAAACACGACTGGTCTTCAACCGTTATGACGATTCTTATTTTCTGTCGGAGTTCTGGATCGCCGGTGGTCTAAACGGACACGAGGTCCCGGCATCCAGTCGCGAGAAGACTTTGGAGAAGGCTGTAGCTGTAAAGCGCACGGAACTCCTGATCGATCGTGGCAAGTAGTTCAAAACGGGGCGCACACTGAAGGCGAAGGCCCTGACGCATAGTCAGGGCCTTGCTTTTTGTCGCGAAGTCGACTACGAAGAATCGCGCTGGTTTTCAATTCAGACGATTCGAGGAGTCCCCGGTGACCGTTGACAACTTTTCACGCCGCCAGTTTCTGAAAGCTGGCGGCCTTGGTGTGTTTGGTGCATTCGCCTTTCGCGCCAACGCCTCGTCCAACCAGAATCGTGAGCTGACGCTTTACGTCGGCACGTACACTTCAGGAAAGAGCGAAGGCATTTACGTCTATCGAATGGATCCTGCCACAGGCGCGCTGACGCGCTTCAGCTCGACGATGTCTGTCAATCCGTCATTCCTCACGATCGATAAGAGTAAGCGTTACTTGTATGCGGTAAACGAGATTGGCGAGTACGGTGGAAAACCGGGCGGTGGTGTGAGCGCGTTTAAGATCGATCCGGCTACCGGAAAACTGCGCTTGCTGAATGAGCAGGCGACGCAAGGCGCCGATCCGTGTTACCTCAGCATCGACGCCAGGAAAAAAACATTGCTGGTCGCAAACTATTCGGGCGGCAGTGTGACTGTGTTGCCGGTTCGCACTGACGGCACGATCGGAATGGCGATCGAAGTAAAGCAACACGAAGGTTCAGGCCCCAGGGAACAACAAAAAGGACCACACGCGCATTGCGTGATTCTCGATCGTATTGAGCGTCACGCGCTCGCCGCGGATCTCGGTGTGGATAAGGTGATGATCTACCGCTTCGATCGTGCGACGGGGAAGCTTAGCCCAGCCCAACAACCGTTTGCAGAGCTCTCTGCCGGCGCCGGACCAAGGCACTTGGCGCTGCATCCGAGTGGTAAGTATCTCTACGTCATCGCCGAGCTCGATTCGACGATGACGTCATTTCAATACAACGAGCTCAACGGCACGCTCACGCCGATCGACACCGTTTCAACTTTGCCAGCCGACTTCACGGGGACGAGTTACTGCGCTGACGTTCACGTCTCGCCGTCAGGCAGATTTCTTTACGGATCTAATCGCGGTCACAATAGTATCGTCGTATTCGAGATCGATCCACGTACAGGAAAACTCAAACTGGTCGAACACGCTTCGACTCAAGGCGACTGGCCACGCAACTTCACACTTGATCCTTCAGGCAAGTTTCTATTGGTGGCGAATCAGCGGAGCGATAACGTCGTCATCTTTAATATTGACGAGGGCAGTGGCCGTTTGACACCCGCTGGTCACAACGAACAAATCCCCGCACCCGTCTGCCTCAAATTTCTTTAGCTTTATTCTCTGCGGTTCTCTGCGTATCTCTGCGTTCTCTGCGTGAAAGGGCTGTTTTCAACGCAGAGGCCGCAGAGAGCCGCAGAGAAAATCTTTAATATGAGGCGCCAGTCTTTGTTTGATGACCATTGAAAAGTCCGCTCAATCAGTTAAAATACCCCGCGTTCCTGAAATTCCTGCCTGAGGACAGCTAATAGATGCGGAAACCCATACGTGCCCTGTGGGCATTAAGTCTGTCACTGTGCTTCGCTCTCCAACCACTGATCACAGCTAAAGCCCAGGTCATTGACAGCGATGAATTCTTCGCGCGCGCCAGCCGCAACGGTCCGGAACGCGATCACTCCCGAAAGATCGAAGACCTGCTCAAGCGCATGACGCTCGAAGAAAAAGTCGGGCAAATGACCCAACTCGCCATCGGCGCGATCGCTTCCGGACAAGACCAGCAGATCAAAGTCGATCCGGCAAAACTCGAGAATGCGATCGTCAAATACGGCGTCGGGTCGATTCTCAACGTCTCCGATCAGGCGCTCACCGTCGATCACTGGCACGAGATCATCGGTCAGATTCAGGAAGCCGCGACGAAGAAAACACGACTCGGCATTCCGATGATCTACGGCATCGACTCGATTCACGGCGCCAACTACGTCCAGGGCGCGACGCTCTTTCCACAAGAGATCGGAATGGCGGCGACATTCAATCCGGAGCTGATGAAGCGCGCCGCTGAGATCACCGCGATCGAAACGCGCGTCGCCGGCATACCGTGGAGCTTCTCGCCAGTTCTCGATCTCGGTCGCAATCCGCTGTGGCCGCGTTTCTGGGAAACGTTTGGCGAGGACCCGTATCTCGCGAAGGTGATGGGTGTCGCATTCGTGCGTGGTTTGGAAGGCACGGATGTCTCATCTTCGAGCGCAGTTGCGTCGAGTCTGAAACATTACATGGGCTACAGTTTTCCCCTCACCGGACGAGATCGCACGCCTGCATGGATTCCAGAGAATTACCTGCGCGAATACTTTCTTCCAACATTCGAGACCGCGGTCAAAGCCGGCGCACGCACGATCATGATCAACTCGGGCGAGATCAACGGCGTTCCCGGACACATCAATCATCACATTCTCACCGATATCCTGCGAACTGAGCTTGGCTTCAAAGGCCTCGTCGTTTCTGACTGGCAAGACATCAAGAAACTCGTCAGCGTCTGGCGTATCGCGGCGGATGAAAAAGAAGCGACGCGACTCGCGGTGATGGCGGGCATCGACATGAGCATGGTGCCGGACAATTTGAGCTTCGCGGATAACCTGATCGCGCTAGTGAAGGAAGGCGCAGTGCCGCAGTCGCGCATCGATGAAGCGGTGCGTCGCATACTGTGGGTCAAGTTTGAGCTCGGACTGTTTGAGAAGCCGATGCCCGATGCATCGCTGAAGTCGAAGTTTGCGTTGCCTGAGTATCGCCAGGTCAGTCTGGAAGCTGCGCGCGAATCGATCACGCTCTTGAAGAACAGCAATAACATATTGCCCCTCGCGAAGACGACGAAAGTTCTTGTTACTGGTCCAACCTCAGACTCGCTGGTCTCGATGAACAACGGTTGGACTTACGTGTGGCAGGGTTCCGAAGAAAATCTTTATCCGAAGGATCGACATACGATACGAAGAGCGCTCGAAGCGAAGCTTGGCGCCGGTAACGTCACGTTTGTGCAAGGCACGAAGATTACTCGCGCCGCCGGGCCGTCTAATAGCACGCCCACGGATCAAGAACAGGAAGTGGACATACCTGCGGCAGTTGAAGCCGCTCGTAATGTTGACGTGATCGTGCTGGCGCTCGGTGAAGGCTCGTACTGCGAAACACCGGGCAACATCACAGACCTGACGATCGGCGCGCCCCAGCTCAAGCTTGCCGAAGCATTGAAAGCTACGGGAAAGCCGATCGTGCTCGTGCTCGTCGAAGGACGTCCACGCATCATCAATCAGATCGCAGATCAGATGAATGCGATCGTGATGGCTTATAACCCGAGTCATGAAGGCGGAACCGCGATCGCTGATGTGTTGTTCGGCGACGTGAATCCGAGTGGCAAGCTTCCCTTCACTTACCCGCGTACGCCAAACGGTCTCATCAATTACGATCACAAGCCATTCGAGACGGAGAACACCTCTTTTGGAAACCTGGCATTCAACCCTCAGTTCAGTTTTGGCGATGGATTGAGCTACACGACTTTCACGTACAGCGACCTGCGAATTGGGAAGAAGACGATCTCTGCGAATGAGGAGTTGCCGGTGAGTGTAACAGTTAGGAACGCGGGCAATCGCGCCGGGAAAGAATCTGTTCTCGTTTTCGTGAGCGATCTCGTTGCTTCGTTATCACCACCGGGAAAACGTCTGCGACGATTCGCGAAGGTCAATCTTCAGCCTGGTGAAAGTCGCACGTTGAATTTCAAACTTCGCCGCGAGGATTTGTCGTTTATCGGTGCTGATAACAAACCGGTTATTGAGCCTGGTGAGTTTGAGGTTCGAATTGCCGGCATGACGCAAAAGTTCACAGTTAAGTAGCTGACAGGATTTACAAGATTTTTCAAGATGAACAAGATTCTATCTGTTAATCCTGTTCTATCTTGTAAATCCTGTCTAAAACTTATTTCGTAACAAGAACCCTATGAAAATAAATCGCTACCTCCCGATTCTATTCATCTTAGTTTGCACCATCGTCGCATCAGCGCAGCAGAAGCTCGATCTGATGCCCGTTCCTACATCAATCACGTTCCATAACGAACGTTTGGCTGTCGACAGCAACTTCCGTGTCGCGACACGTGGCCATTCAGATGCACGTTTGCAGGCTGCGATCGCGCGCTTTATGAAGCGGCTCGAGGGACGCACCGTCCTGACACTCGATTCCACGCTCGCACCGGATGATCAAATGACTCCATTGATCGTTCAAACGCAAGGCCCCGGCAAAGATATTCCCGGCCTCGGCGAAGACGAGAGTTATCGCATCGACATCACCAGACGTCAGGCCATTCTCAGCGCGCCAACAGTTATTGGCGCCATTCGCGGCCTCGAAACTGTGCTGCAACTACTCGACGCCGATCGCAATGGTTACTTCCTGCCCGGCGTGCAGATCGACGATCGCCCACGCTTTCCATGGCGCGGACTAATGATCGACGTCGCGCGTCATTTCCAAACGATGGACGTTCTCAAGCGCAACCTCGACGGGATGGCCGCCGTGAAGATGAACGTCTTTCACTGGCACCTCAGCGAGGACCAGGGCTTTCGCATCGAAAGTAAAAAATTTCCGAAGCTCCACCAGCTCGGCTCCGACGGCAACTACTTCACGCAGGAACAAGTGAAAGAGATCATCGCGTACGCGCGCGACCGCGGCATTCGCGTCGTGCCGGAGTTTGACATACCGGGACACAGCACGGCCTGGCTGGTTGGTTATCCGGAGCTCGGCAGCGCGCCTGGTCCATACACGATCGAGCGTCGCCCGGGAATCTTCGAGCCCGCGCTCGACCCAACGCGCGAAGAGGTCTACAAGTTTCTCGATACATTCCTCGGCGAGATGGCCGCGCTCTTCCCTGACGACTACCTGCATATCGGAGGCGACGAGAACGAAGGCAAGCAGTGGGATCGCAATCCCGCGATCCAGGCTTACATGAAAAAGAATGGCATCAAAGACAATCACGCGTTGCAGGCATACTTCAATACGCGGCTGCTGAAGATCCTTCAAAAGCACAAAAAAAAGATGGTTGGCTGGGACGAGATCCTGCAACCCGAGCTGCCGAAGGACGCCATGATTCAGTCGTGGCGCGGCGCCGCGGCGCTCGCCGAAGCTGCGCGCAAAGGTTACGACGGCATTCTCTCGAACGGTTATTACATCGATCTCATTCAACCTGCGTCGCAGCACTACGCTCCCGATCCACTTCCCGCCGACAGCACTCTGACGCCTGAAGAGGCGAAGCACGTTCTCGGTGGTGAAGCGACGATGTGGGCCGAGTGGGTGACGCCCGAAACGATCGACTCGCGCATCTGGCCACGCACCGCAGCAATCGCGGAAAGACTCTGGTCGCCGCGAACTGTGACAGACGTCCCTGACATGTATCGCCGGCTCGCAGTGATCAGTCGCCAGTTGGAAGAGCTTGGTCTGACGCACAAGAGAAATCAGGAGATGATGTTGCGACGTCTCGTGCGCAACGATGACATTGGACCATTGCGCACGCTAGTTTCCGTTATCGAGCCGGTGAAGGAATACCGGCGCTACCAGCAGCGTCCGCAGACGATGCTCAGTCCGTTAACGGGGGTAATTGACGCCGCGCTGCCCGATGCTGAAGCCGCGCGGAAGTTTCAGTGGATGGTGTCTGAGTTTATTAATGATGGGCCACGTTTTCAGCTCTATCACGCCGAATTGAGTCAGATGCTCGGTGATTGGCAAACTGCGGGTGCGTCACTGAATCCCGTGATCGATCGCTCGCCGGCATTGAAAGAGATCAAGCCGCTCGCGCAAAATCTTTCACAACTCGGCGCGACGGGACAGGAAGCGTTAACGTATTTGAAGCTCGGCATGCCGCCGCCGAGAGACTGGCGCGAGCAGAGTTTGGCGAAAGTTGAGGAGGCCGCGAAGCCGTATGGCGCGCTCGAGTTCGTGGTGATTGCGGGCGTGAAGCAATTGGTGAACGCTGCGGCCGAAGTCAAACGCTGACAGGATTGACAAGATGTTTACAAGATTTACATGATTCATCCTCTAAAATCTTGTAAATCCTGTCT
This sequence comes from Pyrinomonadaceae bacterium, assembly GCA_036498585.1. GTDB lineage: Bacteria > Acidobacteriota > Blastocatellia > Pyrinomonadales > Pyrinomonadaceae > PSRF01. The sequence continues at coordinate 8,243 of DASYFE010000055.1, read as the reverse complement.
AAAGATGTCGCATGATATTCGTACTCGCATTGCTGTTGACCTTCATCGGCGACGAACAATGCCTCTCGTGTCACGAAAAGCAACGCACATATCTTTCAACAGCGCATCACTTAACCTCGCGCGAAGCAAACGCGAGTTCGATTCTCGGTAGTTTCGCTCCCGGCAAAAACGTTCTCGCCACTCAACGCGAGCTGCATTATCGAATGGAAGCGCGCAGCGATGGCTTCTTCCAGGTCGGCATCCTCGGTACGCCGCCCGACACCGTTTCGCTCGAGGAACGCTTCGATCTAGTCATCGGCTCGGGACGCAAAGGACAAACATATCTCTACTGGGACAAGAACGATCAACTCTTTCAACTCCCCGTTTCTTACTGGACCGAAGTGGCGAGCTGGGTCAACAGTCCCGGCTATGGCGACACGTCGATCGAGTTCAGCAGACCAGTCCCGGCTCGTTGTCTGGAATGTCACGCATCGTCATTCGACGCAGTGACAAGCTCTGGCGTCGCGAATCGCTATCGCCGAGCTGATTACGTGCTCGGCGTCTCGTGCGAGCGCTGTCATGGACCAGGCAAGCAACACGCTGAGTTGAATCGGCCGGGCGCCCCGAAGCCCACCGATCAGGCGATCGTGAATCCCGCGAAGTTACCACGCGATCGACAACTCGCGTTGTGTTCACTCTGCCACGGAGGAATCGGCGTCGCGAAAGCGCCGGCCTTCTCTTTCAAAGCCGGCGATGCCCTCGAAGATTTTCTGAAGCTGGAAATTCCGAAAGAGAACGAAGCGCTCGACGTACACGGGAATCAGGTCGCGCTGTTGGAACGCAGCAAGTGTTTCAAGTCGTCATCGATGACTTGTTCGACGTGTCACGACGTGCATGTGCGACAACGTGACGTTGCCGACTTCTCGGAGCGCTGCATGGCGTGTCACAAAGTGGAGAGCTGTGGATTGTTTCCAAAGCGCGGCCGCGCGATCGTTGGGAAGTGCGTTGACTGTCACCTCCCAAATCAAACCTCAAACGTGATCTTCTCGACTCACGACGGCGTACGCATCCGCCCCAAGGTTCGCAACCACTGGATCAAGATTTACTAGCCACAACTCTCTTTGTGGCTATCTGGGGACGGGTTCGTTGGGTTTAGCGATGCGGATCCAATGATCAGTAAACGATGCGTGCATGCCGGGTAGCTCGATTTTCGGCATGTGGCACGTCGCGCAATTCTTCGTGCTGACGGGACAAGCCGCGGCGCTGCGGCGCTCAGTCTTCGTTTCCTTCGCTGTGGTTAAGTGACACGCTAAACACTTCGCATCGTAATACGCCGCATCTTTCTTCAAGTGTTCGTGCGGGTTATGGCACGCGAGGCAACTCACCCGCGGATCGTTCGTGTTGTGACCCCGGCTATTGAACATCCGGTACGGTTGAAAGCGAATGTTGTTGATCCCTGACTGGCCCGGCAACAACATCGCCTGTTCAAAACTCGTGTGACACGTGCCGCAGAACGACTGCGAAAGCTCATGCGCGCCGAGGCCACCGGGATTGAAGATCTGCGGCTCGTCCAACTTCTTTTCCTTCATCGCCACGAGATGCTTCTCACCTGGTCCATGACAGGCTTCGCATTCCACACCCGGACGCAAGCGATCGAGCTTCAACTCAAAACCACTAACCGCACCGGTCGTGTGACAGCCAAAACACTGTTGCGGCTCGTCGCCGACAATCGCACGTCCCAACGCATCTTCAAGCGATGACGGAACATTCGTCCGGTGACCAATGGTGAAATCGAGCTGGCGGAGCTTTTCAAAATAGCTGACACGCGTTTCGTAAAACACATCGTTATTACGAAAGATGTAAGTCTGGCCGACGTGGCCCTGACCAAAGCAATACAGGATCGGTTTCGAGACGGTGTTGGCGCCGTCGGAAACTTTATACGTAACGTTCGGGCCCTGGCGCGCGATCTCGTAAGTGTAGTTGCCGTTCTTGAATGTGAGACGGCCGCGGGCAGTGAGGATCTTGCAATCGGGCGCAATCTCCAAAGCCTGGGCCATCGGAGTATTTAGTTGAGCGGCTTCCTTCGGGTGACAGTCGACGCACGCTTTGTTGCCGACAAACTTGATGCCGCGCGTGTCTGTATTCGGTCGCCACTCGGAAAAAAACGTGTCCGTCTGCGCGCGGCAGAGGATCACGATCAATCCACAGATTACGCAGATGACACCGATTACTTTCACTTCTTGACCAACCCTGTGCCTTCGACGACTTTTACGTAAGTATTCAGCGGCGGGTTTGTGAGTTTGTCGATCTTGCCGCTGGGCCAGCGTATCTCGACGTAATCAATCTTAGTGGCGCTCCCGACACCGAGAATCTCACGAGGATCGTGCGAAGAAAGATAACTGCCGCCGCCAGTCTTCAGACGAGTGCGTTTCAAAGTTCCCGCTTGCCAGGTGATCGTCGCGCCAACTGCGGCGGGATTGCTCTTGGTCGCAATCAACTGAAGACCAATCCAGTTGTTGCGATTGCCGCCCTGGTTACGCAGCAATAGCGGTGGCTCGCCGTTGTTTGAAGTTAGCACGTCTGCGTCACCGTCGTTATCGAAGTCACCGAGCGCCATGCCGCGACCTGAAAACATCTTCGTAAAGACCGGACCCGAGCTCGCGCTCACATCTTTAAAGTTGCGACCCGTGTTTTCGAACAAGAGCAACGGCTCTTTGTGCCTCACGCGCGCCACACGCGATTCGATCATATCGTCAGGATGCCCATTGACGAGAAACAGATCGGGATCGCCGTCGTTGTCGTAATCAAAAAACTTTAGGCCCCAGCCGCTCAGCAGTTGCGTCGCGGGGGCAATCTCGCCGGGCTGATCGGTGAAGATCAATTCCTTGTCGTTATGGTAGAGACTGAAGAACTCCTGATCGATGTTGGCGACGAAAAGATCCTGCCAGCCATCGCCGTCGAAGTCAGCAGCGTCAACGCCCATGCCCGATCGCGGCCGTCCGGCTTCACCATACGCCACACCGGCTGCGAGCCCGATCTCCTCAAACTTTCCATCACCTTTGTTGAGAAACAGAAAGTTGGGCATCGTGTCGTTGGCGACAAACAGATCCATTAGACCATCGTTGTTTACATCGGTGGCGACCGCGCCGAATGATTTGCCCGGTGAGCCGGCGATGCCTGACTCGCGACTCACGTCCTGAAACGTGCCGTCGCCGTTGTTGTGAAAGAGACGCGACGGCTGCGGCTTGAAGAGTCGTGGAACGCAGTAGTAACGCTGTTTCAGAGTCGGATCGGTGCAGAGTGGATTTTGCGACTTGTCGTAGTAGACGAAGCTGGAGACGAAGAGATCGAGCTTTGCATCGTTGTCGTAATCAAACCACGTGGCGCAGGTGGACCAGCCGGGCGCCGTGACGCCGGCTTTGTCGGTCACGTCAGTAAACGTGCCGTTGCCATTATTGCGATAGAGAATGTTCGAACCGTAGTTCGTGACGTAGAGATCGATGTTGCCGTCGCCGTCGTAGTCAGCGGCAGCGACGCCCATGCCAAACTTTCCACCAGCAACGCCGGCTTTGTCAGTCACGTCAGTGAACGTGCCGTCGTGGTTGTTACGATAAAGCGCGTTTTTTAGAGGAGTTGAAGGCGTGAAAAAATCGGATGGACCACTGTTGACGAGATAGATGTCCATCCAACCATCGTTATCGTAATCGAGGAATGCGCAACCGGCGCCGACTGTCTCGGGTAGTTGACGATCGGGAGACTGGGCGTTGTTGTGCGTCCATGTGATTTTGCTTTCGGCGGGCGAGACTTCTTCGAAAGTCGGTTTTTGGGGAGGGAAAGCCAACAGGAGCGTCAGCAGCCAGAGACAATTTGTAGCGCGGATGAACACGGATTGGTTATGGATTGGATTTAGGGGGTAAGACGACCACGCCATTGTTAGTGGCGCCTTTGGCTTTGAGTTGATCGATGATGCGCAGCTCTTCTTTGGCGCGCTCGGGCTCTTTGATGCGCGCGTAGAGCAACGCGAGATTGTAGTGCGCGGTGGGCTCATTGGGATCGAGCTTCACCGCCGTCTCGAGCTCCTGGCGCGCGCGCACGTAATTCTTGAGTTTCATGTAGCTCGAGCCGAGGGCGATGCGCGCGTGCGCGTACAAAGGAAGCTGTCGCACCGCTTTTTCAAACAACACGATCGCGCCGGCGTCGTTGTTTTGCTCCTGCGCGACGAGGCCGAGGTAGTAGAAGACTTCCGGTATCGGCGCACTCGTTCGCGCGCTTTTCTCGAGCCACGTGCGGGCTTCGGCGTATTTCTTTTGATTGAGCAGAACGTAGCCGAGGTGTAGTTGGGCCTGCGCGTTGTTTGGCTCCATCACGAGCACACGCCGGAAGAGTTTTTCCGCCTCGAAGAGATCGGTCTTCCGCAACCACGCGATGCCGAGCGCGAGCAGATACGACGGATCCTTCGGTTTGAGCGCGACCGCTCGTTCCAGAGCCGACTTCGCTTCATCAAACAGTCCAACTTGCATCGCTTCGAGTGCAAACTTATAGAGAAAGTCTGTCGATGTTGAATCACCGATAAGCGTTCCGACGCGATTCAGGTAGATCGCCACTTCGCGTTGCTCGCCTTTCATGCGCGAGATTTGCGCGAGGCCGAATAACGCACCGGCGTTGTTGAGCTTGTTGTCGAGCGCAGCAAGATAATTCTCTTCAGCTTTTTGTAGATCGTTCTTCGCGAGGTATGCGTCGCCTAAGAGCACTTTGGCGTCGAGGTTCTCGGGCTCGAGCGTGAGGACTTCAGTTAGTTGCGGGATGGCTTTGTCAGGAGCGTGCTTGAGCAGGTAAAGATAGACGAGATTCATCCGCGCGCCGGTGAAGTTCTTGTCGCCTTGCACGGCGCGGAGAAAGAGCGACTCGGCTTCGACCAGACGTCCCTGCTTCGCACGCAGACTTCCCATCAGGTTGAGCGCCACCGGAAGGTCAGGCTGGAGTCTTAATACTTCTGTGAGCTCCTTGTCAGCTTCGACAAGTCGATCATCTCGGATCAGCGCCGCGACTTGCTCAAACGCCTGTAGGACGTCTGAGCTCTGCGCGCGAGCCGGGATCACAAAAAAGCACACAAGAAACAAGAGGCACAAAAAGAGAATTAATTGTGCCTTATGTGCCTTTTTGCTTGATAAATTCTTTTTCATCGACCTTGCCTTGACCTTCTTTGATCGTGATGATCCGGTTCACACCCACGTTCGAGAGCTTGTCGACAGTGCCACTGGGCCAACGCACCTGGATTGAATCAACCTTGCTGCGTTTTTCGAGACCGAAGTGCAGGCGCAGATCGCTCTGCGAGATGTAACTATCGCCGCTGCGCACCTGATCCGTTTGCGTCAAATCACCTGATACGACCGTCACGCGCGCACCGATGCCGTCGCGGTTACTCTTGACGCCGATCGTTTTGATCAGAATCGAATTGTTTGCGTTGGCGCCGTCGTTGCGCAACAGTTGCGGCGGTCCATCGAGATCCGCAATCAACAGATCCACGTCGCCGTCGTTATCGATGTCGCCAAACGCGACGCCGCGGCTGACGCGATTCTCAGTAAGCACTGCGCCAAAGTCCGCCGAGATTTCGCTAAAGGTCGAGTCGCGATTGTTTCGGTGCAGCAGTCGCGGCTGTTTATAGCCGGGCAGTTGCGGATAGACGTGGCCGTTCGCGACGAACAGGTCGACCCAGCCGTCGTTGTCGTAATCGAAAAATTTCGTGCCCCAACCGACGTAAGGCAGACTTATCGCTGCTACCTTAGCGGCGTATGAAAGATCGGTAAACGAGTTTTTGCCGTCGTTATGATAGAGCGTGTTGTATTCGTCAGCGAAGTTTGAGATGAAGATGTCGAGCTTGCCGTCGTGATCGTAATCGCCCGCGGTCACGCCCATGCTTCCCTGCTCGCTGCCATTCTCGTTGACCGCCGTGCCCGCGCTAAACCCGATCTCTTCGAACGTGCCGTCGCCCTTGTTCCGGTAATGGAAATTCGGCGTGGAATCGTTGGCTACGAAGATATCGATCAAACCATCGTCATCGAAATCGCCGGTGAGTACGCCGAGACCGTAATAACCATTCGCGTCTTCGACGCCTGCTTGTTTTGAAACGTCTGTGAACGTGCCGTCGCCGTTGTTGCGAAAGAGCGAGTCGCCCGCGCCTTTCAAGCCTCTTGGACCGCACTGCACCGCGATCGATTTGTACGTGCAGGTCTTGCCCTGGCCAAACTCGGGCAGGTTGTTGATGTCGAAGTCGACGTAATTACTGACGAACAGATCGAGGTCGCCGTCGTTGTCATAGTCGACGAATGCAGCGCCGGTGGACCAACGCGGATCGTTGACGCCGGCTTTCGCAGTCACGTCAGTGAAAGTGCCGTTGCCGTTGTTTTTCAAGAGGTGATCGGGGCCGAGACACGTGACGTAGATATCTTCGAAGCCGTCGTTGTTGTAATCGCCGACGGCGACGCCCATGCCCCAGCCGATATCGCTCACGCCGGCTTTCTCGCCGACTTCCGTGAACTTGCCGTTGCCGTCATTGCGATAGAGATCGCTCTTTGTCTTGCCTTTTGATTTGACGAGATCGACGGTAAGGGAGTTGACCATGTAAAGGTCCAGATCACCGTCGTTGTCGTAATCGAAGAGCGCCACGCCGCCGCTCATCGATTCGACGATGTACTTTTTGTCGGGTGAAGCAACGTGTTTGAAAGTGATGCCAGCTTGCTTCGTGATGTCAGTGAACGCGATCTTCAACGGTTGAGGGCTGGTTTGAGCGAACAAGAATGGAAGAGCCAATAATGTCGCCAGCAGTATGAATGTCTTCATAAGCAAGGGACAGGATTCACATAATCTATCCTGTAAAATCTTGTAAATCCTGTAAAAACTAATTCGGGTTCGAGCGCGCCTTGTCTTTTAATTCTTTCGACATCTCGAGTTGTTTCTCGCCCTCGGCTTTGCGCCCGGCTGCGACGTACGCACGACCGAGCTGAAAGTGAACATGCGCCTGATCAGGTTGCAGGCGCGCGGCAATTTCGAGGTTCTCAATGCTGCCCTTCACGTCGCCTTTTTGTAGCAACGCTTTGCCGAGCTCGTAACGCGCGTCAGCGAATTCAGGTTGCTCACGAACGATCTCCTGCATCATCTTGATCCCGCGCTCCGTTTCCTGTTGGGCCAGCACGACGAAGGCAAGATGATAACGGGCTTGAAAGTCGCTCGGGTTCAGCCTTAGCTCCTCCTGAAACTCGCGCGCCGCATCCTGAAACTTTCCGGCCTTCAGATGAATCAGTCCCGTGTAGAAATGCGCCAAACGCACTGTAGGATCGAGCGTCAGCGCAGTCTTCAATTCCGCGAGCGCCTTATCAACTTCGCCCTTCTCGTATTGCGCCTGGCTGAATAGAATGTGCAGCTGCGGGCTGTTGCCACCCACCGCCACCATCTGCTCGATGACGCGATTTGCGGCTTCGAGTTTACCGTCCTTCAGCAACGAGAGCGCGAGCGGATAGTACAACGCCGCGTCCTGAGTCTTAACAGCTACAACATCAGTCAACAACGCTGACGCTTTGGCGTAATCGTTCATCATGAAGTAACTGAGACCGAGTAGCTGCTTGATGGCTATATTCCCGGGATCGATCCCCAGCTCTTTCTCGAGAGCGGGTATCGCTTCCTTGTACGACTCAGATTTGTAGCTCGCGAGACCGAGGTTGAAGTTGAGTCCTTCCTGGTTCGGATTCCATTTTGCCGCAAGGGCAAACTGCGCGGCGGCGGCGCGGAAATCCTGTCGCTCCGCACGCAGCAAGCCGATGCTGTTGTGACCTGCCGCAACGACTTTCGTGTAGTAAGTCTCTTCCGCCTTCAGTTTTTCTGCCTGGCCCGGATCGAGATCGGGCGCGTCGGCAATCACGCCTTCGGCTTTGACGAGCTCTGATTTGCCTGACTGGTCCGGCAAGTTGCTACCGTTGAGAAAATCACCGACCTTCTTCTCGTCGAGCTTGAATCCCTTCGACTTCAGATCCGCAGAGATCTGTAACTCCTTCTGACCTTCTTCGGCCCGGCCGACTTTGATCAACGACTGTCCGAGACGGTAATGAGCGGTGGTCACCTGATAGTCGTTGTGGCCGAGCGAGGGCGTGAGCGCGATCGACTTCTGCAACACCTCGACGGCTTCCTTGTGCCTGTTCGCGCCCTGGTAAGCCTGGCCTAGATGAAAATACGGATCGGGATTGTTTGGCTGCTTCGCGACTGCTTTTTCG
>DASYFE010000054.1:0-11685 GCA_036498585.1 Pyrinomonadaceae bacterium | reverse complement strand
ATTTCTGGAGCCTCTGTTACTCGACACCCGCGCTGAGCAGCAGCAGGGAACTCGCTCGTTTCGTTTAATCGAGGAAGACGATCATCTGATCTTAATGCGTCGCAATGAAGGCGAAGACTGGCAAGCGCAATATCGTTTCACGCTCCAGCCTTACACTTTTCCCGATTACGAAGAGATGTGCCAGTTCCACCAGACATCTCCCGATTCACATTTCACCAAAGGCCTCATCTGCTCGCGCGCCACAGAAGATGGTCGCATCACACTCAGCGACATGCGCTTCATCACCACCTCCGGTCCGCAACGACTCCGCGACGAACAGACCTTACCGAGTCGCGAAGAATACGACCGCATCCTGCGCGATCAATTCGGCGTCGTGATGAAGAACCCAATGCGGCTCGTCTAACTATTTCTGCGGGATACACTGGCGGCGACTGCGACGAGCTCTGCAAGTTCAACCGGCTTCGGCACGTGCATGTCGTAGCCCGCGCGTAGCGCTTGCAAACGATCTTCGACACGCGTGTAAGCCGTCAGCGCGATTGCCGGCACTTTGCCACCTCGATCGGGAGGAAGAGCCCGAACCTGCCTGATCAAATCGTAGCCGTCTGTTCCCGGCATGCCGATGTCGCTGATCAAAATGTCCGGAACACTTCCTCGCAGCGAGTCGATGGCCTCGGCAGCCGAGCCCACCACTTTGACTTTCGCACCGAGGAACTCGAGCCCCTGCTTCAGTAGCTCGCGAGTATCCGGCTCGTCGTCGACGGCGAGAATTCTTAGACCATCGAGGCGATCCGCAGAGTCATGCGGAGGCAGCAGGTCCCGCGCACCGGGATGAACTCGCCCGCCGGATGCATCGACCTGATAGAGCGGAGCTATCGGCAACATCACGGTGAAAGTCGCGCCTTGGCCTTCGCCGTCACTGTTCGCACGCACGGTTCCTCCGTGCATCTCGACAAGATGTCGCACGATGGCCAAACCCAGTCCCATGCCACCGTGCTGGCGACTGGTCTTCTGGTCTGCCTGACGAAAACGATCGAAAACGTGCGGTAGAAACTCGGATTCAATACCCTGACCGGTGTCGCTTACCACGATCTCGAGATGTGAATTCACTCTCTCCGATCGAATCTGCACACGACCACCACGCGGCGTGAACTTGATCGCATTCGAAAGTAAATTCCAAACCACTTGCTGCAGTCGCACGGGATCTCCGGGAATCGAGATGGCGCCAGTATCCATCACTTTCTGGACCCGCACGCCCTTCGCTTCTGCCGCTGGTCGCACTGATTCGACTGCGGCGTCGATGAATGAATTTGGATCCGCGGGACGCACGTCCATCCGCAGCTTGCCGGTGATGATCCGCGAAACGTCGAGCAGGTCGTCGACGAGTTGAGCTTGCGCGCGTGCATTACGCTCGATCGTGTCGAGGGCCTTCGCGGAGTCCTCCGTCGAGAGTTGACCCAATCGCAGCATCCTGGCCCAACCGAGGATCGCGCTCAACGGCGTACGCAGCTCGTGCGAGATAGTGGCGAGGAATTCTTCCTTCAAACGGCTCGATTCTTCCGCCTGCTTGTACAGTCGTTCGTTTTCCGCCGCTGCCTGTTCTGCTTCAGCGCGCGCTTTCTTCGCTGCTTCATAGAGACGCGCGTTGTCCATCGCAACGGCCGCCTGTGAAGCGAGGCCCGAAACGATGATCTCGTCACGCTCCGTGAACATTCCCGGCGCGGGATGGCCAAAAAAGAGACCGCCAATCACCTCGCCTGAGCGTGAGATCACCGGAACTGCGAGATAGCTCGTCACGGGCAAATGTCCTTCCGGCATCCCGTAATACGGCGAATTCTTTCCGTAGCGCGGATCGAGCTTCACGTCGTCAATGCGCACGACTCCTTCTCCGCGAAAAGTTGGACCAAAGAGATCGGTGGCGCGCGGCATCGGGAAATGTGCAAACGCTTCACGCGGCACGCCGGCCAGCGTATAGAGCATGTACGACGCGCCTTCGTCGTTTAGCACGTTGTAGAAGAATGAGCCGAAGTGTGCGCCTGTCAATTCAGTAGCAGCGTCGGTAACAGCCTGGACTGTGTTGTGCAGATCGAGTTCTGCGGAAATCGTTTTGCCGATCTCGTTGAGTGTGCGCAGCGCTTCCGCCTGCTCGCGCAATGTTTCCTCGTTCGACTTGCGAATCGAAATGTCCTGCACGAGTCCTAACATCCCGATCACTGACCCGTCTTTCTCGTAGAGTCCGCGACCTTTTGACGAGACCCACACTTCAGAATGATCCGGGCGCTTAACGCGATGCTCGAGGTCGTAGTCAGTGTGTTCGGCGAGGGCCGTCTCAACGGTGCGTTGTGTTGCCTCACGATCTTCGTCGCTGAGCAGTTCGCGCATTTGGGTGCGGGTGGGCGTTGACGAAGGAGGAACGCCGAGAATGTCTGCGGCAGTTTCGGATAGCGTGACGATGTCAGTCTTTGCATCCCACGACCAATCACCCAGCCGTGCCGCAGTCGAAGCTAGTTTCAAACGCTCGGAAGCTTCGTCGAGCGCGCGACGAGCTTGTCGCTGCTCAGTGATGTCACGCGCGATCTTGGATGCACCGATGATCTGTCCGTGTGGACCTATGATCGGTGAGACGGTCAATGAGATGTTGACCAGCCTTCCGTCTTTTCTGACGCGGATTGTTTCGTAGTGCTCGATGCGTTCACCTGCGCGGAGACGCGCCAGGATCGCCGGCTCTTCGTCTTCATGATCTTTGGGGATGAGAATCGTGATCGGCTTGCCGATTACTTCGTCAGCGGTGTAACCGAAGACGCGCTGAGCGCCGGCGTTCCAGCTTGTGATGATGCCCTCGAGAGTCTTGCTGATGATCGCGTCATCCGCAGATTCAATTAGAGCGGAGAGCCAGTACGGGGCAAGTTCCGGGCTCTGAAGATTAGTGAGTTGATTCGTTACCTTGTTATCAGAAGGCCCCGTCGCGGGACGTTTTTTCGGCATACTCTACAAATCTCAAACGTGTACAAGGAGAGTGCTGAAGGGGGTAAGCAGGGGTGAGAGGGATTATAGCACTTCAGCCCGCGAAGCGGGCGAGAGCAAAGCCTGGGGCGCCAGCCCCAGGATCTTAATCAAAACATGGTTGAGCCCGCGAAGCGGCCGACAGCCCAAAGCATCAACGCGCTGTCGCCCTCTTCGCGGGCTCTGACGATTTTTATCCGTAACCTGGGGCTGGCGCCCCAGGCTTTATGCTCTCGCCCGCTTCGCGGGCTTAGTGACCGGTCGAGAGTTTGCCGATGAGGGTGAATAACGGTAGGTACATGGCGATGACGATCGAGCCGATGGTGACGCCGAGGAAGCCGATCAATAAGGGCTCCATCAGGGTCAACAGATTGGCGATGGCGGCGTCAACTTCGGCTTCGTAGAAGTCGGCTATCTTGGCGAGCATCGCGTCGAGCGCGCCCGTTTGTTCGCCGATGCCGATCATCTGCGCCACCATGTGCGGAAACACCTCCGTCGCTTTCAACGGATCGACGAAGCTCTCACCGCGCTCCACTCCCGATCGCACCTTCGTGATCGCCTCTTCAATAATCACGTTGCCGGAAGTCTTCGCCGTGATGTCCAGCGACTGCAGGATCGGAACACCGGAAGACAACAACGTCGAAAGCGTTCGTGAAAAACGCGCGACCGCGATCTTGCGGAAGATGTCGCCGAGGATCGGCACTTTAAGCAAAATGCGATCGATATTTTTCCTGCCCCCAGGCGTCCTGTAGTAAAACTTGATCGCCACCGCGGTACCGATCACGACGGCAAGTATCACGAGTCCACCCCAGCCGGCGAGGAAGTTACTGAACCCGACAACGATTCGCGTCGGCAACGGCAACTGTTCGCCTGGTCCAAGCAAGCCGAGGAATATGTTTTGAAACTGCGGAATCACGACGACCATGATCACCGCTACCGCGACGATCGCGAGGATGATAACCGCCGTCGGATAAATCATCGCGGAGATGATGTCGCGCTTTAACTTCACGATCTTCTCGATGAACGTCGACAGTCGCTGCAGGATTAGATCGAGGATACCGCCCGTCTCGCCGGCTTCGACCATGTTCGCGTAAAGCTGATCGAAGACGCGCGGGTGACGTCCCATCGCTACCGCGAGCGTGGAGCCTTCCTCAACGTCCTGACGCACCTGCAAAAGAACTTGCTGGAAATACTTGTTGTCCTGTTGCTGGGCCAGGATTTCGAGACACTGCACGAGCGGCAAACCCGCATCGATCATCACTGAAAACTGGCGTGTGAAGATCGACAAGTCTTTCGACTTAACTTTCTTCCGTCCGCCAATCTTCGGAATGCCGATCTCGCGGCCTTTCTCCTTCACGGAGGTTAGCGTCACTTGCTCGCGTCGCAAGGTCTGACGCAGCGCTTCTCGATTGTCCGCGACGCGTTCGCCGACGACGATCTCGTTCAGTCGGTTGCGGCCTTTGAAAACATAAGTAGGCATGGCTGTAAGCTCCAGAATGGCTTATCTGACGTTGGGTCTGACACCAACCGGACGGCCTTGTGCATAGGGACTCGCGTGTGGTTTCCCCCCACCATTGCTCGTATTGACGCCGGCGCCGCGATCGATAAGCTCGCGCAGCTCATCTATGTTTGATGAACGTTGCAGCGCGGTGTCCAAAGTGATCTGGCGCTTGTGATAGAGCGTCGCCAGCGCCTGGTTGAAAGTCTGCATGCCGTACTTGTCCTGGCCGGTCTGCATCATCGAATAGATCTGGTGGACTTTGTCTTCACGGATCAGATTTCGAATAGCGCCGTTCGGCACCATGATCTCGAGCGCCATCGCGCGCCCGCTTCCTTCAGCGCGCGGCAACAGCGCCTGGCAGAGAATTCCTTCGAGCACGAGCGATAGCTGCGCGCGAATCTGTGCCTGCTGATCGGAAGGGAAGACGTCGATGATACGGTTGATGGTTGACGAGGCTGAGTTCGTGTGCAGCGTCGCGAGCGTAAGGTGGCCTGTTTCTGCGATACGCAACGCTGACTCGATCGTTTCGAGGTCACGCATTTCGCCGACGAGGACCACGTCCGGATCCTGACGTAGAGCGGTGCGGAGCGCTGCGGCGAAGCCGTGTGTGTCGGCGTTAACTTCGCGCTGGTTAATCAAACAGCCTTTGTGATTATGAAGAAACTCGATCGGATCCTCGATCGTCAGAATGTGCTCGTGACGATCGCGATTGATCTTGTCGATCATCGCGGCGAGTGTCGTTGACTTACCGGATCCGGTTGGACCCGTGACGAGAATCAGACCGCGCGGCTTGTCGCAAAGCTGTTTGACGACCGCAGGCAGGCCCAGATCCTCGAAAGCTTTGATCTCGTAGGGAATCGCGCGAAACACGGCGCCCACAGCGCCACGCTGGTTGAAGAGGTTCGCGCGAAAGCGTGAAAGGCCTTTAACGCCAAATGAGAAGTCGAGCTCCAGGTTCTCTTCAAAACGATGCTTTTGCGCGTCAGTCAACACTGAGTAAGCGAGTTGTTTGGTGTCGGCTGACGTGAGCACGCGAAATTGTTCGAGCGGACGAAGATGTCCGTCGACCCTGATCTGCGGTGGGGAGCCGGTCGTGATGTGAAGGTCCGAACCACCGATCTCAGAAAGTTTTCTGAGCAGCTCGGAGAGTGAGATCTGGGGAACAGATTCGTTGAGTCGCATTGAAGCGTTTCTCCTGGTCGGGGTTTGTTCTCTGCGCAACCTCTGCGCTCTCTGCGTCTCTGCGGTGACGTGATCGTATTCACCGCAGAGACGCAGAGAGCGCAGAGGCTACGCAGAGAAGAGTAAAACTAGCGGGTGCCGGCTTCGGCTTTCGCGCGTAACGATTCGATGAAGCGCTCGGCTTCGTTCGTCATGCGCTCGGCAAACTCAACCGGTGCATCCGTGGTCAGCCCGTAAATGCGGCCGCCAGCTTCGGTGAAATAAAACGTCCACGCTTTCTCCGGCGTGAGTGCATCCTTTGGCGTTCGCGCGGTAACTACGAACACGCGACTGCCGTTGACTTCGCGAACGAAGTCATTGACCACCCAACCACCGGACGAAACCATCTTGTCGATCACCATCCGTCGCAAATCGGCAACAGCTACACCGCCCAGCATCTTCTTCTCTTCACGAGAAGTCAGAAACGCCGGATTCGGTCGACTCATCGCGACTACTGCGAGATTCATCGTTCCCGGCAGTGGTGTCGCATTCGCTGAAGCTGAAGCTTTGAATGCAGGATGATTTGGATTAACAACTCGCGGACGTGTTTCGCCGTTAGAAAGCGCCGACGCATGCGCCGAATTCGAAACAGCGGCAACCGGCACTGCTGTCATCTCGGGCGGCGGCAGTGTTTCTGGCGCAGCAGAGTTTGACGGCAGTGAAGGCAACTGCGGACCGTTGAGTCCCTGTAGATCCGCAACCGAAAGGTTTTGCGGCAACGACAGCGTTGCATTGCGATGGGCGGCGAACTCCGCAGCCAATCTCTTCTGTCGCAGGCGCGCGCGATAATGTCGCCACCACTGGCGTGAACGATACCGGTGATGACGGCGCTGTCCAACTTGTACAGTTTGCCTGAGCCCGTGTGCTTCGTTCGCGAACGGCAACATAATGCCCACGGACAACACAAGGATCAGGGCTATGGCAATGGGTCTAAGCATCTTCGTTCTCCTCGATTAGGCGACCGTTTCACGAACAACCTCCTCGATGGTGGTCACGCCTGCGCGAATCTTGTGCAGACCTGATTCGCGTAACGTGATCATGCCGTCGTCGACCGCCTTCTTCCTTAATTCAAGTGCGGAAGCTCCGATCAAGATCAATTCACGAAGCTCGTCGGTGATTTCCATCACTTCGTAAAGTCCGATTCGTCCCTTGTAGCCGGTGTTGTTGCAGGTCGCACATCCTTTACCTTTGAAGGTCTTCAGCGTCTTGGCTTCCTCGATGGTGAAACCAACTTCGATGAATGCCTCGGTGGGTATTGAGTGTTCCTGCTTGCAGTCCTTGCAGACGCGACGAATCAGACGTTGAGCCTGGATGAGGTTCACGCTGGTAGCGACCAGGAAGGGTTCGATGCCCATGTTCATGAGTCGTGAGATGGTGGAGGGAGCATCATTAGTGTGGAGGGTAGAGAGTACGAGGTGACCAGTCAGCGCGGCTTTGATGGCGATTTCAGCCGTTTCGAAGTCGCGGATTTCGCCGACCAGAACAATGTTGGGATCCTGGCGTAGGAATGATCGAAGAGCGGCGGCGAAGTTCAACCCAATCTGCTCTTTCATCTGCACCTGATTGATGCCAGCAAGGTTGAACTCTACCGGGTCTTCCGCCGTCATGATGTTGGTTTCGACTGTGTTCAATGATTGGAGCGCGGAGTAAAGAGTGTTTGTCTTACCGCTTCCAGTTGGACCAGTCACCAGCACCATGCCGTAGGGCTTGGAGATGTTGCGCTTGAATTTCGTAAGTGATTCCGGCTCGAAACCGAGCTTCGTCATGTCGAGCATGAGGTTTTGCTTGTCGAGCAGACGAAGCACGACTTTCTCGCCGAACAGAGTCGGGAGTGTAGAAACGCGAAAGTCGAGCTCGCGCGAACGTGAGTCGACTTTCACTTTGATCTTGATGCGACCGTCCTGGGGGAGACGCTTTTCCGAGATGTCGAGCTTCGACATGATCTTGATGCGCGAGATCAACGCATCGCGCATCTTCAATGGCGGATGCATGACGTCGTAAAGCACGCCGTCGATACGAAACCTGATGCGCAGCTCTTTTTCGTAAGGCTCGATGTGAATGTCAGAAGCGCCGCGACGAAGTGAATCGACGAGGAGCACGTTCGTGAGACGCACGACTGGCGCGTCTTCACTCATCCGCGAGAGTGTCGAGAGATCTATCTCTTCGTTGTCTTCTAATACTTCAACGGCTTCGCCCTCACTCGTATCGAAGTCGATGCTGTCGAGCGAAACGAGATCGTCTTTCGTGATGCCGCCATTTGCACCGTTGTTCTTGTTGCCGTTCTTGGGAAGTTCTTCTGTAGCTACCGTGGCGAGCTCGATCTCGCGTGAGCTGCCGTAATACTTCGCGATTGCCTGTTGCACACTGCCTTCAGCGACAACTACGGGTTCGACGTTCAAGCCGGTCATAAACTTGACGTCGTCCATCGCGAAGACATTGGTCGGGTCGACCATCGCGAGCGTGAGTGTGGCGCCAACGCGTGAGAGTGGCAGGACGGAATGTTTTGATGCGACCTCTTGAGGAATGAGGCTGATGACGGAAGGATCGATATTGAAGAGATCTAAGTTGACGGAGGGAATACCGTACTGCCGTGATAGCACGGCAGTGATCATGTCGTCGCTAATAAGACCGAGCTTCACCAGATTGAAGCCGAGTCGGCCACCATGTTCGCGCTGGTAGTCGAGTGCCTCTCTCAGGTGATGCGGGCTAATTAAATTTTCGCGTACTAATATTTCGCCTAATTTGGCTGACATTTGTGCACTAAAGCTCTCGGGAGCAGGTAGATCCCCGATTCTCTGGGTGGTGGATTGTGCGCCGAATGTGGCGCGAGGCATGACCGGTCTTGCTATCCCAACGATGTGACTAACATCGTTGTGCAGTCATAGTACAAATTTACAAAGAAGAGTGTCAAGGTTGGATTTTCCAGCGAAACCGGTGTGTTACCTCACGAAAAAGCTCACGCAAAGACGCAAAGATCGCAAAGACGCAAAGGCGGGTCAAAGACTCGGATGCGACCGAAAATTTGACCCGCCTTTGCGTCTTTGCGATCTTTGCGTCTTTGCGTGAAACCTGCTACGGCTTGCGGCGTGGTGCGGGTTTGGTCTTCTCGGGGGTGACGTTTTCGCTGTTCTTCAACTCGGTCAGAATCGCTTTGGCGTCATCCTTCATCGCGTTGCCGTCAGGCGCGACTTCCACAAACTTCTGTAGAAAATTCGCTGCTTCCTGAAACTTTGCCTTGTCGCCCGTTGCATAAACTGCTAGTCCAGCGCCGAGGTTGGCTTCAGGGCTATTCGGATTCTCGGCGAGAATTGCCTTGAACTCCGCGAGCGCCTTGTCAGACGCGCCCGCATCAAGCAGCATCTGCGCCATATCGAGTTGGGCTTTCGCTTTCTTCGCGGGATCCGTTTCCACAGCGATGTAGTCCTTGTAAGCTGCGAGGCCCGCATCAGCCTGTGTTCCATCGGCCTTGCTCACATACAGGCGCATCGATTCGGCTTGCGTCAGCATCGCTGCATACTTGTTACCGTTGAATCTTTGCAGCTCTGCCGCTTCGGTCGGCGCCGGTAAAGCTTTAATCATCGTCACCGCTTTGGCCGACGCATCCGCTGCGGCCTTAAAGTCGTCTTTGGCGGCTTGCAGTCCAGCGGTCTTGCCGGCGTCGTCGAGTGTCTTTGATCTGACGGTTGAGTTGAACTTCTCGACGCCGCGTCCCTTCAAAGCCACTGCCTTGTTCGTTAGGATTGCGGGTTGGTCCGCATCGGCTGCGAGACCTTCGTCATACTGCGCCACTGCCGCCGTGTATTTCGCAATCGCTTCTTCTGAATTGCTTGCCTTGCTTGCGGCGCCCGCGGCCTGCAACGCTTCGTTACCAGCCTTGAAGGTGCGCGCGATGATCTCGTTAGCATCAGTAATCTTCTTGTTAGAGGCCTCGATCTCAGCGTTCTTTTTCTTCAGCTCCTCCAACTTCGCTTTATCTTCCGCGCTGGGTTGTGGTGTTCCACCACTCGGAGGAGTTGCTGAACCACCACCGGCGCTCTTGATCTCGTCGAACGTGAGTCGCTTGCCATCGCCCGGACTCAGCGTGAGCTCGACGTCGATGTCGCGTCCGGCTTTTACTCCGGGCTGGAAGTTTGGCGCCGCCGTGGGATGGCTCGCAGCTACTGTGTACGTGCCGGTGAAAGGTAGTCCGGCGAAAACGAACTCACCTTTTTTGTTCGTCTTGGTGTTGTACTTCGCAGCCATATCGGTCCTGAAGACGTCGATCTGCGCGTCAGCAACGGGAACCTTTTGACCGTCCGCCTGCTGTATAAAAACGTGACCGCGCAGCTCGCCGACCTGGGCGACCGCAGTCAAAGAAGCAGATGCTACGAGAATGGCTACCGCTAGCGCTCCGAAAAAATGTTTGCCAATCATGTAAAGATTCCTCCGTCGTCGTGTGATGCGCTCACACAGTTTACTGGTTGTAATTAACACGCTGAAAGTGCCCTAAACTTAATAAGCAAAACGACTACTGTCAAGCATGTAGGGGATGGGATCGGTGACCCCGGCTTCGCGAAATGCCCGTAGTCGCAGGGCGCATGAATCACAGTTTCCACATGCCGATTCCGACTCTTTGTAGCACGACCAGGTCAGGTGCAGCGGCGCTCCCAGCTCGATCCCTCTTTCCACGATCTCCGATTTTCGCATCGCGATCACGGGTGTCTCCACCGTGATGCGCGTTTCGGGCTTCGTGCCGATGTCGAGCACGTTTTGAAAAGCGTCGTAAAACTCTGGACGGCAGTCGGGATAACCAGACGAGTCTTCGGCAACAGCGCCGATGTAGATCGCAGTGGCGTTGATGACTTCGCCCCAGCTCACGGCCGCTGACAGCAGATGCGCATTTCGAAAAGGGACGTAGCTCGACGGAATTCCCGGGGCGGAAAGATTTGCCGCGGTCACGGGAATGCGATCGTCTGTAAGAGATGAGCCGCCGATTTTCGCAAGGTGTTCGAGTGAGATCACGAGGCGCGATTTTACGTTGTAATGATCCGCGAGTGCTTCAAATGCTGCGCGCTCGCGTTGCTCGGTGCGCTGTCCGTAAGACACGTGCAGAAACGCAAGCTCATCGTTTTCTTCGTTAGCGATCGCGGCTGTGACGCACGAGTCCATGCCGCCGGAAACGAGACAGATGGCGAGCTGTGGTCCACCGTTTTCGATCCTCATTTCGAGCTCTTCAGTGTCGATTTCCTGCGAGCCGCCCATCACACTCCTTTTACGTCCGGTCCCCAGATGTATTTGTGTAGTTGCAACTGCATGCGTACGTTTAATCCGCTGCTCGCGATCCAGTCAGCGAGTTGTTGCAGATCGACTTGTCCCCACGCTGGCGAGATCAGGACTGCTTTTGTGCGACTTTCCAGAGCATGTTCTTCGATCAGTTTCTTCGCGTAGATCCAATCGCCTTCTTCAGCGATCACGAATTTCACTTCGTCTTTATCGGCGCGGAGGCGGTCGAGATTCGACCAGTCGTTTCGAGGTTCTTCACCGGAAGCGGGACACTTGATATCGAGAATGATCTTTGCGCGCGGATCTACATTCGCGGTGGAGACATAACCACCGGTTTCAATGAGGACTTCGTAGCCGTCGTCGCAGAGTCGCTGGATTAACTGAAATGCTTCCTTTTGTGCGAGTGGCTCGCCGCCGGTCACCTCGACGAGTTTGCATCCGAATGCTCTGACCTGGTCCATGACGTAGTCGATCGAGTAGTGCTCGCCGCCCGTGAACGTGTACTCGCTGTCGCACCAGACGCAACGCATCGGACAGCCCGTCAGACGCACGAAGGTACATGGCCGTCCGGCATGGGTTGACTCGCCTTGAATCGAGCGAAAAATCTCTGTGACGCGCAACATTGGCAGTAGCACGCCGATTTTAGGGTGTGGACGCGACGACCTACAACTGTAGGGGCGGCCCTCCGTGGCCGCCCGTTG
>DASYFE010000053.1:0-1689 GCA_036498585.1 Pyrinomonadaceae bacterium | reverse complement strand
GTCGATTTAATTCCTGGACCACGGGGAGGATCTTTTCTTTCCAGACGTCGGGCATCATTGGGCCAACGTATTTAAAGCGAATCGTGCCGCCTTGATCGATGATGTAGGTCTCAGGCGCTCCATAGACCCCGAAATCAATGCCGACACGCCCGTCGAGATCGACCGCGCTCACCAGATAAGGATCGCCCAGTTCGTCGAGCGTTGCGAGCGCGTCTTCGCGGCGGTCTTTGTAGTTGAGACCGTAAATCGGCACGACTCCGGATTTCGCGTACTCGATCAGATAAGGGTGCTCTTCACGGCAGGCTACACACCACGAGGCCCAGACGTTGAGCAGCCACACCTTGCCGCGCATGTCTTCGTTCGAGATCATCTTGTCCGCGGCTTTCAGTTGCGGCACACGAAACGCCGGTGCGGGTTTGTTGATTAGGACGGATTTGAGCTCGTGCGGATCGCGCGTCAGCCCGATCGCGAGAAAGACTGCGAGAACAATGAATATTACTAACGGAATTAGATAACGAAGCATAACGTTATTCTGTTACTGATGCGGCGACTGTGCTCGGGATTGGCTTCGCCATCTCACGGGCCTCTCGTTCTTTGCGTGCTGCCAGCGCGTATCGTCGATCGCTGACTGCGAGACCGCCGCCGAGCGCCATCAATACCGCGCCAAACCAGATCCAGCCGACGAACGGTTTGTAATAAACGCGCACACTCCACGCGCCGCCGCCGACCGGCTCACCGAGCGAGATGTAGAGATGACGAAGGATGCCGCTGTCGATGGCCGTCTCGGTCATGACGTTGCCGCTCGCGGTGTAATTCCGTTTCTCCGGAAACATCTTCTCGATCTCTTCGCCGTCGTGACTCACGACGATCTCGGCACGTCCGGCGATGTAGTTTGGTCCGGTCACGTTTGTGACGCCATTAAACCTGAACGAATAACGGCCGGCAGTCACAACGTCGCCCGGATTCATCCGCACGTCCTGTTCGGTTTGATAACCAGTGACGAGTGTCACGCCGACGATGAACACGGCGACGCCTAGATGCGCCACTTGCATTCCATAGTAGCTGCGACTCTGCGCGCGCAGTTTTTGAAACGTGCTGAGCTGACCGGAAGTGACTCGAACTCGCTCCCAGAGGTTTACCAGAATCGTCGTGAGAATCCAGATCGCGAGCAGCAGTCCTAAACTGACGAGCCACTTGAACCCGCCCAAAATGAACGGCAGCACTATCGCACTCAGCACGCTGATCACAAACGCCCAGCGCAAGCGCGTGACGATATCCGGAACACTCGCCTTCTTCCAACGCGCGATCGGTCCGACGCCCATCAAAAACATCGCCGGGGCCATCAACGGCACGAAGACAAGATTGAAATAAGGCGGACCAACCGAGAGTTTTGAGCCACCGAGCGCATCAACCAGCAGCGGGTAGAGAGTTCCGAGTAGCACTGACGCGGCCGCGACCGTCAGCAACACATTATTCGAGAGCAGCAACGATTCGCGCGACACAACGTCAAACTTGCCACCGACGCCGACCTGCTTCGCTCGTATCGCATACAGCAACAACGAGCCGCCGATCACGACGAGCAGAAACGCTAAAATGAAGACGCCGCGCTTCGGATCGGTCGCGAACGCGTGCACCGAAGTCAGCACGCCTGAGCGCACGAGAAATGTACCCAACAAGCTCAACGAAAAT
>DASYFE010000052.1:0-4676 GCA_036498585.1 Pyrinomonadaceae bacterium | reverse complement strand
CGTGGCCACCCGTTTGTTTATTCATGCGCTATTCTATGGAACGGGTGGCCACGGAGGGCCACCCCTACAGTTGATTATGAGTACCATCGTTGCACTATCGACACCCAGAGGGCGCGGAGCTCTCGCTGTCATTCGTCTGAGCGGGCCGGACGCGCTCGCGCTCGCGCGACGGATGAGTGGTGTCGAGGTGCTCGAGCCACGACACGCAACCCTCATCACACTTCGCCGCCCGAAAGACGGAGACGAGTTGGACCAGGTGCTGCTGACGTGCTTCAACGCGCCGCACTCGCTCACCGGCGAAGACGTCGTGGAGATCAGTTGTCACGGTTCGCCGGCCGTTGTGCGAAGCATCATCGATACGACACTTGAGCTCGGTGCAGTGCTCGCTGGTCCAGGTGAGTTCACGTTGCGTGCATTGTCAAATGGAAAGATCAACCTGGCTCAGGCGGAAGCGATACGCGATTTGATCGCCGCGCAGACCGAGGCGGCAGTAAAGCAGGCCTCACGTCAATTGAACGGTGAGCTGTCGAACGCGCTTGGCCCATTTGCGGAGAAGCTGCTCGAGGTAATCGTGTTGCTGGAGTCAGCGCTGGAGTTTGTTGAAGAAGATATTCCAGCGCCGCGCGCAAACGAGATTGATAGCGACCTCGCTGTTGTGAGTAGTGGCGTTGAGAAGTTGGCTCGAAGTTACAGTGCGGGAAGGCTGCTTCAGGAAGGCGTCCGAGTGACGATCACCGGCTGTCCGAATGTCGGTAAGTCGAGTCTTTTCAACAGCTTGATCGAGCGCGAGCGAGCGATCGTGACTGACATCCCGGGCACGACTCGCGACACGCTAACGGAAGCCATCGATCTCGATGGCATTCCTGTGATCCTCACCGACACGGCCGGCTTACGCGAGACGACCGATGGAATTGAAACGTTAGGTATCGAGCGAACGCGGAGAGCGATGAGCGATTCCGATCTCGTGTTGGTTGTGCTCGACGGCGCGGAAGGAGTCGGACCATACGATCGTGAGCTGATCGATCAGACTGAGAATACACGTCGACTCGTGGTCATGAACAAAAGCGATCTGCCTGGCTTCAATGTTCCCGCAAGTTGTATTGAAGAGCTCCGACCGATTAATGTATCGGCACGAACTAGTGAGGGGTTGTCGACGCTGCGTGCCGCGATTCTCGCAAGTGTGAGCAGCAACGGTGTCGATGAAGGTGGTTTGTTAATCACGAACGCTCGCCACTACGATCTGTTATGCAGCACGCAGCGCGAGCTAGAAGCGGCACGTGCGGCGTTGCGTGAGCGACACAGCGAAGAGCTTGTGCTTGTGCCGCTGCACAATGCGTTGAAGTTCCTGGGACAGATTACCGGCGAGACAACGACGGAAGATATATTGTCAGAGATATTCGCAACGTTTTGCATTGGAAAATAGAAATGTCGTTCGATGAGGCATTCGATGTAATCGTGATTGGCGCCGGTCACGCGGGCTGCGAGGCGGCGTCTGCCGCGGCGCGACTCGGCGCGGAAACCGGTCTTATTACGCTTAATCTCGACCTCGTCGGCCAAATGTCGTGCAATCCCGCGATCGGCGGAATTGCCAAGGGACATCTAGTGCGCGAGATCGACGCGCTCGGCGGCATCATGGGCCGCGTCATCGATCGCACCGGCATTCAGTTTCGTCTGCTCAATAGATCACGCGGCCCGGCTGTTCAGTCGCCGAGGGCGCAAGCGGATCGTATGCGCTATCGCGCCGAGATGCGGCGCACGCTTGAAGCGACCTCCAATCTCCATTTGAGGCAGGGGAAAGTAGTCGATTTCGTGCTCGCTCATGGAAGATTGGCCGGCGTCGTGTTGGAAGATGGACGTCGTTTTGGCGCGGACGCGGTCGTGGTCGCGACCGGCACTTTTCTTAATGGACTGATCCACACCGGACGTCGCACTTATTCAGGGGGTCGTGCTGGTGAGCCCGCGTCGATCGAACTGTCAGAGACTCTAAAGCGTCTCGGGTTTCCCGTCGGTCGTCTCAAGACCGGAACTCCGCCGCGACTTGATGGCCGAACGGTGGACTGGAGTGCGTTCGAACCGCAGCCGGGCGATGAATCGCCTGTGCCGTTCTCGTTCTCGACAGACAACATCGAGCAGAAACAGATCCAGTGCTACATCGGCTACACCACGCCGGAGGTGCACGACGCGATTCGCGAAAATATTGCGGAGTCGCCGCTGTATTCCGGAAAGATCAAAGGCATCGGGCCGCGGTATTGTCCTTCTATAGAAGACAAGGTCGTGAAGTTTTCTGACAAGTCGAGGCACCAGCTCTTTCTCGAGCCCGAGGGGCACGACACGAACGAAGTTTATTTGAATGGTTTTTCAACCTCGCTGCCGGCGGAGATGCAGCAGGATCTTGTGCGCATGATTCCGGGGCTTGAGGAAGCGAGAGTTATTCGGCCGGGTTACGCGATTGAGTACGACTTCGTCGACCCGCGAGAGCTTGGACCCGATTTGCAAACGACTCGACTGCCCGGTCTCTTTCATGCGGGCCAGATCAATGGAACGACAGGTTATGAGGAAGCTGCCTGCCAGGGGCTGCTCGCTGGGATCAATGCAGCGCTCTACACGCAGAAACGGGATTCGTTGCGGCTGCGGCGCGAAGAGTCGTATATCGGCGTCCTCGTTGAGGACTTGATCAAGCAGGGTGTTGACGAGCCTTACCGGATCTTCACCTCGCGCGCGGAGTATCGGCTGGCTCTTCGTTACGACAATGCCGATGAGCGTCTTGAGCGGTATGGCAGGGAACTCGGCCTCGTGGGCGATTCTGATTGGGAGCGCTTCAACTCACGACAAGCTCGTCTCGCGAGGATTAGAACTGCGCTGGAAACTGTTCGCCTGCGTCGTGCCGATGCTCAACATGCAGCGGTATCGGCGCTAATCGGGAATGATCTTGGTGATTCGATTTCCCTGGAGCAATTGGCCAAGCGTCCGAAAGTAACCGCAGAGTTGATTATGTCCTTGTTGCCGTCGGGGCTCAAACCGATCGCGGAAGCGGACCTGAACTCCGTGCTGGCGGATTCTCTTTACGCCGGCTACCTCGACACGCAAAAGGCGGCGATCGTCAAACTGTACCAGCACGACACGTTGAAGATCCCGAGACATATGACTTTCCGGAACATCGCTGGGCTGTCTAACGAGATCGTCGAAAGACTCGACCGGGCCCAGCCGCTCACGTTTGGTGAGGCACGGCGGCTACCTGGGCTCACGCCCGGTGCCCTTTCGACGCTGCTCGCGTTCCTCTCGGCCCAGCAAAAGACCGCCTAACGGGTCAATGCGGGTTAATGTTTCACGTGAAACATTCCTACGGTAGCCCCCAGAGGCTCTCGTGTGTTAGGTTTAGCGCCAACCATGGCTAAGACGATAGCCGTCGCCAATCAAAAAGGCGGGGTCGGGAAGACCACCACCGCCGTCAATCTCGCAGCGATTATCGCCTCTTTGGGCAATCGTGTTCTGCTTGTCGACGCGGACCCGCAAGGCAACGCCACTTCGGGCATAGGGATCCAGCGCGGCAGCTTTCGACGAGGCCTCTATCACTGCGTCGTGCTGGATGAGCCGATTTCCGGTATCGCTTTGCCGACGTCGATTCCGACGTTGAGCGTCGTTCCGTCCAATAAAGATCTTGCAGGTGCGGAGGTCGAGCTTGTGGGACTCGAACAGCGAGAGTTTCGACTTAAGAGCGCCCTCACGGCCGTTGAAAGCGATTACGACTACATCTTTATCGACTGCCCGCCGTCGCTCGGGCTGCTAACCCTCAACGCTCTTACCGCCGCGAAGTCGCTGCTCGTTCCAATTCAATGTGAATACTACGCCCTCGAAGGCGTAACCGAGCTGTTCGATACGCTCGCGCGTCTGCGGCGGCTACACAATCCGGGTCTGATGATCGAAGGCCTGCTGCTGACGATGTACGACGAGCGGACTAACCTGTCTGCCGCAGTTGCGGCTGACTTGCGCGACTTCTACGGCTTGCAGGTGTTTCAGACCGTGATTCCCAGAAATGTCAGGCTGGCCGAAGCGCCCAGCTACGGAAAGCCGATTATCAGTTATGACCCAAACTCCAAGGGGGCTGACGCATACTCACAATTAGCCAGGGAGATTATTCATGAATCGAAAAGCGCTAGGTCGGGGGCTGGGGGCTCTCCTGTCGTCTGACAGCACGATTGATCTCGGAGCCGAACCGTCGGAAGTTGAAATCGACTCGATTGTGCCCGGGCCGATGCAGCCACGGACTCACTTTGACGAAGCGAGTCTCGATAGTCTAGCTGATTCCATCCGCGCTCACGGCATCGTCCAGCCGCTTCTGGTGAGACGCCGCGACGGCGGCTACGAGCTCATCGCCGGTGAGCGACGCTGGCGCGCGGCAAAACTGGCCGGAATCACTCGTGTGCCGGTTGTCGTCAAGGAGGTGCCGGATGATAACCTGCTGGAGATTGCGCTAATTGAGAACATTCAACGCGAGAACCTCAACCCGATTGAAGAAGCGCAGGCTTATAAGAAACTGATCGAGACAGTGGGTCTGACGCAGGAATCCCTCGCAACACGCGTCGGACGTGACCGCTCGTACATCACGAACTACCTGCGTCTGCTTCGTCTACCGGAGGACGTTCAGCAACTCGTTAAAGAAGGCCGTCTCTCAACCG
>DASYFE010000051.1:0-5941 GCA_036498585.1 Pyrinomonadaceae bacterium | reverse complement strand
CGAGAAGATCCGACGTGCATTGACGATCTCCACGTTCTCAATCCTGATGTTGCGAAACTCGCAGTAGCCGCGTTCCGGAGGCTCGACCTTTGTGCTTAGCGCGATCCAATGCGCTGGAAGATTAACCATGTCTTTCGGAATCGTCGCGTAGCTGTAACTCGGATTCCAGTTCAACGTGAAGGTAAACGGCAGCGGTACGTTTTCCATCTTGAGATCGCGAATCAGAATATCTTCCACGTAGCCACCACGCGTTTTCGCAGACTTGAAGCGGATGCCTTCGTTGGTGCCAATACCGCGATTGTTGTAAGCCACGACCTTGCGAATGCCGCCGGAAGTCTCGCTGCCAAACGAAATGATGCCGCCGCCGCGACGAGTGACGTTGCCGCGGATAACCACGTATTCAGTGGGTCGGTTCACGCGCAGACCGTCATAATCACGACCGGCCTTGAGACAGATGTCGTCATCGTTGTTGTCGATGTCGCAATTCTGCACGAGCACGTAACTCGAAGAATCAATATCGACGCCGTCCGTGCTTGGTCCACTATTGTCAGTGATCTTAATTCGATCGACTGTCACGTGATCTGAATAGACGACCTGGAGCGTCCAGAACCCCGAACGCTTGAGACTGAGGTTTTCGATCGTCACGTCTGATGATTTCCAGAACACCATCAATCGGACGCGCTCTGCGTCGTAATCAGACGCCCAACGCAAACCGCGCGGTTCATATTCGCGACGCAGCGCCCAATACTTGTCCCACCACTTCTTACCATTTCCATCGATCGTGCCGCCGCCGGAAATCTTCACATTTCGTTGCTCGTTGATATTGATCAAAGCCGCGGGCCACTTCATCTCGATACCGGCAACGCGCGTCCACAGCGATGGATAGTCTGCGTCATCCTGACTACCGGTGAGCGTCACGCCCGTATCGACGCGCAGGTGTACGTTACTTTTGAGAAAGAGAGCGCCCGTGACGTAGTTACCGGATTTGAACGTAACGATTCCGCCGCCTGACTTCGCGCAATTGTCGATCGCCTGCTGAATTGCTTTCGTCGCATTCGCTACGCCATCGCCGGCGGCGGCCACAAGACACGTGCGTTTCGCTTTGGGCGCGCGCCGCGCCCCGGCGTCTTTTACCCACTTGGGCAAGTCAGCAGCTTGCGCGTGGACCAATGAAGCAAAAACAATTGCACAGACGATCGTGAACAGCAATTTCGCCCCAACGTCAGCTTTTAGGGCGCAACTGTAGGGGTGGCCCTCCGTGGCCACCCGTTCCAGGGGTAACGCGCGAGTTTCGACCAACGGGCGGCCACGGAGGGCCGCCCCTACAGTTGCTCCTAGAAGAACCTTATCGTTCACAGTTTTCCCAGCTCTACTCGATCCAGACGTGTGTCCGGTAAGCCTTTGAAGTCGTGCGTAATGAAATCCAAAACGTTGCGGAAGAAAAATGCCGGAACATCTTTCGCCCTTTGCGCGGTGACGTGATCGAACTCAACGCCGTTCACGTCCTGCAAAACAAAGGGCGGCCTGAGCTCATCGCTGAGATAACTGATCCGCACGTTGCTGAGCGTGATGCCTTTCGCGTGACGAATGAAGAAGCCGTACGCCGGTATCTCCCCAAACATCGACGGCTCGGGGTAGTTCGCTTCGCGTTCCGGAGGTGGTAAATCCGTATAGTCCTTTTTGCTGCCTCCGCCCCGATAATAAATTTGAATATTGTTCAGGAAAACGCTTTCGACCTGATGCTCGGGGATGCCCGCGATGATTGAGGCGTAGCGCGGATCGGCGTTGTAAGCAACGATGTTGCTGATATTCACTCGACGCAATTGACCAATCGCCGTTCCGGCAGGACCACGCATCCGTTTTCCTAGTCGCAGAAACAGCGGCGAGTTTGATACATCGCGCATCGTAATATTCGTGATCGTTACATCCTCGAGTAAACCGCCATCCACGGTCTCGAGCGCGAGGCCGCGACAGTGATCGAACACGAGGTTCGAGATCGTGATGTTCTTGAAACCGCCGTTTGACTCTGTTCCGAGCTTCACGCGCCCGGTTGGGCCATCACGATCGGGAGCTTCTGTGATGTTGCGTTTGAACGTGCCATCAAGGAGCGAGCCGATGTCGTAGCCGCTGACAAGAGAGTTCGTAATCGTCACGTTTTCAGTGGCGCGCGCGAAGCCGAGGGCGTAAGAGCTCTTCAAAACGATCGCGTCGTCGTTTGGCGAGTTGACGCTGCAATTCGAGATGCGCACGTTGCGACATGAGTCGATATCAAACCCGTCGCGATTGGTGTCGACCCTGACGTTGTCGATCGTGAGGTTGTCGACGCCGGTGGCCAGCAACGCGAAGTGGCCGCCATTCAGGATTGAGAAATCACGCAGCAGGACGTTGCGGCTGAGTTTGAGCGAAATCGCCTTGTTGCCTAATCCGTTCATCACTTTCGCATCGTCGTCTTCGCCCAAAGGCGATTGGCCGCCGAGCGTGACCGGCCGGTCGCCCGGCTGATTAACCCGACGCGCCCGCGGGCTGCGCCGCGTCAAACCCTTGCCGTTAATCAACCCTGGTCCAACAATGCTGACGTTCTCCAGGCCAATGCCCCAGATCAAACTGTTCTGCCAGTGACTGTGTCCAAAGTCCTGGTACATGTCCCACCCATTTGGCTCGGGCAGATCGTAAGTAATTTTTCCAGGGACAACGTCGGCCGCAAGAATCGTCGCGCCGTGCTCGAGCTGCAGCGTGATGTTGCTGCGCAGACGGATTGACACGGAGAGATAAGTGCCGGCGCGGAAGATTACGGTACCACCGCCCGCGGCGGCGGCAGCTTCGATCGCTTTGTTGATGCTCGGGCTGTCGAGGTTTTTGCCGTCGCCCTTAGCGCCGAACGCACGCACGTTGTAAACGATTGCGTGTGTGCCGGCGACGCGACCATAGTGACGCATCGGCTGCGACAGAAACGGCACTTTGACTTTGCCGCGCTCGGTGTAGGCCTTGTAATCTTCGCGCAGGTACCAGTAGCGATCGTAGAGCGAGAGCACCGAGGGGGTATCGGTGGTAATGTCGTTACCTCCAACATCGCTTGGATCAAGGTCAAACCGCCAGACGCCGTCGAGTGAAATCGGACTAACCGCTTGTGAAACGAAGGGCACGAGCAGGATGCACAACAGGCATTTGAAAATTATCTCTGCGACCCTCTGCGTATCTCTGCGCCCTCTGCGTTGAAATAGCCGTTTAGAGGGCCGCAGAGAGAACGCTAGACGTAACCGAGTTTTATCCAGTAAAGTTATCCGCATTTTGGTGGTCTTTTTAGCACAATGACTTCCCAAGGCCCAGAAGAAAAATTCCGGTTCGTCAAATATCTCTGGCGGGACGAAGTCGCCAATCAGCTCGATGGCGTCGATCGGCTCGTCTATCGCTCCAACAAACTCGGTGAAGATTTAACGCTCACTAACACGGGCGGTGGTAATACCTCTTCGAAGTTAATCGAGACGGATCCGCTCACAGGGGAATCCGTAGAAGTCCTTTGGCTCAAGGGCTCCGGCGGCGATCTGCGCACTGCAAAACGCGATGGTTTTGCGTCGCTTTATCTCGACAAAGTGCGCGCAATGAAGGAGCAGTATCTGGGTAGTCCTGAACGCGGACCGAAGACTCCGATTGAAGACGTAATGTATCCGATGTACAGCCACTGCGTCTTCAATCTGAATCCGCGCGCCTGTTCGATCGATACGCCGCTGCACACATTTGTTCCTTTCAAACACGTCGACCATCTGCACCCGAATGCCGTCATTGCGATTGCCGCTTCCGTCAATCAGGAAAAGCTAACGAAGGAAATCTATGGCGACGAAGTGATTTACACGCCGTGGCAGCGGCCGGGTTTCGATATCGGCCTGAAGATCGAAGAGTTGATTAAGGAAAACCCGCACGCGAAAGGGATTTTGCTCGGTCATCATGGAATGAGCTCGTGGAATGACGATGACCGGACGTGTTACGAGACCGCGCTCGAGATAATCGATCGCGCGGCGCGTTACATCGAATCACACGACAAGGGCGAACAGACTTTCGGCGGACAAAAGTATCAGCCATTGTCTGAATCGGATCGCCAGCGCCTTCAGGCGGAATTACTGCCGTTCATTCGCGGACAAGTTTCGGTCGGCCACCGGTTCGTTGCCACAGTGCAGGACGACGAGAAGATGCTGCGGTTTGTGAACAGTCATGATGGCCCACGTCTCGCGGCGCTGGGCACGTCCTGTCCCGACCATTTTCTGCGCACGAAGTTCAAGCCGCTCTTTGTCGATTGGGATCCGGCCGGCGGTGACGTTGAAAAACTAAAGGCTTCGATTCAGGAAGGTCTGGTCGAGTATCGCAAGGACTATGAAAGCTATTACAACCGTTGCAAGCACCCGGACTCCCCCGCTATGCGCGACCCGAATCCGACAGTCGTGCTGATCCCGGGTTTGGGAATGATGGCTTGGGGCAAGAATAAGAGTGAGTCGCGCGTGACGGCTGAGTTTTACAACTGCGCGGTGGAGGTAATGCGCGGCGCTGAAGCGATCGACAAGTATGAGGCGATGGACCAGCAGGAGGCTTTCGACATCGAGTACTGGTCGCTGGAAGAAGCGAAGCTGCGTCGTTTGCCACCCGAGAAAGAGTTGGACCGGCAGATCGTCGTGATAGTCGGAGCAGGCTCCGGCATCGGTAAAGCAACCGCGCATCGACTCGTGAAGGAAGGCGCGCATATTGTTTGCATCGATCTCGATGAAGTAGCGGCCAAAGAGACGGCGCAGGAGATCATCGCGAAATACGGCGAGGGCATTGGTGTGGCTGGATCGGGAATCAGTAACTGTGGTCCGGCTATCGGCCTGGGCTGCGACATCACCAACCGCGAGAACGTGGCGCGCATGTTTCAGGATGTAATGCTTGCGTATGGCGGAGTCGACGCTGTTGTTGTTACGGCGGGCATCTTCGTGCCGCCGGACAAAACGGGCCACATCGAAGACAGTTTGTGGTCGCGCACTTTCAGCATCAATGTAACCGGGGCTTACATTGTGGCGGACGAAGCTCACAAGATTTTCAAACGGCAGGGATTGCGCGGCAGTATCGTGCTCACGACCAGCGCCAACGCCGTCGTCGCGAAGAAGGGCAGTCTGGCTTACGACACGAGCAAAGCTGCGGCAAACCATCTGGTTCGTGAGCTCGCGATTGAGATGGCGCCGCTTGTTCGCGTGAATGCGGTCGCGCCAGCGACGGTTGTAAAGGGCAGTACGATGTTTCCACGCGATCGCGTCATCGCTTCGTTAACGAAATATGAGATCCCGTTCGGCGACGATGATTCGACAGATGACCTGCGCGACAAATTAGCAGCATTCTATGCGCGGCGATCGCTGACACAGACGCCCATCGAACCCGAAGATCAGGCCGAAGCAATCTTCCTCCTGCTGTCGCCACGATTGTCAAAAACAACCGGTCACGTGATTCCGGTTGACGGCGGATTGCAGGACGGTTTCTTGAGATAACAAACATGACTTTTGAGATCGACGATTCATTCATCGACGACCAAAACCGTAAAGCGCGTACGTGGGTCGACGAAGACTACGAAGCTCTCGCCAGGAAACTCCGGCGGCAGAACGTCGATATCGAGGATCTGGTAAAGAAGGCCGCCGCGTTTCACGTCGCTATTCCGTCGTGGGGCGTCGGCACGGGCGGGACACGTTTCGCGCGTTTTGCAGGTGAGGGTGAGCCGCGCGACATTTACGAGAAGCTCGAAGATTGTGGGACGATTTTCAAACTCGTGCGCTCAACACCGGCCGTGTCGCTTCACATTCCCTGGGACAAGCCTGACGACGCGTCGAAACTGCGCGCCTTTGCGGGGGCGCGCGGCTTGAATTTCGATGCGATGAACTCCAACACGTTTCAGGACCAGCCGGGACAAATGCATTCATACAAATTC
>DASYFE010000050.1:0-4254 GCA_036498585.1 Pyrinomonadaceae bacterium | reverse complement strand
CGAATTCCGAAAGACCTGAAAGCGGAGCTGCCTTACCTGCTGTGGGTTTACAGCATGGGCATCGTTCTGTTTTGGATTCACGACTCGTCACCGAAGCACCGTCGCACCTACCGCATGATCGATCACACCGTTGATTTACTCGAAAAGCTGATCCACCTCGCGAGTAATCCGTTCATGCGACCACTGCGCAAGCAGGCGTTGCGAATGGTTAATGAGATCAAGGAAGCGCTGCCTGACGACAACGAAAGTGAGGCGACATGATCGAGAGTGGCGCAACAATCAGACATCCATACATCTATGGCGAGATCCTGTCGCGCAGTCTCTCTCAATCGCCAGTGTCTGAGCTGCCGGGGTTCGGCAGATGTCTTTCGCAGGGAATTGTTGTTGGCGCGTTTGTATCGTTCCTGTTTCCGGTGATCGGCATGCTTGCAGACCGGGAGAATGGTTACAACTTTCTTTTGATCTCCTGGCTGCCATTCATTCTCGCAACCGGAATGGGGTTTGGCCTATTTGAAGGAGTTGCCCTCTGGGCGTGCAGTTACATTGCTGGTCATCGACTAAACGTGCTTGCCAGAGCAGTAGCCGGCACTGCTTTCCTGTTATGCCGCGTTAGCGTACCGCACGCGGTGATCTCCTTCGTCAAGAAAGAAATTCGCTACTACCTGATCGACTAGGAGCCAACATCATGAGAGTCGCAATTACCGGTGCAACTGGTTTCGTAGGCAGTCACTTGACCACTCGTCTGACCAGGGAGGGACATGAAGTGGTTTGCACCACGAGACGTGATCTCAACAATGTAGAGCAACTGACTGCCACGTTTGCAGACTGCAAAGTAGTCGCACACTGCGCCAGCGTCAATCGTGAGATCGGAGATCAAACGTTTGCTCGCGTTCACGTTGAAATCACGCGCAACGTCGTCGCGGCGGCGAAGAATGCGGGTATCGAGAAGATCGTCTTTGTGAGTTTTCTGCGGGCGCGGCCACACTGCGGCTCGCCTTATCACGAGTCGAAATGGGAGGCAGAAGAGATCGTCCGCAATTCCGGACTCGATTACACCATTATCAAAGCCGGTATTGTCTACGGCCGCGGCGATCACATGCTCGACCACTTGAGCCACGCGCTGCACACGTTTCCCGTGTTCGGCCTTGTCGGTCTGAAAGAGAAAAGCATTCGGCCGCTCGCGATCGAAGATCTCATACACGTCATGCGAGCAGCGCTCGTCGATCGGCGGATGAAGCAGCAAACAATCGCGCTGCTCGGCCCGGAAGAGATCTACCTGAGCGAAGCGGTTCGTCGTGTTGCTGAAGTTGTTGGCAAACGGCCGTTGATGTTTCCGTTGCCGGTGGTCTGTCATGAGTTGATGGCGCACGTGTTCGAGAGGTTTATGAAAGTTCCACTCACCTCACTGGCGCAGATACGCATTTTGTCCGAAGGCGTCGTCGAGCCCGGCTCACCTGTAGTTCCGTTGCCCTACGATCTCGTGCCGACGCGCCGGTTCACGACCGAGCAGATCCGCAGCGGACTTCCGCAGCCTCGTCCATTCTGTGTCGGTGATCTGCGCTGGTGTTCATAGGAAGGAACGGCTCTTCTCTGTGCAACCTCTGTGTTCTCTGTGTCTCTGTGGTGGTTATGGCTGCGAATTAGTTAACCACAGAGACACAGAGAACACAGAGGTTGCACAGAGAAATCAATGAGTAAAGGAAGAGACAATGTTGGACCTTTGGAGCTGGCACGGCAAGGTGGGTCGCGCGCGTTATCTCGCAATCGGGGCGGTCCTGTTCGTAGTGAAACACAATATCGATCGCCTTCTGGCTGCTTTAGCCGGCTACCCGTGGAGCCCGATTAGTTACTGGGTGTTTATCGGCCCGGACGGCGCTGCGTCGCTGAGTCCCACCGACGCGAGGTTCTACAGTTTCCTCATTCTGATGGCGCTTCCCTTTATGTGGATCGGCACGGTGCTGACGCTGCGAAGACTACGCGATGCAGACTTGCCGCTGTGGCTCGTGATGCTTTTCTACGTGCCGTTTCTCAATGTGATCTTCTTCGCCGTGCTCGCCGCGATTCCCTCACGGCAGCCAGTCGATAATGGGCCGAAATTCGGCTCGCGATTCGGACGATGGATCCCGCAAAGCGAATTTGGCAGCGCCGCATTCGG
Organism: Pyrinomonadaceae bacterium; assembly: GCA_036498585.1. GTDB lineage: Bacteria > Acidobacteriota > Blastocatellia > Pyrinomonadales > Pyrinomonadaceae > PSRF01. Next base: position 2,099 of record DASYFE010000050.1, on the reverse strand, counting down.
CATCGCGATAACAGCGTTACTCGCGGTGATCGAAACCGTGATCAGCACGACCGGCCTCGGCAACTACGGTTGGGGACTCTTCGTTGGCATTCCGTTTTTTCTCGGCTTGAACACAACGATGATCTACGGCTATCACTATCCGCGCTCGATCGGTAAGTGTCTGCTCGTATCGCTTCTTTCGGTCGCACTTGTCGGGATTGCCCTCGTTGGTTTCGCGGTCGAAGGCGTCATCTGCCTCGCGATGGCGCTCCCACTCGCCATCCCTCTCGCGCTGTTTGGTGGGTTGATTGGTTACGTGCTTCAGAAGCGCACCTATGCAACCGGTACCTTGCGCGTGGCTTCGGTAGTTTGTCTTTTGGTACCAGGACTCATTTTTATTGAATACGCTTTGGGGGAAACGCCGCCGCTCTATGAAGTAAAGACGTCTGTCGTTATCAAAAGCGATCTTCAGACTGTGTGGACGCACGTCGTCACGTTTTCACAACTGCCGCCGCCGACTGAAGCAATGTTCAAGACCGGTATCGCATATCCGATTCGCGCCGAGATGCATGGTCACGGTGTCGGCGCGGAGCGACACTGCGTATTTTCCACTGGCGCATTCGTCGAGCCGATAACGGTTTGGGATGAACCGCGTCTGCTGGCGTTTGGTGTTAGTGGCCAGCCACCCGCGATGGAGGAGTGGTCAATCTACCGCAACCTCCATCCGCCGCATTTGGACAATTATTTCGTCGCGAAGCGCGGACAGTTTGAATTGAAGCCCCTGCCGGACGGCACGACCTTATTAGAAGGAACGACGTGGTACCAGAACCGCTATTGGCCCGCGCCCTACTGGCATCTATGGTCCGACCACGTCATCGAAACGATTCATAACCGAGTTCTCTTACACATCAAGACTCTTGCTGAGAACGAGCAACGTTAGACAGGATTTACATGTTCATCTTGAAAAATCTTGTGAATCCTGTCTAAATCTCTGCCGAATGGTCCAGATCGCGATCATCGGCGGCGGCATCGGTGGCTTAACAGCAGCACTCGCGCTACAACAATCCGGTTTTCAAGCCGAAGTCTTCGAACAAGCTCCGGAACTTCTCGAGGTCGGGGCCGCGATCGCCATTTGGTCCAACGCGACGCGCGTGCTTCAGCGCTTGCAGTTAGCGGAGAAGATCCTTGAATGCGCCGGCGTTGTCGAAGAGCTCCGCTGGATGGATCAGAATGGATTTCTCCTGAATCGCGTTTCGATCGCTGACGATAAATCACCCGCCCTGGCCCTTCATCGTTCTGACTTACAGCGCACGCTTCGGCAAGCGCTTCCGCAATCAACAATTCATCTCGGACACACACTCGTCGCTCATCGTCAGCAAGGCGACAAGATGATCGCGACCTTTGCTAACGGCAACTCTGTTGAATCTGACTTCCTGATCGGCGCCGACGGCGTTCACTCGCGCGTGCGTGCGCAGTTCATCAACGACGGCGAGCCGGTGAGTCGCGGCTACACGATCTGGCGTGGAACCTCGCCGATCACACCTGCGGCAATTCCACCCGGGGTTGGAATGGAGTTGTACGGGCGCGGCAAACGTTTTGGCATTGGTCCAGTCGGACTTGGACGCACGGGCTGGTGGGCTGCAGCGAACGCGGATAACACGGATCAGGTTACGGATTTGTTCGCAGACTGGTATGCGCCCGTCATGGAATTGATCGCGGCGACGCCACCGTCGTCGATACTAAAGACCGGCGCCACGGACCGACAGCCAAACAAAAATTGGGGCACGGGACGCATGACACTCCTCGGCGACGCCATTCATCCGACAACACCCAACCTCGGCCAGGGTGGATGCCAGGCAATGGAAGACGCCCTCGTCCTCGCGCGATGTTTCGAAAAGTACGGCCCAACTGAAGACGCGCTGCGAAACTACGAGCACCTTCGCCACGCCCGCACCGCCACCCTCACCAAAATCTCGCGCTACTACGGACGCGTCGGACAATTGGAAAACACCCTTGCCCGCATCATCCGCCGCACAGCCCTCGCTCTCCCACCTGAAGCCATACTTCGCCGTTCGCTCCGGTTCGTCTTCGACTATGAGGTACAACTGTAGGGGCGGCCC
>DASYFE010000049.1:0-13116 GCA_036498585.1 Pyrinomonadaceae bacterium | reverse complement strand
GGCCACGGAGGGCCGCCCCTACAATAAATTCTCAAGGCTTGCTAAACTTCCCGGCGCTGCGCTGTACGCCCTAAGAACCACATCTCTGGAGGCCCCTATGTTACGACGACGCCTGTCTTGTATCTCCCTGCTGCTCATTCTTACGCTCGCCAACTCGCTGGCAGCCCAGACTGCTCGGCGTCCGATGAAGCTCGACGACCTGACGCGCTTTCGCAACGTCAGCGATCCACAGATCTCGCCGGACGGGCAATGGGTCGCATACACCGTCAGCTCCACTGACGCCAAGGAAGATAAATCGAGCTCGCACATCTGGATGGTGAACATCGACGGCAGCAACGATCGACAGATCACTTTCAGCTCGGAAAGCGAAAGCTCGCCGCGTTGGAGCCCCGATGGCAAATACATTTCGTTCACTTCATCGCGACCCGGCAAGGCGCGCGGCAACCAGGTGTGGCTTCTCGATCGGAACGGCGGCGAGGCGATGCAGCTCACGGAGTTCAAAGGCCGCTTGCAGGGACACGAATGGTCTCCCGATTCAAAACGACTGGCCCTCGTGATCGGCGATCCCGATCCGGAATCAGAGCCCGGCCCATCGCCACAACCCGGCGCGACTCCGCGCGTGCCGAAACCCATCGTCATCGATCGTTACAGATATAAACAGGACGGCGCGGGCTACCTGCTCAGCGGACGTCACACTTACGTTTACATCTACGACGTAGCAACAAAGAAACTCGACCGGCTCACGAAGAGCAAGTGGGACGAGAGCTCGCCCGCATGGTCACCTGACGGCACACGCATCGCTTTCATGAGCAACCACGGCGAAGATCCCGATCGCGAGCCTTCTGCACAATTGTTCGTCGCCGAAGCCAAGGCCGGCTCGACTGAGAAAGCGCTAACTCCCGAAACCATTCGTGCGAACCGCGGGCGGCCGGAGTGGAGCCCCGATTCGAAATGGATCGCATTCACCGATACTGACGAGAAGAAGTACGGCGCTTACAGCATGGAGCATCTTTCGCTCGTTCCGTCAGACGGCAGCAGCGCACCGGCACGCTTTAAAGCATCGGAAGATATCGATCGCGGCGTCTCGTCGCCTAAATTCACTTCAGACGGTAAGGCAATTCAGTTTTTGGTGACTGACGATCGCTCGGTTTATCCGATGAAGGCAAACCTCGCGGGCGGCGCGGCGCAACGACTGCTAAACCCGCCGGTCGTCATTGGCAATTGGAACTTCAACGGTGGGCGCGCGGTGGCGATTTCGGGCGCCGACACGAAGGCGGGCGAGATAAACGTTTGGGAAGGAAACTCGCTGCGCCAGCTCACACACCAGAACGACGCACTCTTTGCGGAGCTCGATCTCGGCGCGACTGAAGAGGTCAACTTCCAGAGCAAAGACGGCACGCAGGTTGGTGGTCTGCTTACTTATCCGGTCGGTTACGTTAAAGGCACAAAGGTTCCCCTCCTGCTCAGAATTCACGGTGGTCCAAACGCACAGGACCAGCACACGTTCAGCGCCGAGCGCCAGTTTTTTGCGGCGAATGGTTACGCCGTGCTCGCAGTGAACTATCGCGGCAGCGCGGGTCGAGGGCAGAAGTTCTCGCGCGCAATCTTTGCCGATTGGGGCAACTACGAAGTGCAGGACCTACTCGCGGGCGTCGATCACGTGATCAAGATGGGTGTTGCAGATCCGGATCGACTCGGTGTCGGTGGTTGGAGCTACGGCGGAATTCTCACTGACTACCTCATCGCGACTGACACGCGGTTCAAAGGAGCGACGAGCGGCGCGGGCACGGCGTTCACCGTCGCGTTCTACGGCACTGACCAGTACATCATTCAGTACGATTACGAGATTGGTCCACCGTGGAACCCGAAAGCGTGGGAGACGTACGTGAAGATCTCCTACCCGTTCCTGCACGCCGATCGCATTCAGACGCCGACGCTGTTTCTCGGTGGCGAGCGCGACTTCAACGTGCCTGTGCAGGGCAGCCAGCAGATGTACCAGGCCCTGCGCAGTCTCGGGATCGACACGCAGTTGATCATCTATCCGAACGAGAACCACGGCATTCAGCGCCCGAGCTACCAGCGCGATCGCATGGAGCGCTATCTCGGGTGGTATGACAAGTACGTGAAGAAGACTGCGACGCCTTCGAGCACCTCGACAGCGCAGTAGAAAAGGGTTTGTTAGACAGGAATCCTGTCTAAGGTTTTATAATGCGTGTTTTTGCGACGTCGGATCTACATACAGATTACAAAGAAAACTTCGTCTGGCTTACAGAACTATCTGACACCGCCTACCGCGACGACACTCTCATCGTCGCGGGCGACGTCTCCGATCGTTTAGAGATCATCCGCCAGACGCTCTTACTTCTCCGCTCGAAGTTTCGCCACGTACTCTTCACGCCCGGCAATCACGAGCTCTGGGTTCGCAATTCAGAACTCAATTCGATCGATAAGTTTCATCAAGTTTTGAAACTCTGTGACAACATCGGTGTAACGACAACACCACTTCGCCTCGACGATCTCTGGATCGTTCCGCTCTTCTCCTGGTACGACGGCGTCTACGACGCGGATATGAAAGCGTGGGTCGACTTTCACCTTTGCAAATGGCCCGACAACATTCAATCGCTGCCCGACTACTTTCTTAGTCTCAACGAGCCACACCTCAGATCGTACGACGCCGGAGTCATAACTTTCTCGCATTTTATTCCGCGCGCAGAGCTGTTGCCACCGCCGGAATACATGAGATTTAGCTGGCTGCCCGACGTCTCGATCTGCGCCGCCCTCGACGCACAAATCAGACAGCTCAACTCAACGGTCCACGTCTGCGGACACACCCACACCACCATCGATACCGTGATCGACGGCGTGCGATACATTCAGAACGCCGTCCGCTATCCGAAGGAACGACGCACCAACAGCCTTCCAATCAAGGAAATCTGGAACACACAACTGTAGGGGTGGCCCTCTGTGGCCACCCGTTTCTGTAATCCGAGCGACGGGTGGCCACAGAGGGCCACCCCTACAGTTGTCTTTACAAGTTAAGCATTCTTCCACGAGCCGCGCTGGTTAGTCCGTTTTATGACTTTCGAAAGCTCGTCCACCAACGTGAGGACGAAGAGCGCGAGGGCCATGTAGACGATGCTCGTGTAGCTAAGGCGAATCGCGAAGGCTAATATCGCGGCAAAGAGGGCAAGATTAAATGCTGCCTTGAACGCGAAGGATGGATTGAACTTTATCGGCGCGAGCGTGCTCGTGATCTCAGGAAAGACAGGTAACCCGACAGACTCGAGAGCCGGTGAAGCGGCGGGGAAATCTTCACTCTGCTGCATCCACGCCTTTAGACGCGTCTGCAATTCGTCAATCGCACGCCTCGCCTTAGTAACAGCCACTTCTCCCGTAGCGACAAAGTGCAACGTCTTCATTGGGCCTTCGGGAAAGTCTTTCCAGCGGATAAACAAACTCTTTTCCGTGACCCAACCAGGAGCAGTGTCGCACGAGTAAACTTCATGCACCTGCTCACGTCGGAGCGCGAACTCACACTGTTCACCAATGTAGTAAAGCTGCTCCGTCGTCAGCCACAACACGCCCATGTCCCAGAACGAATAGCCCTCGTACTTGCGCGACTCAGCCGCTGGAGCCAAACCCACCAGACTACCGAGACGCGCCGGCTCGCCGAGTCCGCGCTTATCGAGCTTCATCTTAAGGCGGCGTGAAACAGACTGGAAGCCCCAGTAGACTATCCGATTTCGAAGTAGCAGAGAGATTCCGAACGACCAGACAAGCCCTTCGACAGCGAGAGCCAGCATTCCGAAGAACGACACGCCGTCTCGCGCCAGGGCCCATGCAAACGGAGCCGGAGAAACCAGCAACACGAAGAGGGCGGTGAAGACCCAACGCGTGCGGATCTTGTTCTTGAGCTCGGTCGAGAACACAGTCGTATCAACCGCATCGTCAATCGCTACGTACTTGTCTTGCGCTGGTTCTGCGTTTGTGACGAGCTCCTGCAAGCGGCTCTCAGAGATTCCATGTGCTTTGGCAATTTCCTGAAAACGGCGCATCGTGCCGGGATGAGAATCGAGAGATTCGCCCCAACCGCCGCCGTGCATCGGCATAAGATTCAGGCGCGAGAGTTTTGCGAGTCCGGAAATGAACGCTTCGGGATCGCCAGTGAGACTGATACCGATGGTATCCGCCTGCCGCTCATTGCGACGCGAGCGAAAGAACGTCACGAGATACGCGACGCCAATCGCACCGCCGAGGATGATCGGAAATGCGTTCGTGGAGTATGTGATCTTGTAAATAAAGGTAGCGACGAGGTTGGCAACTACGAAGGCCACCGTCATGACTATCCCTGCCGTTTGCGGATGCTTTGCCTGGAGATGTCCGATCTCGTGGGCCATGATCCCATCCACTTCACGACGGCTGAGGTTCTTGATCAGTGAGTTAGTGATCATCACACTGTTGTCACTGCGAGCGAAGGCGTTTGATAGTTGTGCGCTCGTTTCAGGTAAGACGTAAACCTGTTGGAGCTTCACGCCAGCCCGGTGGGCCAGATCGAAGATTCGATCGCGCAGGTCGCCGGAAGTGAGTGCATGTAAACGCGATCCGAGCAGCTTGCCCATATTCTGCCTCAGCAATATGACGCCGACGAAACCGACGATTCCAAACAGCACCGCCTGGCGTGGGCTTCTGACGAACATAGACAGCCCCACGATCACGAGAAACATCGGAATGAGAGAGATGGCGTTGGCAATGACTGCACGTCGCATAACCTCGCGCGGCGACCAGTCGACGGATCGCACTTGCTCATACACTCTTCCCGATACAATGTGACATAGAAACATCGCGGTAACTGGCAGGAAGAAGTAGGAGGCAATATTCACGAGCTGACCTACGCTGCCAAGACTGAGGAGATCACCACCAAAGAGGAACATGATGATCGAACCGACGCCTGAGATGAAATAGACTGGGAGCCACACGATCCACAGCACGCTCAGTAAGCGACTCACAAAACGCAGGTGCTTGCCCCACAACTCTTCCGGATTGGCGTTCGATCTGCGCGCGGAAAGCATGGTCGCGATCGCAGGCAAAAGCAGAAACAACAGCAGCGGCAAAGATTTACTCATGAGATCTCCGGCGCTGTAACCCATCGAGAAGTTGAGAACAGGAAACACACCGGCGTGCACATCGATAAGGGCGTCATAGCGGTCCCAGACGACGCCGTCGACCGAAGGAATTCGTTTGGCTCCCTGGATCTTTACGTTCCGCGTACCGTTTTGAAAGAACACGAGAACTCTCAAGTACTCAACATTGTATTGTCGCAATAGAGGCAGAAGGGATTGCAGATCGACCTGGCACGTCGAGCTCAATATCCCGCCGGTGAAGGCTTTCGGACTCTTGCCTGAGATGGTGGTCCAGGGTCGTGCTGACTCTGATTCTGCTTTCGCCTGTTCCACCGCTTCTTCGAAGCTGTAGCGCCGTGTCACGGGACTTCTATCGAATTGGAGTGGGAAACTGAACGACCCGGCAACGATACGCTTCAACTGTTCCTGATCCTGAACTTCAACCGGAATGTTGAGCGAAACAGTCGCGGCGCCTTTCACGTCGGTGAAGACAGCCAGGTAGGCTTGATTCTCCGGAATCTCAAAATCTTCTTCTTCGTCATCCTGGGCTTGAACGGGAATGACGGTTAACAACAGACAAGCGAACAATAGGACGAAGCGATAACGAGTTGTGTTGAGCATAAGCGATTCGGGGGTTTTTGGAGTGAGGTAAAGGAACGTTCGAACTAACGCAGCTACATCTTGCCACGGATCTCCCACGGATGAACACAGATTTTTTTAATCCGCGTGCATCCGCGAAATCCGCGGCACTTTTTGCAGCAATCTCGCGAGGCTTTGGATATCGAACGGCTTGGTGAGATGGGCGTAGAAGCCCTTGTCGTTGGCGCGTTGCACGTCTTCGGGGCGACCAAAACCTGTTAGAGCGACGGCCGGCAGATCTTCCTTACCCGGGATCTGCCGCAGCCTGCTGAGAAATTCAAACCCATCCATCTCCGGCATCGAGATATCAGACAACACAACGTCAAATTCCTTTTCACGCGCCAGCCGCAACGCTTCAACACCACTCGTCGCCGCACAAACCGACGCGCCACCAATCTCGAGCAGGCGCCGTACCATCTCCGTCGTGTCTTCTGAATCGTCCACGACCAGCACCGACATTCCGTCGAGCGAACCGATACCCAGATCCTGCGCCGCTGAAGAATGCGATTTCAAATTCCCACTGCGCGGCAATCTGATCGTGAACGTCGCGCCTTTGCCGACACCTGCCGAGTAAGCACTCACCGATCCGCCATGCAGCTCGACTAGCTGTTGGACCACAGCGAGACCGATGCCCATTCCCTGCTGTGAGCGACTGGTCCCCGGATCAGCCTGCCGAAAGATCTCGAAGATGTGCGGCAGGAACGACGAATCGATTCCCTGCCCGTTGTCGGACACTGTCAGAACGATCTCGTCATTCTCTTCTTCGAGTCGAACAACGATGCGACCGCCATGAGGCGTAAACTTCACCGAGTTGTTGAGCAGGTTCCAGATGATCTGTTCGAGTCGCACCGGATCCGCCTGAACAAACAACACATCATCCGGCGGTTCGACCGTGATCTCGACGCCTTTACCGGCAGCATCAATTCGCACAGTTTCAATCGCGTTTTCGATTGAAGTGCTGGGCGAAACAGTCTCACGGTTCAACTCGAGCTTGCCGCTACGCAGTCTCGACAGATCGAGCAGATCCCGGATGAGTTTCGACTGCGCCACCGCATTGCGCTTCACCGCGTCAGCCATGCGCTGCAAATGAGGAGCCGATTTGATCTCATCCATCCGCAGCAGCAACTCCGCGTAACCGAGAATCACGTTCAGCGGATTACGCAGCTCGTGCGACATGATCGCCAGAAACTCATCCTTCAAGCGATTCGCGTCTTCGGCGGTCTCACGCAGCTCGTGTTCGCGCGCCAGCAACTGTTCGCGCTCTCCTTCAACACGCTTGCGCTCGAGGTAATCGGCAGTTTGTCGCGCGAGCAGATCCATGAGCCGCAACTCCTGCTCGCTGGGTCGATGCGCGTGACTGAAATGCGTCGAGATGATTCCCAGGGCATTGCCTTCACTGCTAACCAACGGCACTGACTCAACGGCGAGCACGTCGGCCTCATGCATCGCCTGCAGCGATGCCTTGCCTGCATAGATCTCACTGTTGTCGATGTTTTCCACGACGACGCGCTGTTTCGATTTCAGCGCGACGCCACATGCCGAGTCTCCAGTGTGACCGCATTCAAACAACTCGATAAACGGGTCGTCAAAACCAATTTGCGTCACCAGCCTGAGCGTTTCCGCATCGCCATTGAGCAACTGAACATTGCCTTTGTCAGCGCCCGTGATCTCGATCGCGACATCAAGAATTTCCTTGAGACAACTGTCGATGTCGTCTCCATCTTTCGCGCACCGAGCGCCGATCTCATTCAGTCGTCGCATCGCTTTGAGGTCTGCCGCGCTGTGTTCGAGGATGCCGAACAATCGCGCCTGACTCTCGCGCAACTCTTTCGTGCGTTCTGCAACCTGGTCTTCGAGCGTGTTCTTTGCGTGGCGTAGTTTTTCTTCAAGAGCTTTCTGCGCAGTCAGATCGGTGACGACGATACTGATCGAATTTGTTTGCGGCTGAAGTTTGGCAAACGACAGGAGCACCGGAACTTCCCTGCCGCCTCCGGGACTGAGTGTGTATTCGCGGCGAAAAGACTGCTCGCACGCTCTTTCAATGTCTTCGAGAAACTGCTCGCGCAGCTCCGGTACGATGAAGTCGCCGAATGGAACTCCACTCGCTTTATTTTCAGTCAAGCCGAGAATGCTGGCGAAGTTGCGATTGCTGTAGAGAATGTACGAGTCGGGTGAAACACTCACCGCGCCTTCGTTCATCTCGTCGATCATGAGCCGGTAGGGATAGTCGGCGCTGGTAAGCGTGTAGATAACTTCGCCCGTTGGGCCGTCGATTACGAGCGCGTCCACTTCTCCCTGCCGGATCGCTCGCAGCGTATCTTCTGATTCGTCAAGACGGCGCTGCAATTCCGATGTTTCGTCTTCTGTTCGTTTTCCCATGTCTCTTATAAATACTTCTTCTCTGTGCAACCTCTGTGTTCTCTGTGTCTCTGTGGTTAGTTGTCGTATGCATTCATCAACCACAGAGAACACAGAGGTTGCACAGAGAAAGCCATTACGCGCCCTTTAGTGGTTCAAATCCTGGCGCTTGTAAATATCCAATCCCACTAAAACCTTCTGCGTATTGGAAAGATCACCCACAAACTTTCTGATCGGCGTCGGCAATCTCTTCACCAACGTCGGCGCCGCAACGATCTGCGCTTCACGCGCGGCCTCCGGATCCTTGTAAATATCGATCACTTCCAACTCGTAATCATCCGACAGGTGCTCTTCACAGATCTTTCGCAAGTTGTAAACAGCTTTCATAGACCTTCCCGTAGAACCCGTAACGTAAAGTCGCAAAATATATTTCGCTCGCTTGAGCGCCTTTCCCTTGATTGCCTCCTCAAAGGCTTCTGTCGCATTCCGCAGCTTGGTTGTTAATGGTTCTTTTTTTGGCTTTGCCATTTTAGTACACACTTTCAAACTCAACATACTTAACGAGGTTGTATATCCAGCCCAACGAGAACGCGCTCCGTGTTGGAGAGATCGCCGATGATCTTTCTAATCGGCTGCGGCAACTTGCGCACGAGCGTCGGGACAGCAAGTATCTGATCGCCGCGCGCGAGCGTTGGGTTCTCCATCAAATCGATGACTTCAATGTGATACTGGCCCTTCAAATATTCCTCGCAAATGTCCTTCAGGTTTCTGAAGGCGGTGACCGATCGTGGAGTTTGGCCGGCAACATAAAGCCGCAGGTTCCAGTGACTCAGCTCTTCGCTTACATCCTGCGGACTGCCGTTGGTGGATTTTTGTCGTTTCTTCTTCGTGAGGGGTTGTTTCATCTGGCAGCTCCTTTCCGCGCTTTTCTCGCGCCGTTTTCATCAATTTTCATTCCGCGAGGATCAGCTTTTCGCAATCGGGCGATCTCGAGTCGCTGGTCGGCTGCTTCCTTGAGCCGTTTCTGTTCTTCATCCAGCTCCACGAGGATTGCGTCACGCTCAGTTTCATACTGATTCTTTAACGCTTGTAACTGTGCTTCATAAAGCTCCTGCTTGCGGCGCAGCTCGGCCTGTTTGCGCGCGCTCAGTTGCCCGCGTTCAACTTCAGCCGCTTTCTCACGCGCCACCTGATTCGAGCGTGCCGAGCCCATCAAAACTCCTTCGGATCCGATGTAGGCATCGATCAGCTCGATACCGTGATCAGTTAGTACAAACTCACGCACCTGGTTGGAATGTGCGGTGCCGCGCGCCTTCAGAATGTAGAGCCCGCGATTTCTTTCTCCGTTCGACTCGATAGTCTTCACCAGTAACCACGCATCCATCAGCGACGAAACGTCGACTTCCGAGTCTTCGATCTCACTCGCGGCCGACGTCAAACTCGTGAACATGCCTGTGATTTGTCTCGACTTGAGGAAATCGATGAGCCGCGTGAGCATCGATTTGGTTTCCATCCTATCGCCTACCGCGAGGAAGTTAGTGATTGGATCTACAACGACAACTGTCGGGTTGAAATCAGTAATCGCTTTATGGACGAGTGCAAGGTGGACTTCTAATCCCCATGCGGACGGCCTCGCATTGTGAAACTCCAACAACCCCTTCTTCACGAATTTTTCGAGATCGACGCCGACTGAACGCATGTTGCGAATGATCTGCTCCTGCGACTCTTCAAATGCGAAGAAGATCGCCGGCTCGCCACGCTGGCACGCCGCAGCGACAAAGTGCGCTGCGATCGTGCTCTTTCCGGTTCCGGCGGTTCCAGACACGAGTATCGAGCTACCACGATAAAAGCCCCGGCCGTCAAGCATCGTATCGAGACGTTCGATTCCCGTAGAGATATGCTCGGTAGGAGCCTTGTGCAACAAACCGAGTGAAGTAATCGGAAGAACTGAAAAGCCTTTGTCGTCGATGAAGAATGGATACTCGTTCGTGCCGTGTGAAGTGCCGCGATATTTGACGATGCGCACGCGGCGCGTCGAGATCTGGTTCTGAACGCGGTGATCGAGAAGTATGACGCAGTCAGCGACGTATTCTTCGAGACCGTAGCGCGTGAGTTTGCCGTCGCCACGCTCCCCTGTGATGACTGCCGTCACGCCCTTGTCTTTTAGCCAGCGGAAAAGACGACGCAGCTCGGCCCGGACGATTGCTTCGTTGGGAAGAGCGGCGAAGAGTGCTTCGAGCGTGTCGAGTACGACGCGCTTCGCACCGATCGAGTCGATCGCGTGGCCGAGTCGGAGAAAGAGTGCTTCGAGGTCGTATTCGCCGGTTTCTTCGATCTCGGAGCGCTCGATGAAGACATAATCGAGTATGAGTTTTTTCTCGGCGATTAGTTCGTTCAGGTCAAAGCCGAGCGACGCGACGTTCGTCGCCAGCTCCTCGCTCGACTCCTCGAATGACATGAAAACGCCGGCCTCGTTGAAGAGCGTCGCGCCACGAACGAGAAACTCCATGGCAAAAAGTGTTTTGCCGGCACCTGCGCTACCGCAGACGAGCGTGGGCCGGCCCGCGGGCAAGCCCCCGCGAGTTATTTCGTCAAAGCCGGGAATCCCGGTGCGTTCTTTCTGTAATGCGTTGAGGGGCTGGAAATTACGACGGTTTTGTCTCGACACTAAATGCTCCTCCAAGCAAATAGAGACTTCGGGAAAAACTATAAAAGGGGTTCGATACAATAGGGGACAAAGGGGAAGGAATTTATACCATAATTGGCTTTATTTGCGGTAGATGTGGTGCCGCTCAGTTGTTGCAACAAGTGGAGAACCGCCCTAATCTTGGTCCTCACTCACCATAAGAGCCATTGAACAAAACCGCTACGCGGTAAGCTCGCGAGAGTAGCGGTGTATCTCGGATCGATTTCAAGGCAAGAGAAAGCTCCTTCCGGCAGAGCATATTGTTTGTAACCAAACGAACATTCTGCCCGTGAAAGGAGCTTTCGCATGACCACTCTTCGTCAACGCCTGATCGATGTTCTGAAAGTACGGAATCGATCCACGCACACCATCAAGCTTACGTCGCCTGCATTGCTAACTTCGCCCGCTACTTCGGCAAATCGCCGGAGTTGCTGGGGCCAGAAGAGATTCGTCAGTACCAACTATATCTGGTCAACGAGCGCCTGCACGCCCAAGTTATGTTTTGCGCTCTAGAAAGAGGACAGGACCATTTGAAATAATTCATCAGGCCGATTGGTGCACCCCAATGGCGCCTCTTCCTTCCTGCTTACTGGAAGTTATGTTGTGGATTTCTTCGGACGGTACTGATTCAACACGAGTATGCAGTAAAGCGCCTGCTGGAAGCAGTCTACGAGTTGGATAATCTTCACAACCTTGCTGACGCCAACGACCAGAATTTTCAGGTGTTCCTGTCAAAGTCTCACTCAAAAATAGGGCGTGTGGTGGTTTTAACAGACAGTTCTCGCGTTAATCAAATGGAAGCCTTAACAGGCTGTTAGCGAATGAAAGCGCTTTCAAACCGGCTATCTACTTGTCGCAAATCGTTTCGTTCGATCACAGTCGCCCAGACTGACTTGAACGACTTTCTCAGTCAACCTTCTCGCAGAGTACTTTCTGTGATCACTGCAACCCTAAAGGAGAATAAAATGTCCGCTCCAGTAACTACTATTCCAGTAACGACACCAGCGAACTTACAAGTCACCGGAATCACATTGATGGCTACGCCGCAAGGCAACGTATATTCCCAAGGTGTCAGATCCACGGCCGTCCCGACCGTTCCTCCCCCAACCACTGCACCCACCCCGACTTCGCCGGTTACCTTGACGATAGGTCAATGGATTATGGACCCAACCGGGAATTTCGTTCTAATCCTTGAGCTCAATAAGGGCCTGTCCCTTTACCGAGTTGCAACCGGTAGTCCTAGTCCCACTTCAGGCTCGTTCCAGGGCACCAACGTGTTTGGCCCTGTGGGTAAGGGTGGCGCATACTTTCTGGCTCAGGCAGACGGTAACGCCTGCGTGTACCCACCAAATTCCATACATCCGGTGTGGAACGCGAATAACGGCACTTCAGGCAGTGCACAGTATCTATTCGTGCAGGAAAATGGGTGCTTCGTTACGATCCAATGTAAAGGAATTTGGGGCTCTAATCTGTAAAATAGCGTCGGGCTCTCCTCACCTTAAGGTGAGGGTCGCTCGTCAACGCCAGGACTCAACGTGAGCCGCAAGAAAAGCTGAGGTCGCTGGAGTTAATTCCAGCGACCTCAACCATGTCGTGGCAGTCCTCAACGTGAACAATCTTCGCCACTTCTTGTTGAAGTCAGCGACCGAAATGCTCAACTTCTTGCAACAACTGCGAGACGTATAGTGAGGCGAGTTGAAATTGCCCTCATGGTCCTGCAACATGCAAAATGCTCTTGACGCAGGACTCCGCCGAGTATAGAGTTCACCTGCTCTTCGCATTCTCATTATGAGGGGCTACCTCGCTCATGTGGTCCGCTTCAACCATTAACATCTTAGGCAAGATGCAATCATGTGTCCCCAGTTATCGGTGCTAGATCGACCACCACCCCGCCGCGACGTTTCCCCACTTCGACTATACCGTCAATCCGTAAAACCGTCTGGGATGCTTTAGCATCTCCGACTCACTTACATATCGAGAGCATAGCTGACTTAAGGAATGAAATCTTTTAGCCATTTTTATACATTAATGGATGGGCGTCCATTGATACTGACGTTGGTGTCAACCATTTTAATAGGAGCTAAGAGGTGGCCGACTCGCAGACCCCCCCAGTAACAGTTGAAAGCCTGGCAAGCGAAGTTAAGGAACTTCAAAAGCAAATTGACAAAGAAACAAAAGGATTTACCGGTTGGGTGAAATGGCTGAGTTTAATCTTGGCCTTTGTCGCTGCTATTTTTGCTGTGCCGAAAGGAGTCCTTGATCTTTACGACCGAATCCATTCTCGTCCAAACACACACGTAACACCAGAGTCTA
>DASYFE010000048.1:0-17785 GCA_036498585.1 Pyrinomonadaceae bacterium | reverse complement strand
GAGTGCGATCAAACGCGGATAAGGCAAGCCAACGCTGCGTGGGCTCACGATTATGAGAACCGTCAAAATCATCGCGATCGCTGCCCATATAAATTTCACAACCTTCGTCCTTGCAGTTAACAGGAAAACCGCGCCACCGAGAATCAACCAGATATACGGATCGACGATGTAGACGAGATCGCCGTACGACCACTTCGGACTCCACGGCAGGAAGAAGCGAATGCCGTAATTGTTCGTCCAGTCGAGCAATGGGTGCGTGGCGCTCGCGATGAACGAGGCGATCATTAGTCCCTTGAGTTTTGTCTGTGGAGGTTGGTCTTTATAGCGCGACCAGAGCCGGTCAATGCCGTAGAAGATCAGCGGCAGGATGATCGCCAGAGCGAGCACACCGACGATCGCGTGAGTGATGCCACGATGATGCTGGAGGAATGTCCAGCGGTCGCCGAAGGCGAGAACGACGATATCTGAATCAGGCGCGTTGGCGGCGAGGACGCATAGCGTGGTTGCGCCAGGAGACAATCTTTCCAACCCCGCCTTGGCCACAGTCAGTCCGACGAGCGAATGAGTCAGATTGTCCACCCGATTTCCTTGTGACTCTTATGGCCTAACTTATCCCTCTAACAACGGGGTTTCGGGTGGGAGTTGTCCGTAACGATCCGGATCGAGTTTCCGTAACGCATCGGCGGCTTCACGCGCCGCTGACGTCTGTGGCAGAGGTTGATTGTCCGAACCTTTGGCCTTTCGCGATGCGTCTACGATATTAAACAGCAGATCAGCAGCCTCTTTCTTCTTTCCCTGCTTCTCATAAACTTTCGCGAGACGAAGGTTCGCAGTGTCGGCAGTTACCGTTGTGCTATTGAGCTTCGCCAGTTCGGTGTAGAGCCGCGCGGCGTCGTCCAGCTTGCCGTCGCTCTCATAAGCTTGCCCGAGGGCGAATTTAGAAAGCGCGGCCACCTCTCCGACGCTGCTGTTTTGCAGTTCCGTCAGCTCGCTAATTCCCTTCTGACGATCGACGACGAGGTGGTTCACGGCGATGAAGTACTGTGACTGCGATTTATATGGATCGCCGTATTTGGCCGCGACCTTCTGAAACTCTTCGATGGCGCGCTGAGCGCGGTCTTTGTCGGTCGCGAAGGTCGGATCGGTGTTGCCGGGAGGTGGGGTCGTCGTAACCTGGGCGCGCGAAATCGTGATCGCGCGACCGAGCGCCTGACGTGCCTCGTCGCTCTTCTTATTAGTCCACCTGACAATTTGGAAAATCACCAGCGCGGCGACGATGAGCCCGACTAAACCGTATAGAATCGCGCGTCCTCGACCCTCCAGCAGGTCGCCTAGACGGTCGAAGAAGCTCATGGTCGTGTCGCGGAAGCGGTCATGCTGGAGCTCACGCGCTCGTTTTTTCTTATACTTTGCCACTTATTGTCCTCTTGCAAGCCTACGTGGTCGGCTGCGTTCTCTTGGGTGTATGATTACGCGGAAAAAGTGTCACTCTAATGGGCCGTGCAAAACATTGTCAAGACACGTCAGCTCCAGGTGGTCTCTGCGGCCCTCTGCGTATCTCTGCGGTCTCTGCGTTGAAAAAGCCCATTAACGCAGAGAGCGCAGAGATACGCAGAGGGCCGCAGAGGAAACGTGAACGCATCTAAGACCAGTATGGATTTTTTTTCAAAACATCGGGAACAAAAGGCGAAAGACGGTTGTCTAAGGGGAAGCCTGTCCGGGAAAGGGCAAACATTTTTACCTGCTCTGATTCCCGCCCCAGGGGGTGATCAGTGAGCTACGTGGAACCAATTGCCCTGCACGGGCAAATGGAATTAGAGCAAGTTGCTCCCGCGACCATGGCAGAAGCGCGGCCACAGGTTGAAGATCCGTTCATTGAAAGACTAAAGCGAGGCGATGCTGCGGCCTTTGAAAAGCTGGTGAACGAGCGCTCGGGTGAGATTTACGGTCTGCTCTATCGCCTGACCGAGAACGGCGAAGAAGCACGCGACCTGACCCAGGAAACGTTCCTGCGGGCGTTTCAAAGTATCAATCACTTCAGAGGCGAGTCAGACCTGCGCACCTGGATTTACCGAATCGCGATCAACCAGGCGCGCAATCGTTGGCGGTGGTGGCGTCGCAGGCGTCGCGAAGCAACAGTCTCCATCGACGAGCCCGAGATAGGCGGCGGCCGGTTGGGGTTGGTCGCGACACTCAAATCGCCCACGGCCAGAGATCCCGAACAGCACACTCTCCAAAATGAACGGGAGAGAGCATTACAAAAGGCTCTGAGCGGTTTGCGACGCATCTATCGCGAAGCCGTAGTCTTAAGAGATATCGAAGGTTTTGCGTACGAAGAGATCGCGAACACGCTCAACATAAGCGTGGGAACAGTGAAATCGAGACTGGCGCGCGGTCGCCAGGAACTCCGGCGAAAGCTGGAAGGCTCTTTGTAAATCGGATGGCTGATCCGCCCCGGCTCACGAAACTCGGTGCCAAATGGGTCGAAGTGAAAAAGCGGCGGGCTCAAGGCTTCCAAGTGGCATGATGAGGGCGTATTGAAAACGTGGCCAGCAACACCCGTTGACGCATCGCTCACTTCAAGCCTGAGGGGTTGCCCTAGACTTGTCGAAGTTGCTTCTCAATAAAAGGGAGCAGCCGGGGTCGGTCAGCCATCCGATAGATGGATTAATCATGATGTCGTGCGAAGAAACCAGACAGACGCTTTCGTTATATTTGGACGACTGCGTATCTCTGCCCGCCCGCGTAGCGATCGACGAGCACCTTGATCGCTGCCCGGTGTGTCGTGCAGAGGTAGCTGAGTTGCGCTCATTGACTCGGAGTTTGAGTTTGATGGCGCGGCCAAAACCGCCCGCAGGTCTGGTCGACACGATCTCCGATCTGTTGATTATTGAAGCCGCGGCTCGTCGTCAGGCTCCTCCACCTTCTCTTGGTCGTCGCATCGCTCGCTTTCTCGAGCCGAGATTGATGCCTTACAGCGTTGGATCTTTTGCGTCAGTGATCATGTTCACGTTGATGCTAGCGGCGCTGCGTCCGCATGTCGTCGCACTGCGTGAAGCGGCGCTTCATAATAGCGTGATGGTCGTGCAAACGACTGAGCCGGCATACGATCTTTACAGGCCAGTTACTTCGGAAGACCTCGCAAGGAGGCGCGCGCCTTTTGGTGAACAGTCACCCAGCTTAAATCCTACCGGTGCGCTGGCGGCGCTGACGCGTGCCTATGCTCAACATCCACGCGCAGGTCAATACGAAGACGCTGATGAGATGGTTGTGGTGGCTGACGTTTTCAGTAACGGTACTGCGTCGCTGGCGGATGTGGTCCAGGCTCCTCGCGACAAACGAATGCTGGAAGACTTTGAATCTGCCTTGCGCCAGGATCCTTCTTTTGTAAAAGCTTCGCTCGACAAGCGCCCTGACACGATGCGAGTGGTCTTTTCGATGGGCGCCACCCAGAAGGTTGAGGCCGACGACCGGAATTTCTAAAGAGTGTTACTCGTTCGTTTCTCCTTTAGGATGCGGCGCCTTTCCGGCGCCGCTTTTCTTTTAAAATGATGTCGCGCCACCCCCGCTGCGACGACGAGTAAAATTAAGAAACAGTTTGCGTACTCAGTTACTTTGCATGGCTTTCGCGCAACTAACTTATCGCGAGTCTGCGCGACATCGAAGCTTGCCTACCAATAAGTAACAAACTCCCTGTGCCTGCAATTTTTCGGAACTTCGATTTCCTACCAACCCTCGCTAGCCCTCGCTTGACGCACCGCACGGCGCATGCTAGCTTGCGGCTTCACCTGTTATTAGTGATTTAACAATGCAGGCGCTCCATAATACTGGCGCGTGGGTGACTAAATTGACCGCAACCGCTCCGCAACTGAAACAGACTCCACTCAACGCCATTCACCGGCAGATGGGTGGGCGTATGGTTGACTTCGGCGGCTGGGATATGCCAGTCCAGTATCCCGCCGGTACCATCGAAGAACACCTGCGCACGCGCACGCACGCCGGCCTCTTCGACGTCTCCCACATGGGGGAGATCGAGGTCAAAGGCCCGGACGCAATCAAGTTCGTCAACCGCTTAACGTCAAACGATGTCACGAAACTCGTTGACGGGCAGGCGCAGTACTCAGCCCTAACCACTCCGCAGGGCACCGTTATCGACGATCTGCTTGTCTATCGTCTTTCGCCCGTTCACCTGCTGCTCGTCGTCAATGCCAGCACTACTGAAAAAGACTGGGATTGGATCCTGTCGCATCGTTCAAGTGAGTTGATCGATCTGAACAACGTAAGTGCTGACTACTGCCAGATCGCGCTGCAAGGCCCTAACGCCCAATCGATCCTGCAAAAGCTTACTGACTTGCCGCTCGCTGATATCAAGTATTACCACTTCACGCACGGCAGTGTTGACGGCGTAAGAGGAATCGTTTCCCGCACGGGCTACACCGGCGAAGATGGTTTTGAAGTTTATGCGCCCGCAGATCGCGCAGAGCAGCTCTGGAACAAGATTCTCGACGCCGGCCAAGCAGACACACCAACCGGCGTGTTGCCGTGCGGGCTCGCCGCACGCAACACTCTGCGACTCGAAGCCGGAATGGCGCTTTACGGCAACGACATCGACGACACCACCACGTTGCTCGAGGCGAACCTCGGTTGGATATGCAAGTTGGATAAAGGCGACTTCACCGGTCGGGACGCGCTGGCGAGTCAGAAAGCCGAAGGCGTGAAGCGCAAGCTCGTCGGCTTCGAAGTGACCGAGCGCGGCATCGCGCGCGATCACCAGGAGGTCGTCATCGATGGCAACCGAGTGGGACACGTAACATCAGGTAGTCCGGCGCCGTTTCTTAAGAAGAATATCGGACTTGCCTACGTGCCCGTCGAGTATGCGAGTGTGGGCCAGGCGATACAGATCGATGTACGCGGGCGATTGGTGGGCGCTCAAATCACCAAGACGCCCTTCTACAAACGAAACAAATAGACAATAGATAGAGGATGGAGGATCCATGGCGAACGTTCCGGAAGACCTGCACTACAGCAAAGACCATGAATGGGTGAGAGTAGACGGTGATCAGGCCATCATCGGCATCACTGACTACGCACAAAACTCATTGGGTGACGTAGTGTACGTCGAGTTGCCGAAGGCGGGAGAGGAGTTTGCAGCGAATGAGCCGTTTGGCTCGGTCGAGTCAGTGAAGGCGGTCTCCGAAGTCTTCACTCCCATTGCCGGCGGTGTGGTGGCGATCAATGAATCGCTGGCTGACGAACCTGAAAGTGTTAACTCTGATCCCTACGGCGCAGGCTGGATGATCCGGCTGAAGATGTCTAACCCAGGCGAAGTCGATAGCCTCCTGACCGCCGCGGAGTACGAAGATTTTACGAAAGCTGAGAGCGAATAATCTTGCGCTACATTCCTAACTCGCCGGAAGAGCGCAGCGAAATGCTTGAAGCAATGGGACTCGGATCGGCCGAAGAACTGTTCGATTCCATTCCCGAAGCTCTGCGGTTAAAGCGACCCCTCAACACGCCCGCGGCGCTTTCAGAAATCGAACTCCTCGACCGCTTCGAACAGATGGGCGCGCGCAACGCCGCCGCTGGTCGCATCAGTTTCATGGGTGGCGGCGCGTATTCTCATTACATCCCGACAGTCGTCGATCACATTCTTTCGCGCTCCGAGTTTTTCACTGCTTACACGCCTTACCAGCCGGAGATTTCACAAGGCACACTGCAAGTCATCTTCGAGTTTCAAACACTCGTGTGCCAGTTGACGGGCATGGAAGTGGCGAACGCTTCGATGTACGACGGCTCAACTGCACTGGCAGAAGCTGTGTTGATGGCCGAGCGTGTGACCAAACGATCGAAGGCAGTAGCTTCGACTGCGACGCACCCGCAGTATCTGGAAGTAATCAACACTTACGTGCAGCATGCCGGCATTCATCTCGAGCTGGTTCCGTTCGATGAAAGGACGGGACAGTCGTGGCAGGCGTTGGCCGGTGCAATCGACGACGAAACGGCGGCGCTCGTGGTCCAGTCGCCAAACTTCTTCGGCTGTATCGAGGATCTGTCGGCGCTCGCCGATGCCGCACACGCCAAGGGAGCGTTGCTGATTGTCGCGATCACTGAGGCGATGTCGCTCGGACTACTCAAATCGCCGGGCGCGTGTGGCGCGGACATCGTCGTGGCTGAAGGGCAGTCATTTGGCGTCCCGCTTTCTTTCGGCGGTCCATACGTCGGATTGTTTGCGACGCGCGAAAAATATGCGCGACAGATTCCCGGGCGGCTCGTCGGCGAGGCTTACGACAAGAAAGGACGTCGGGGTTTCGTGCTCACGCTCGCCACGCGCGAGCAGCACATTCGGCGTGAAAAAGCGACGTCAAACATTTGCACGAATGAAGGACTGATCGCGCTGGCGGCAACTGTTTATTTAGAAACGATGGGCCGTCGCGGCGTGCAGGAAGCCGCACACCAGTGCGCGCAGAAAGCGGCGTACGCGGCGCGCGCAATCGCGAAGCTGAACGGTTATTCGCTTCCCTTCACTGGTCCGCACTTCAACGAGTTCGTTGTGCGTGGACCAGGTCGAGCAGTGGAACTGCTTGAGCGGCTCGGCAAGGAGAAAGGGATCGACGGCGGCATCGCGCTGTCGCGGTTTATGCCGGACCGGCCGAATGAGTTTCTGGTTTGTGTTACCGAGACAAACAGCCGCGAGCAGATTGATAGCCTCATTCAAGCGCTCACGGAGTTATAGGTCCTATTCGTTTTTATGACGATCGCTAAAGTCACAACTCATATTAGTCCGAACGAGCAGCTCATCTTCGAGCGATCGCAAACCGGCCGCATCGGGTATCGCCTGCCGGCGCTCGACGTCGATGAAGTCAAGCTGAGCATCCCGAACGAGTTTCGTCGTGACGACGATCTCGAAGGCATGCCGGAAGTAAGCGAAGTTGACGTGATACGTCACTTCGTTCGCATGTCCACGTGGAACTACTCGATCGATCTCGGCATGTACCCGCTGGGCTCGTGCACGATGAAGTACAACTCGCGACTCAATGAAAAAGTCGCGCGGATCGCGGGATTCGCAAATCTCCACCCGTTGACTGAAGAACACGACGCGCAAGGGGCCCTACAGGTAATTTACGAACTCCAGCAACACCTCGCCGAGATCACCGGCTTACCCGGCATCTCGCTGCAACCCGCCGCAGGCGCGCACGGCGAGATGACCGGCATCATGATCATCAGGGCGTTTCTCGACGCGCGCGACGGCGCCGCAGCGTCACATCGACGTACAATGCTGATCCCTGACTCAGCTCACGGAACTAATCCGGCGTCGGCGCATCTCTCCGGTTTTTCTGTCAAAACGATCCGCTCGACTGCCGAAGGTCTTACCGATCTCGATCACCTGCGCGAGTTGTGCGCGCATGGCGAAGTCGCCGGCCTGATGTTGACGAACCCAAACACGCTCGGTCTGTTCGAGCGCAACATCAAGCAGATCTGCGAGATTGTTCATGAAGCCGGTGGCCTGGTTTACATGGACGGCGCCAACATGAACGCGCTCGTCGGCATTGCACGTCCCGGCGATATGGGCGTCGACGTAATTCACCTGAACCTGCACAAGACTTTTTCAACTCCGCATGGCGGCGGTGGGCCAGGCTCCGGTCCATGTTGCTGTACGAAAGAGCTCGAACCGTATCTGCCCGTGCCGCGGATCGTGAAGTCTTCGGATTCGACGTACGCGCTCGACTCCGATCAACCGAAGTCGATCGGTCGCGTAAAGGCGTTCTTCGGCAACTACGGCATGATGCTGCGCGCACTGTCTTACACGCTCACGCACGGCAACGATGGTTTACGTGAAGCGACTGAAGCGGCTGTCCTCAACGCGCGTTATGTCGCGGCGGGATTGATTGAGGACTACGACAAACCGTTTGCGGGCGCGCCGATGCACGAGGTGGTCTTCACCGACAAAAAGCAGACACGTAAGGGTGTACACACGCTCGACATTGCGAAGCGTTTGATCGACTACGGATTTCATCCGATGACGATCTACTTTCCGTTGATCGTGCAGGGCGCGATGCTGATCGAGCCGACGGAGTCAGTGGGCCGGCAGGAGCTGGATCAATTTATTGCCGCGATGAAATCGATAGCGGTTGAGGCTGTCGAAGATCCCGAACTGGTTTTGAACGCACCGCATGATACGCGGGTTGGGCGACTCGATGAGGCCGCCGCCGCGCGTAAACCGATCTTGCGCTGGCGGGAGAAGTAGTTGTAGACAGGATTACAGGATTTTTCAAGATAAACAAGACATCAATCTCTCTTCGGTACTCGCAATAGCTCCAATCGCTCCACCGGTCGCCCATTCAAAAGGTGCTCTTCGACAATCTCCGGCACATCGTCAGCCCGCACCTGCGCGTACCAAACACCATCCGGATAGATCATCACCGCCGCGCCGACAGCACAAAACCCAACCGATCCGCACTCGGTCAACACCACTGTCCCCTCGGGACTACATCCCTTCGACACTTTCCCATACTGTAGCCCGCGCGCTTTCAGCTCGCGCTCAAACGCGTCCTTAACTTCAGCACTGTCATTCGCCGAACAAGACTTCCCCGTACACACAAACACGTGATACTGAATTGCCGCCGCTGCAATCGGCGCAAGCTCAACTAAACGATCGCAATCCGTAATAAATTCCACGTCACTCATGCTAGCACCTTTTGTACTTTTTGTGCTTCTTGTAGAATGAACACGTCGAGCGCAATGACTCGACTTGGTTCGGACGTTTTGGTTTGTAACTCTTTATGTCAACCGGCCTGGTTATCCACATCTCCTCGGGCGAAGACCGGCACACCGAAATCCTTTCCGACGACAACATTCGCATTGGCGCTTGCGAGACCTGTGATCTGCGGCTCCGCTCCTCGAGCCTGCCGAAAAACGCCGCAAACGCCGTATTGCTTGAATTGAGTCGGACAAACGGGGCGTATCGTGTGACGGGTTTCGAGCCGACCATTGCGCTCACGCAAAACGGCGAGGGCGTGAATCAGGGCAACGAGATCCGCGACGGCGACGAGTTTCGCATCGCCGACTCGGACATCGTGTTGCACTTCTTCCCTGTTCGCGATCTTCCGGCTGTAGTCCCGCAACCGACACGCGGAACGCACGTCGCGCCGTTCATCGAAGCCGCCGCTATCGAATCGGCAGCGACTGCACGACGCGACGACGCCAAGGTGTTTCTGCGAGAGTTCACCCGCGAGCTGGTGCGCGAGATCAATCCGAGCACGAAGATCGTCGCGCTCGCCATCGCCGGCATTCTCGTCGGCGGCATGCTCTATCTCGGATTCGCGATGTACAAAGAGTTGCAGCGCAGCCGCCGGCTCATCGCGGAGCAGGGCGACCAACTCGGCCAGATGCGAGATCAGGTCTCCAAAACCAACCAGCAGATCGGCAACATCGATGAATCAAACAAGCAAATCCAGTACAGTCTTTCACTCGCCGTAAAGCTGCGTGCCGAGTATGGCAGCGGTGTTTGTTTGATCGCGGGTTCCTATTACTACGTCGAGGCTGGAACCGGCCGGCCGCTGCGTTACCCCGAAGCGCAGTTGAACGACAGTGGCGGCGCTGTTCAAAGCGGCGGGCAGGACGCGTTAACACCTGAAGGCAATGCGGCGATTGCGGAGTATGAGTTTGTCGGCAGCGGATTTCACGTCGGCCAAGGTTACGTGCTCACCAATCGTCACATCGCTCAACCATGGATCGCGGACGACCGTGCGCAAAGTATCACCGTCGGCCTCAAGGCGCAGCCGCGACTCAGAAAACTGATCGCTTATTTTCCAAACATCCCGCAGGCGATTCCGCTGAAGTTCAAAGGCGCCGCAAATCGAGACGACCTCGCAGTGTGTAGTTTAGATATTCCCGAAGTTCCGGAAACGATTCCGATCCTTCCGTTGGAAGCTGATTCGGACGCGGTCGCTGTCGGAAAGTCTGTCGTGATGATGGGATATCCTTCCGGTCCCGATCGACTCCTTGCGTTGTTGGACGATGCTGAGTCGAGAGGGATTCAGCAACGTTACGGCACCCCGATGGCCCAGCTTGCATACCTCTCCGAGACAAAACGCATCCAACCGCTCACGACGCAGGGCAGCATAACCGACCTCGACGTACGGAGAATCGTTTACGACGCACGGACTGCCGAGGGTGGATCGGGCGCGCCGCTTTTTGGGCCTTCAGGTCGTGTGATTGGAGTTAACTTTGCGGTCTTCACTGAGAACCAGGCGTCGAACTTTGCTGTTCCCATTCGCTTCGGAATTCCTCTGCTCGAGCGAAACGGCTGGGAAGCGCCTGCAAAAGAGACAGCCGATGGCGAAACCGCCACACAAACTGCTCACCCTGAAAAATCCGGATCGAGGTGATCCTCCGCTGGTATTTTTACCAGTTACCCGTTAACAGTCGCTCACGGAAAATCATCTTACAGTTGTGAAATGTGCGTGAAAACTGGCTTGTTACAATGCATAACGTGTCACACAGGAGGCACAAAATCGGTCCAGGCGGGGTTAACCTAATGTATATTGAGTAGTCGTGCTCATGCGGGCACAGCTATTGCAGTTTGAAAATCAACCAAGAGTTTTTTTCAACGATCTGTTCAGAGTTGTTAGCTTTAAGTGCAATACAAACTCCCCATCTGCCAGAATTTTAGGGTACTGACTAAAGGACGATGACCCAAATCCGTAGGCACTGGCACCTGAGGGCGAGCTTTCTATTTGCTTTACTGCTCGTTGTCTCACCGCTACTCCCAACAATCAGCAAGGCCCAGGGCCCAAATCTCCGCGAAACTGAGGAAAATGACCCAGCGACAGCGCTGTCTCAGATCATGCGGCTCGAGCGCGTCGAAGTACCGGGCGGCGCCGAGCTGATCACTGTCTTCGCACGACTCTCGGGCCTGGATCCTAAAGAAGCGTCTACTGAAAAAGACAACTTTGTACCCCTCGTGTCTATTCTGCGCGACACTCTCGGCGATAACATGCCCGAGAACAATCGTCTGCGCTATGTATGGCCACTCACATACACGCGCCCGACAACCAAGCAGCGTCTCGCTGCAGCAATCCCATTTTTCTACGCGCGCGTCGGCAACAAGGAGAAGCTGACGAAGACGCCGCCACCCGCGCTCGATCTCGCATCGCCTGAGAGCGAGGTGTGGGACAAGATCTTCTGGACGGCGCTGCAAAACATTCTGCTCGATCCGTACGGCACGCCGATCAAGGCATCGACCAGTTCTTACCGGCGCAACACGAGCGACTATCGCCGTTCGCACATCATCCGTGCCCTGTCCGTGCTCGCGTTGTATCAGGCAGTCAAGGGTGAATCGGCTTTTACGCCTGCAGAGATGTCGACGATCCAGGCGCGACTGTTTCTAAGTGAAAAGACATTCGGCGGACTCGTCGACGATTCAAACCTGCAGAGTTATTACGTCAAGAAAACCACGCAGACACGCGACGAACGCGGACACAACTGGGAACTGCTGCGGCAAAAAGCAGAAGCGGAATCACTATACTTCGAACCGCTAACAATGCCGGACGGTAGCGCTACGCACGCGCTGCTCTGGGTTGCGAAACGCGATGTGCTCAGCAAGCAGGGCTCGCGTTACAGCGGTCGCTTTCTGAATATTGCGAGTCCGTGGACGGACAAGCGCCTGCTGAATTGGAAGGGCTTCGTCGAGACTCGCTACTTCGATTCCGAGAATCAACCCGTCGACAGTGAAACGCCGGGCGCGCAAGCGGTCGAGATGATTCCGCTCGGTCTCTACGGTCTCGATAATCCGAAGATCCCGATGCTGCTTGTCGACTTTCGCGACAGTTACAATCCGAAGAAGCGCGAAATGTCGCGTCGCGTGCTGAACGACGTCACGCGCAACGTGCTGTCGCTGTCGAAGTTTGGAAACCTGCCGTTCTTCCTCGGTCGCACTGTATTCGACTTTGTCACCGGCCGTCGCGGGATGGACATCAATCAACCTTCGCGCCTCGCCACGTATTCGCAGTTGAAACTCCTGCTCGCGTTGAACACATCGATGGAGCCTGAGCTTCGCTCTCAAGTCAGCGGTCAACTCGAAAAGATTTCACTCAATCCGTTTGAGAACGATCTAAGCGCTGAGGCAAAGATTGCAACCCGGCAATACGACGTGCTGCTCGCTTACGCGAAGGATCCGAACGGTTTGGCTGAGAAGATTGAACGCGATCGGCGCGCGGAAATGCTGCCGCTCGAGCATGGCGACAAGGCGCAGCTCGCGTTTCGCGTGCTGAATGTGCTGAGCTTTGGCAAGTATGTTCACCGTGAAGAGCTCACGGATGACATGGAGGATCGGCTCGATATCGCGCGTCGTCTCCGGTACCACACAAACTTTCTTCAGCAGATTGCGAAGTCGACGGCTGAGGTTGATATCGCCTGGAGACTCGAAGACGTGAAACGCTCGTTGCACTTCATAGCCGAGCACGGTTCCGAAGCGGGCTCAAATACGGCGGCGGTAACCGCTACGATCTTTGCGCGCACAAGAGATATTGAGACTCGGCGCGCGTGTCTCGACAGTTTGTCGCGAATTACCAATCCGAAGGCGAAGAACGAGCTGCTGCGAATCTCACAGAACAACGATGTCGATAAGACGCTGCGAGATCTTGCGAGTGAATATCTGGCCAAAGGCCCCAGAGTCCAACCGATTGCCGCAACCGTCAGCGGTGCGCCAGCCATAGTGGGTCAGCCCTGACGATGTACGGGTCTCCTAAATGCGGTTTTCTCTGTGCAACCTCTGTGTTCTCTGTGTCTCTGTGGTTATCAATCGCTGAAAAAAACACCACAGAGACACAGAGAACACAGAGGTTGCACAGAGAAGAGCTTCATATCAATACACCGGCCTGGTACGCCCGGATTTTGCGTGTTTGCGTCTTTGTGGCAATTCTTCTTCTCTTCTCGTTTCCGGCGTTTGCACAAACGAAACGCCTCGTCGTTATCAAATGCGATGGGCTGCCGTACGACGTCGTCGATCGATTCGTCAAGCAGCGCGATCCGCAATCTGGCAAGAGCGTCCTTCCCTGGATCGATCACATCTTCTACGAGCGCGGCGCGCGGCTCTCGAATTTTTACGTGCGCGGGATGAGTCTCTCAGCGCCTTCGTGGTCGCTGCTCGAAACCGGCCAGCACCTGCAGATTAAAGGCAATGTTGAATTCGATCGCTTCACGCTGCACTCGTACGATTATCTAAACTTCTTTCCGCTTTATCTCGCCGGGGCCCGCGGTCAACGCATCGATATGCGCGCCGTCGAAGTGCTCGATTCGCTCGGACTGCCGATGCTCTCCGACGCTTACCCGCACAACGAGCGTTACATCACTTACTCGATCTTTCTGCGAAACCCGCGCTACTCGACACTACAGGCGAGTCTGCAAAAGAAGTTCATGAAGTCGCCGAAAGAGTTGTTTGACGAGTGGACGATGGGTTTCGAGATGCGGAGCGCGATCACCGACCAGCTCGTACACGAACTAATCACAAACCTGAACGATCCGAAGATGCAGTACCTCGATCTGATGATGGAGGACTTCGATCACGTCGCGCACCACAACAACGACGAGCAGTCGCACCTCTTCGTGCTCAAACGTATGGACGCGGTCATCGGACAAGTATGGACAGCAATTCAGAAGAGCTCGCTGGCTGACCAGACCGCGATGGTTTTGATTTCCGATCACGGCGTAAACACTGACGAGAAGGTCTACAGCCAGGGCTACAACCTCGTGAAATTACTCGGCAGTAAAGCCGGCGGTGGACATCACGTCGTCACCAAGCGCCGCCTGATGCTCGACTACGCGATCAAAGGTGTGAACCCGCTCGTCCCGCTGATCACGACAACAACTCCCGACACCTATTACCTGAAAGGCGAGAGCACAACCTATCCGACCGCACTGCTCGACTTCGACGGCAACGAGCGTGCGTCGCTCCATCTGCGCGACAGCGACGTCAACATGCTGCACATCCTTTTGAAGGAGCTACAGCGCGGCGGGCTCAGTGTAGAAGCTCGCAGGGCCGCCACGCACGAGTTCTTCGTCATACTCGATCGACGACGCGCTGACTGGGAAAAAGATCTCAAGCAATTACAGACTGAGCTGGGCGCACTCGACCGCGCGATAGTAGAACAACGTAAACTCTGGGAAGCGCAACCGAAGAAGTTCACGAAAGAACAACAGGACGCCGGCCTCGACGACGCTGCGAAGCGAATCTACGTGCAACTCGATCGTTGGCAAATGGAGCGAAAGGAATACGGCGAATATGCGCTCGCCTTGCAAAACCTGCTCGCGATCTCATCGGAAGCTTTCGATGCTTCGAAAGTTAAAATCGCGGACGTGATTCCGAATATGTCGATGGGCGACCGCAACACTGTTTATGAGCTCCAGAACTACGTTGTCGGTCTCGGTCCGAACGGCATCGTCGTGAATGCTGACGGATCTCTTAACTTCGAACAGAGTTTTGTGCGCGTCGACTACTTCTCGCTCCTTCACGACATCACGATCAGAAACAACGTTCAACGCGGCGTTTCGAACAGGCCCATAGACCTGATCGCCACCAGGATCTCGCGTGAGCTCGTGCTTCCGTTAATCAACGAGCGCAACATTGATGAAGACGTGATCTGGGTCAACGCCGGTGCGAATCGTCAGGCGCTGATACTCTCGCGTCAGAATGCAAACGGCGAGTTGAGTCTACGTTACTTG
The DNA here is from genome assembly GCA_036498585.1 of Pyrinomonadaceae bacterium. Lineage (GTDB taxonomy): Bacteria > Acidobacteriota > Blastocatellia > Pyrinomonadales > Pyrinomonadaceae > PSRF01. Next base: position 3,064 of record DASYFE010000048.1, on the reverse strand, counting down.
CCGATCAGTGGATTGACGGAGGATGCGAACGGGCGTTTGCAGTTCAAGCAGATCAGTTGGCAAGCCGGTCTGCCACTGCAAATCTTCGAAGATCCGAATCTGAATATTCCGGTCGCTGACCGAACCGCCTGGCTCAGCGAATGGCACACCGACTCCGAGTGGCTTACGGCGCTGCATAAGACACACTATTCAAATGGCCTCGTGGGTCTTCACGAAGAGCTTGCACGACACGATATCGAGAGCCTTTCGACTGATGATTCAAGTCTGAGTCAGGAAGACCGATTGATGAAAGAGTTTGCACGACGCAAGCGCGAGCTGGTCGAGCCGGACATGCTGATCGTGGCCCAGGATCACTGGAATTTCGACGTTCGCGGTTTCAATCCCGGCGGCAATCACGGCTCGTTCTTCCGCATCTCAACGCATTCCACTTTCATGCTCGCCGGTGGATCGAAGACGGGCATTCCGCAGGCTTTAGACATCGAGGCGCCATACGATAGTCTCAGCTACGTGCCGACGCTGCTGGCATTAACGGGCAATTTACGCGATGATAACAACCCCGTGCCAGAACTCTGGGAAAAGGGATTCAGGAAATTCCCGGGACATGTTGTTAAGGAGTTGTTGCCTGCTCTGCCTGACAGAAGTAAGGCAACGGCTAATGGAGTAATTAGGTAATCGTTCTTCTCTGTGCAACCTCTGTGTTCTCTGTGTCTCTGTGGTAAAACTAAGCCGCCACCACAGAGACACAGAGAACACAGAGGTTGCACAGAGAAGTGAGTTCAGCGCCTTGATCGATTCGAGAGAAGACTTCGCAGACAACTGGGACGCCGGTACCACAGAAGAACTCTCCGAAGAGCCGGAAACCACTACCAGCAACACACGCCGCTCGCTCATCTGGCTTCAAACACTCGCGTTCCTGCTCGGCCTCGGACTGCTCATTTACGTAATCAACCGCGTCGGAGTGCAACCACTCTTCGACGCACTGCTGCGCATCGGCTTCGGCTTCTTCGTGGTTCTTGGTCTGAGTGGACTGCGTCACGTCCTGCGCACGATCTCGATGCGCGCCGCAGTGCCACCAGAGCACCGGCGTATCTCGTTTCGCCACGCTTTCGCGGCGCGGCTCGGCGGCGAAGCGATCAGCTTTCTGACTTTTACTGGTCCCCTGCTCGGCGAGGCGACGAAGGTCGCATTGCTCAGAAAGCGTGTGCCGCTGACTTACGGCGTCCCCGCGCTCGTTGTCGACAATCTCATCTACAACCTGTCAGTCGTCTTTTTCGTGTTGAGCGGCGCGGTTGTGATGCTTCTGAGATACCCGCTGCCGCCGGGTGCGTATTTGGTTCTGTTGGTAATCGCGGCCGTCGCAGCGTCAGGAATTTTAGTCGCAGCGATCGCGGCGAAGCGTCGCGTGATGCTGCTCACGTGGATTATCGATCGAACGGCTGAGCTGCGGCTTAGTCCCAAGGTCATACTCAAGAAACGTCATCACATCTACCATCTCGAGTCTAAAGTCTACGACTTTTACAAGCATCATCCCGGCGCGTTCTTCTTGATGATCCTGTGTAACCTGCTGGCGCATGCGGCCAGTGTCGTTGAAGTCTTTGTGACTTTGAGGATGCTGGGCTTTCAACCGCAGGTGGCGCAGGCTTACATCATCGAGTCGCTCACAAAAGTCATCAACTTCGTTTTTGCATTTGTTCCTGGAACGATCGGAGTTTACGAAGGCGGCACTGAAGTGATTCTTCAGAAAGGACTCGGCTTCACGCCCGCGGCCGGTCTCGCGCTCGCTCTCGTGCGCAAAGCCGCGATCGTTGTCTGGACGTCCATCGGCCTCCTCGTACTTACCTGGCGCACGCTTCCCAACGCGTGGCGTCGCATCATGGATCGCAGCCCGCGGTTACAACGTCTTATGGATAGTCTCGTACTTTCAAACATCGCGCATCGACCTGCCCGCACGGCCGTCAGCATCCTCGGCACCGGTGTTGGAGTGTTGCTCATCGTCTTCACTGTCGGTCTCGCTCACGGCGTCTTGCATGAACGCGGTCGGCGCGAATCAAACATCGGTGCGGAGATCATGATTCGCTCCTCCGGGACGATCGGTCTGGGCGGTTCGCAATTCAAATTGCCGGCGTCACACGCGGCGGAGCTCGCGGCGATTCCCGGTGTTCGCGCAGCGACACCGATCGGGCAAACCTTCGATAAGAGCGACACGGGTTTTGGCCAACGGCTGATCGATGGAATTGAGTACGACCAGTATGCAGCCATCGCGCGGATCACGATGCGTGAGGGACGGAAACTGGAGTCGGGTGACGAGGCGATCATCGATGGAGAGTGGCAAAGGACTCGCAAGGCGAATGTCGGCGACACGGTCAAACTTTTCGAGCGGCCTTTCAAGATTGTCGGTGTTTACGAGCCGCCGGGTGGTGGTCGTATCAAGATTCCGCTGAAGACGATGCAGGACCAGGAAGGTTCTGACAACAAGGCGTCGGCAATTCTCGTAGCGTGTGCGAATCCCGAGCAGCAGGACGAAGTCGCCGCGCGCATACTCGAGCGTTTTCCTGATGATCAATTGATCTTCACGCGCGACCTGCCGGAGATTTATGCGAGCGGTGTTCCGGCGCTGAATGTGTTCATCAAGGTCGTGGTCGGAGTGGCGGCGGCGATCAGTGTGCTCGTGATTTTGCTCGCGATGTACACCACAGTGACGGAGCGCACTAGACAGATTGGAATACTCAAGTCGCTCGGCATGTCGAAGACTGCGATCGCGTGGGTGATCGAGCAGGAGGCGATCATCGTGAGTGTGCTTGGCGTCGTGGTTGGTGTGTTGCTGACGATGCTGGCGAAGTTCGCGGTGATGCGAACGACGAGTTTGACGATCGACATCGAGCCGCGCTGGGTGTTGATTGCGCTGGCAGTCGGGTTGGTCGGCGGCACCATCGGCGCGCTGTATCCGGCCCTCCGCGCAGCCCGTCAAGATGCTGTCGAGGCGCTGAGTTACGAATAGGCGTTGGAACCAAACTGACTTCCGAGACGTTTCGAGAACATGTACTGTCCTCAATGCGGCACAGAA
>DASYFE010000047.1:0-16739 GCA_036498585.1 Pyrinomonadaceae bacterium | reverse complement strand
CCTCCGTGGCCGCCCGCGTGTGAAAGCGAAACCACGGGCGGCCACGGAGGGCCGCCCCTACAGTTGATGCAAGTAACAAACGTGAACCGCGAGTTGTTGCTTAGCTGTGCGCGGACGAGTAAAGCGCCGCGGCTGCGTGAGCTTGCGGCGGGTCAGGTTGATTGGGAGTATTTGTTTCAGCTCGCGCGGCGACACTCGATCGCTCCCCTCGTCTATGTTCAGCTTCAGCAACATGCCTCAGATCTCGTACCGCAGCAGTTTCTTGCCAAACTCAAAAAGCACTACTTCGAAAACTCAGCACGCAACACATTACTCACCGCCGAGCTTTGTCGCCTGATTAACTCATTTCGTGACGAGGGCATCGAGACGATTCCCTACAAAGGCCCGGTACTCGCACTTTTCGCGTATGGCGACATCGCTTTGCGTCGCTTTGTCGATCTCGACGTCATCGTCAAAAGGTCTGATGTGCTCAAAGCTCGCGAGATCCTACTCAAGGAAGGTTATATTCCATCCAAGTCGCTTTCACTGGACCAGCAGGAGATGTTGCTACGCACGCAGCACAACATGCAGTTCTCACGCGACAATCATCGGCTGATTATCGAGCTGCACTGGGAAGTCGCCCCGCATCTCTTCGCATGGACCGTGAACGGTGAACGCCTGTGGCAGGATCTGATCACAGTCGATCTCAACGGCGCACCCGTCAAAACCTTCTCGGCTGAAGATCTGCTCTTCTCGTTGTGTGTGCACGGCTCGCGTCATCTGTGGGAACGGCTTGGGTGGATTTGTGACATTGCCGAGCTGATCGCCAGGCGACCTCTCAACTGGCCCGCACTCCTCGAACGCGCTGCAATCGCCGACACTGAACGCATGTTCCTGCTCGGCGTGCATCTCGCTCAACGACTTCTCGACGCGCCAATTCCGGCTGAAGTGAAGCAGCGGTGTGATGCGGATCAACGTTTGTCGTCGCTCGCTGACAACATCATCGACCACCTTTTCAACGGTCCAACACACGTGCCGGCCACGTCGCGTGAGATCTTCAAATACAATCTCGGAGTGCGCAAAACGCTCAGCGCGCGCGCCCGTTATCTGCTTTACATGCTTCGTCCGACCGACAGCGATCTCGGCTCTCGCTCGCTCCCGCCGAGCTTGAGTTTTGCATATTACCTCACGCGTCCGTTTCGTCTATTTCGTACGAAAATTTGACGTATCTTTTTGCACGTGTTAGTTTTCCAGCAATGGGAGGCGTGGTCAGTCGCCGGAGCATAACCGCTCAACTACGCAAAGAAAAAAGGTTAACAAGAAATTGAAACGCACAGGTTTGTGTCACTATGCGAGTGGTATTACTTTGACCGTCATGGTCTGTCTCGCGCTGTTCACGACCTCACTCGCGCAGAAGCCAACCGCTCCCGAAGCTGATACGAAGCATGCCCAAAAAGATTCGAAACCGGCTGACGCAAAAGCAGCCGCGAAGCTGCCGTACTCCATAAAAACCCGGAAGAGCCCGATCCTGAACATCTCTTTGAAAGCCGAAAAGGCGAAGATGTCGGAAGTGGCCCAAGAGCTCTCGAAGCAATTGAAAGTTCCGGTATTTCTTGGACCAGAACGACAGAACGAGCTCGTGACGCTCGAGTTCAGCGAGCTGACGCTCGAACCGGCTTTGCAGTTGATGTCGCCCATCGTTTACGTCGATTACGAGATCGAGACCGGCTCCGGCGCGCCGCCGAAACCACTCGGCATTTACCTCTTCGACACAAACCAGGGCGAGCCGCCGTTGACTTCCGTAATAAACGGAGCGACGCAATCGATGCTGATCGAAGGCAACACTGAAGACGGTGTTGAGCCGGAGAGCGAAGACGATAAGAAGAAGCTGGAGGAGCAACCGCTTCGTATTCAGTTCAAAGATAATTTGTTGTCTGTTAAGGCGAAGAAGCAGCCGGTGGCTTTAGTGCTGCTGAAAATTGGTGAAGAGCTTGGTATACCGGTCGACATTCAGGATCAGAATGTCTCAACGTTAATTGATGCCGAAATCTCAAAACTCCCAATAGAGGATGTAGTCCGGCAACTGTCCCCCCAAATTCGGCTTTATCTACGGGCCGATCTTACACACGCCGAACGACGAGCTTTACGAATTGTTCTAGCTGAGCCGCCCAAAGCGACTCAGTAGAATTGAATGACACGATCGGCGATTGGAATGTTGGCCCAACTTTTATGTTGCCATCACCCGGTCGAGACCATATAGTTAGCAAATTACCCGAGGAGGCAGCTAAACTTGGCTAAGCAAAACGAGATTATTAATAACGAAGAAATTGCTGGTTTGCACAATGGCAGTGGTGAAGGCAGCGAGATTAAGAAGGTGTTTGTCGAACCGACGATCTCGGTTCCGGTAGATGTGCTTGAGGCAACCACGTTCTTTCAATCGGCGACTAGCGGCGTAACCAACTAGCAATAGAAGTTCCGGTTGCATGGAATCTATTAAGGTCTTTGACCGGCCGGCGCCCCAGGCTTTTTACTCGGTCGCCGGTCGGTTGTTATTTATCGAGAGTTCCAGTCTCGAACTACGTAACCTAATCGTAGACCTCTTCGGAGGATGGCAACTTACTCCAGTCTCCCTTCCTGACAGATCACCCGACATTCGGATTAGTTTCTCCTGCGAAGCATTGACGCAGAGAATCCCGCGCAATCTGGACAGCTTCGAAATCGCTGACGGTGGGAAGTGTTACACAGACGGGGCCGGGCTCTATCTCGAGCTTGGCGGGCCAGTGGTCCATCTCGAGAACGGCAGCACAGTTTCAGTTAACGTTTCATTTACTGAGTTGCCGCGGTTGGGAGATCCTTTGTTTGGTAGGGCGGCGTCGTTTGCGGTCTGTGCGGCGTTGAGACGTTACGGATTGTTTGATCTCCACAGCGCAGGCATGATTGAGCCTGAGAGTGGGAAAGCTGTACTGATCATTGGACCATCGGGCAGCGGGAAGTCTACGCTTGCGTTGCAGCTAGTACAGTCGGGTTGGTCGTACTTGTCTGACGATGAGTTGCTGTTGAATTTAAGGGATGGTGCAGTTGAGGCGCGAGGGTTTCGCAGCTTCTTTGCGGTCAGTGAAGCCGGGGCGCAATTGAAACGCTGTTTCGAACCGTTGGGATCGCACCGAGTGGACCAGGCTGATGCTGGCGTTTTGCTTTTCATAAACCTGAATGGCGCACCGAGATCACAACTCGGCAAACTAACACAGGCGGAGACTATGACGCGTTTGATCACGGCATGCCCCTGGGCCACCTACGATCGCTCCGTCGCAAGCGCCAATCTGGAACTACTTTCCGTGCTAGCCCGTCAGGCCGAGGGTTATCATCTCTTAGTCGGTCGCGATCTTTTAGAGCCCGGCTTTGCCGCGTCGTTTTTCTCTGCGGCCCTCTGCGTATCTCTGCGCTCTCTGCGTTAAGAACTGTTTCAACGCAGAGGACCGCAGAGATGAAATTAGGACACCATCAACTTTTGTGACTGATTTCTCCGAAACCTCGCTTGACGATTATGGCCCACGACGCTTGAGCGTGGAACTGGCCAACATCTGCAATCTGCACTGCAGCTACTGCTTTCGCTCCGACGAGAACCTTTATAGCTCGCACGCCGAATTCTTTCCTCTCGATCTCCTGCGACGCGTAATTGATGAGGCGCGGGACGCCGCGAATGTGACGCGCATCAGCTTCACCGGTGGCGAACCAACGCTTCATCCCGAGTTTGCGGAAACACTTCGCATCATCGGCAACGCTGGGGCGACAGTCAGTTTTGTAACCAACGGATGGCATTTCGAGCGCGTCTGGCCTGCGCTCCAGGCAAACCGCGCGGCTGTGTCGCATGTCGCTTTTAGTCTCGATGGAGTGACGCGCGAAGATCACGATCGCTGGCGCGGAAATGGATCGTTCGATCGTTTGGTGCGCGCGTTCACTCGCTGCTACATGTCGAAGCTGCCTTTTGGGATCAAGATCGTGATCCGGCGCGATCTGGTGGACCAACTGGAGCAGATCGCGATCTTCGCGGCGCGGATGGGAGCCGCCGCGTTGAACTTTGTACACGTGATGCCGACTTCGAATGCTGCGGCAGACGATTCGGCGTTGAGTCTTGACGAGCAGCGTGTCGTAGAAGAGGAGATCGCGATTCTCGCGCGCATCTTCAAGATGAGTATCGGGATCGATGTTGGTTACTACAACGTCGACGACACGCGCCCACCGTGTGCGCCGCTCGCGGGCGTCAGCGTGAACATCGATTATCGTGGACGGCTGTCGCTGTGCTGCAATCTTTCCGGTTTCCGCGGAGCAGCTCAGGAGCTTGATGTCGTTGCGGATTTGAATGTCGAGTCGTTCGGTTCGGCTTACGAGAAATTTAAGACATTAGCTACAGCGCAATTGCAACGGCGAAAGGACGCACTCGCGGCGCTACCCACACCCGACATTTATACAGGCTCGCCGTGTATGTTCTGTCTGCAAAGCTTCGGCAAAATTCCATGGAAAGCGGGGGCAAGCTCCTCTTCCTGACTTGTTCTCTTTCGAGGCGCTCTTTCCTGTAGGCGCTCAGTTAAGAACCAGTCAGGAAGAGGGGCTTGCCCCCGCTGTTTAGGAGTTGGATGCTTGAGGATATCAAAGGCTGGTTGCCGGTGGATGCGGTTGTTGTTGGCGGCCGGCCGGGGTTGATGTGGATGGAGATGTCGGGCGTGAGTCTGACGGAGCCGTTCTTCCAACAAACAGTCGAACGTGCAAGACGCGAGAATCGAGCCGAGCTGTTTACAGAATTTGATGTACTGCTGCAATTAGAGAAGCAGTTAGAAAGCGTTCAACCGAGCGGGTTTATTTTTCACTCCTCACGTTGTGGCTCGACACTCGTCGCAAACGCCTGTCGCGCTGTCTCGGGCTCGATCGTTCTTTCCGAAGCAAACGCGATCGATACGCTTGTAGCTCGCTTCATCACTGACGCCGACACCCCCGTCAAAGAATCGCTCTATTCAGTGTTCCTGCGCGGCGTGGTCCACGCACTCGCTCAACGACGCACGGACAACGAGCGACATCTCTTCATCAAGTTTGCGTGTTGCAGCTTCGCGCAGCTCGAACGTATCAAACGCATCTGGCCTGCCGTGCCATGGCTTTTTCTTTACAGAGATCCGGTCGAAACGATCGTCTCAAACATCCGAGACGTGCCGCCCTGGCTCATCGACAACGATCGCCGCGTGCTGTCTTCGATAATCGGCGATGCAAGCGAGATGAGCCTCGAAGAATTGTGCGCTAGAACAATCGGCAGCCTTTTCTCAACCGCGTACAAGCTTGCGAACGCGAACAGCATGTTGCTTAATTACAATCAACTGTCTGTACCCGTAATCGCCAGTGTTTTGAACTTTTTCAACGTCAGTCTCTCAAGTGAGGAACTGGAGACGATCGCGCGCACGAGTGAGGTTTACTCAAAAGAAGTTTCCGGCACGCGCGCGTTTGTCGCCGACGTGGACGCAAAACAAAAACTCGCTTCCGATCTCGTTCGCGAAATGAGCGAGCGATGGGCTGGGGAGCCGTATCGACTGCTGGAGAATCTTGTAAATCGTGTAAATCCTATCTAACCAGGTTTTTTTACACAGACGTTTGGACAGGATTTACAAGATTTACAGAATTACAGGATAAATAGTCATGAAATCTGATCTAATCCCAGGCAAACACGTTGTCACCACAGACTTCGACGGTGGCGAGGGGATAATCGTAGATCTCAACACGAAAAAATATTATCAACTTAACGAAACGGCGATGGTGGTCTGGAAGGGCCTCGAAAAGGGCAAGTCGATGGGCGAGATCGTCGCCGACATCACTTCCACTTACGAAATCCCAACGGACCACGCCACCTCGAGCGTGCAGCGCATTGTCGATAATTTCCAAACTTACAAACTCCTGGGCGCAAGCTGACGACGCCGCAAAGCGCCTTGTCGTTAAGTACGCCATTCTCACGGCGGCACTTTTTCTGCCACTGTTCTGGGCGTTCCTTGCGGTGCGCAATCTTTATCCCATCGCGGCGTGGAACGTGATGATGGCGGGCGGAGATCTCGAGCGCGGTCGCAGCTACTGCATCCTGCGCGGCGAAACAGTTTCCGGAGAGACGATCGACGTCGCCGCGATCCAGTTGACCAACGCGCTCTACAGCCGCAACTGGACCATGGTGAACGCCACGATCGACAACCAGGCGTTCAAGCTGAAATCGATTCACCCGCAAAACGAAGAGATGCTGCGCCAGTTTGGCGGGGTGGAGAACCTTCCACCCGGCGCGCGCATATCGGATCTGCTCCAGGCGTGGGGCAACATCTACAACAAGCGCGAGCCGGAGTCGTCACCAAAGCGACTCAAGGCGATCCGGCTCGACATGTATCGCTGGGAAAGCGGCAGCTATGCTGACTACGACAAGTTTATAGAATCGTGGCGCAAGGAATTGTAAACCGCGTCGTTCCGTCGAGTCCTTTTGCGCTTGGTGTCGTGCGTTTCTTTGTGCACGGCGTATTTCTCTTCGACACCGTCTTCACTTCCTACTCGGCACTCGGTTCGTTGCCGCCTACCATCCTGCGTCCCACCGGTGTGATGAAGTTTTTGCCTTGGAGCTTTTTCGACGCGCTACAAACGCAGCGCGGAATGCTGACGCTGAAAACGCTAATGCTGATTTCGCTGGTTTTGAGCACAGCCGGGTTTCTCACCGTCATCTCCACGAAGACTTCGCTGTTGCTGGTGTTGTTCTATCAGGGACTGCTGCGTAGCTTCGGCCATTTCAACCACGACGAGATGATCGCCATCTACTTCCTAGTGGTGCTCGCGTTTACTCCGTGCGGCGACGCGTTTTCGATCGATAGCCGAGTCTCCAAAACCAAACTGCAACGACCCCTGTTTGCTTACGCGTATCCGATTCTGCTGATGCAACTGTTGCTGGCGTGGGTCTATTTCAGCTCCGCCATAATCAAGCTTCGTGTTGCGGGATGGAAGTATTTAAGCGCCGACAATCTGCCGGCGCTGGCGATCTTTCATTCGCTGGATAACCTGCACGACACCGCTTTCCGGGGCGCGTTCTGGCTACCGCAGGTCCGGGAATACCTGCCGTATGCAGTGGGATTTATTCTCGTCTGGGAGCTAATCTTTCCGCTCGCAGTATTCTTTCGTCGCCTGCGCTGGCTGATCCTCGGAATCGGTATTGTTTTTCACGTTGCAACGGTTCCCTTGATGAACATCGGCTTTCCACACCAGCTCCTGATGTACATGGTTTTCGTCAACTGGGACCGCATCAAGTTCTTCAAATTTGGCGTTTAACTGGTCCTGTCTCCTACCGTAATTCGTACATAACAATGCATTTGTAATGTTTAATTTCGTTGACTGCATTCAAAAAGGCATGGTACGGTGGCGCACGCCACACTGAACATCGTGGGCCCACCTTTAAAGGAGAATACAGGAATGTCCAAGTCATTTAGGGGATCCGTGGCCTTCGCGGGCCTGGTTCTAGTCCTTGGTGTCTCGCAAGTCGCCTTTGCCGGAGGTATCGCGACCCTAAGCCAAGATCCGGCCGCGAGTAGCTCTGAGACGAGCAAGGCTGCGAAGTCTCAAACCAAATCAAAGAAAACCAGGAAGAAAAAAACCGCTAACAATAGTTTCATCGTTTTGGGCGCCTACGCGCCGCAAACAGTTGCTTTGCCGAGCGCAAGTTCCAGCATTACGCCGATGGCTGCCGATCCGATTATCACTCCCAGACGAGTCGTAACAGCCGAGAAAACTCCCTCTGTTCATATTTTGCCCACTGAAGATCCGCCGGTCAGCGTGGCTGCGGCAGGTGAGCTCGTTATTTCCGAATTCCGCGTTCGTGGTCCGAATGGCGCGAACGATGAGTTTATTGAAATCGCCAACGTGAGTGGCGCGGACCATACCGTCGCAGGTGGCGGGACCGGTTATGCCGTAGCGGCCTCGAACGGCGTAGCTCGGTGCGTTATACCTAATGGTACGGTCATCCCCAATAAGGGACATTATCTTTGCGTTAACAGTGTTGGATATAGTCTCGCTTCTTATCCCGCGGGTAACGGGACTACAGCGACGGGCGACGCCACCTACACTACTGACATTCCTGACAACGCAGGTATCGCGATTTTCAACACCAGTATTGCTGCCAACTTCAACCTGGCAAACCGCATTGACGCGGTCGGCTCGACCTCCGAAGCAAACACGCTCTACAAGGAAGGCACGGGATATCCCGCCCTCGTTCCTTTCTCAATCGATTACTCGTTCTATCGTGATAACTGCGGCAAGGGCGGCTCGATCACGACGTTCGGCGCCTGCCCAACCGGTGGGCTTCTCAAAGACACAAACAATAACGCTGCTGATTTCGTGTTCGTTGATACCAACGGCACGTCAGCAGGTGCAGGTCAACGTCTCGGCGCGCCTGGACCAGAGAACCTGAGCTCGCCAATCGAGCGAAACGCATCTTTTGCGGTGAACCTTCTCGACGTTTGTGTCGCTCCGGCGTCACCACCGAATCGCGTTCGCGACTTCACTTCGGATCCGCCCAACAACTCCACCTTTGGTACGTTGGATATCCGCCGAACTGTCGTCAATAACACTGGAGGAAACGTGACACGCTTGCGTTTCCGTGTGGTTGACCTGACGACGTTCCCGGCTCCGAGCGGCATTGCCGACTTGCGGCCGCGAACTTCCAATGCAGTTGTAGTTACAGTTGACCGTCCACCGTGCGGCAGCGGCACCAGCAACGTGACTGTTAACGGAACGACGCTCGAACAACCACCGTCACAGCCAAACGGCGGCGGATTTAATTCGTCGATGTCGGCTGGAGTCGTAACGCTGGCGACGCCGATAGCAAATGGCGCGAGTGTCGACGTGCGATTCCTGCTTGGCATTCAGCAAACAGGAAGCTTTAAGTTCTTCTTCAACGTCGAAGCTCTGCCGTAACGTGGATGTCTAACGCCAAAGGCAGTGATAATCTGCTGTAGATGGTCTAACGCCGAAGGCGTTCGCTAATTTCAGCCCAGGGTTCGAGCTTGCGAGAACCCTGGGAACCACGAAACAAAGTTTTTGATAACCCTGAAAGGGTTCGCCAACCGGCTAACCCTTTCAGGGTTTATTTTTGTATTGGGTTTCATACCCAAGGTTGTCGCTGGCGCTCCAACCTTGGGCTCAAATTAGCCAACGCCTTCGGCGTTAGAGCTTCACGTCACAACTAAGGAAAACTGTAGGTCACAACGTAGTTCGGAGGGTCTTTTTCCAGAATCGGCTGGCCGTCTGCTTCGAGCCATGCATGGCCGTCGAACTTGCCACCCGCTTCATTCCGCACACCGAAAATGATCTTCGTCGGCGTGCCGTTGCGCGATAGATATCGATGCAAAACCGCGGCGCGCTTCCAACAGATCGGCTTGAACACGAGGACGTCAGCGGAAAGAAGTAGATCGATCTTGCGGGCCAGATCTTCACGATTCAACGCTTCGCCCGAACGCTTCTGATTCCCGGCCACAATCTGGAGCGCCCGTGGCAGTGAGTAACATCGCGCCATCACAGAAAGCACAGCGACCCACCACGCCATCCGCAACATCAACCATGCCTCGTCAGGTCGCGTCACGATCTTGCGCGCGCCACGTGAGAAGAATCGAATGGTTTTCGCGATTTTGTTCATCCGTGCGGCTGGTTAATTCTAGCGTAGTTTGAGTTTTCGCACCTAAACGGCTAGTCTTAGACCACATCAGCTAACTCATATCATCAGGAGGATCTGTGGCGATCATTCGTCCCTTTCGTGCTTTGCGTCCACAACCTGAGCGCGCCCAGGAAGTGGCAAGCGTGCCGTACGACGTAGTTAACACTGACGAGGCTCGCGCGCTCGCGGAAGGAAAGCCGCTCAGTTTCCTGCACGTATCGCGGCCGGAAATCGACTTGCCGCCGGACACAGACATTCACAGCGACATCGTCTATCGAAAAGCAGTCGAGAATTTTGAAAAACTGATCGCCGCCGCGCCACTCGAAAAAGAAAGCGAGCCAAGCCTCTATCTTTATCGCCTGATCATGGGTGAGCACGAGCAGATCGGCGTCGTCGCCTGCGCCTCGATCGACGAATACGACGACGGCACGATTCGCAAACATGAACGAACGCGCCGCGACAAAGAAGACGATCGCACGCGCCACATGCTCATGTTGAAGGCGCAAACGGGACCGGTTTTTCTAACCTACAGAGCACGACCTGAAATTGACGAACAAGTCTCAGCAGCAATCAATGCCGAGCCGTTGTTTGATCTGACGGCGCCGGACGGCGTTCGTCACACGATCTGGCGTTTGGGTGAAACCGAATCGCTCGTGAAGAGCTTTGAATCAGTGCCGCTGCTTTACATTGCTGACGGTCATCACCGTGCGGCGAGTGCGAGCCGTGCGCGCGCCGAGTTGAAGCAGCAAAGCTTCACGCATACCGGAAACGAGGATTACAACTATTTCCTGACTGTGATCTTCCCGGATTCGCAAATGCAGATACTTGCGTACAATCGCACTGTTCACGATCTGAACGGTCTTTCCCCTGAAGAGTTTCTAAACGCAATAAAAGAACAATTCACGATCAGTGAGAATGCTGGTCCCGAGCCATCGAAGCGCGGCAACTGGAGCATGTATCTCGGCGGCAAGTGGTACGGTTTGCAACAATCACCAGCAGCCACTCTACCAACCGGCACTGTCGCGATGCTCGATGTGAGTATTCTTCAGGACCGCTTGCTCGATCCGATTCTCGGCATCAAAGATATTCGCACTGACAAGCGAGTAGACTTCATCGGCGGCCTGCGCGGCACGAAAGAGCTCGAACGCCTTGTGAACGAAGGCAAAGCTGCCGTTGCGTTTTCAATGTTTCCGACGACGGTCGAAGAGTTGTTAATGGTTTCTGACGCGAACGAAATCATGCCGCCGAAGTCAACGTGGTTCGAGCCAAAACTAAGAGACGGATTGTTGATACACACGATTTAATTATGCGAGTGCTCATTGCTGACAAATTCGAACAATCAGGCCGGGACGGCTTGGAATCGCTCGGTTGCGAGATCTCTTTTCAACCCGATTTGAAGGACGACGCGCTCGTCGATGCGATTCGCAAAGAAGCGCCAGACGTCCTCGTGGTGAGAGGAACGAAAGTCACCGAACCCATGCTCGACGTTGGATCAGTGAAACTGGTCGTGCGCGCTGGGGCCGGGTACAACACGATCGATGTGTCCGCCGCTTCCAAACGCGGGATCTATGTTTCCAATTGTCCCGGCAAAAACTCGATCGCCGTGGCCGAGCTCGCGTTCGCGCTGATCCTCGCGCTCGATCGACGCATTGCAGACAACGTCATCGCATTGCGCCGCGGCGAGTGGAACAAGAAAGAGTTTTCGAAAGCGCGTGGGCTGTTTGGCCGCACGCTTGGCTTGGTCGGCGTCGGCAAGATCGGCCAGGAAATGATTCCGCGCGCGCGTGCGTTTGGAATGCCTGTGGTTGCGTGGAGCCGGAGTTTGACTGCCGAGCGAGCCGAGGAGCTGGGTGTCGAGTTGAAAGCGTCGCCGCATGAGGTTGCGAGCGCGTGTGACATCGCGAGCGTGCATGTCGCTTTGACTCCCGAGACGAAGCATTTTCTTAGTACCGACTTTTTCAACGCGATGCGCGAAGGCAGTTATTTCATCAACACTGCGCGCGGCGAAGTTGTCGATCAGCAGGCGCTCGTCGCAGCGATGCGCAATCGCGGCATACGCGTCGGCACGGATGTTTACGCAGCTGAGCCGACGAGCGCGGCAGGAGAGATTCACGACGAGATAGTGAAGGAAGAAGGGCTCTACGGCACGCATCACATCGGAGCCTCGACAGACCAGGCGCAGGAAGCGATTGCGGCAGAGACTGTGCGCATCGTTAAAGAGTTTAAAGAAACGGGGAAGGTGCCGAACGTTGTGAATCTCGCGCGACAAACGCCCGCGACGCACCGGCTTGTAGTCCGTCATCACGATCGGCCGGGCGTGCTTGCAGGCGTGCTCGACGCGATCAAAGCCGAGCAGATCAACGTTCAGGAGATGGAAAATATCGTGTTTGAAGGCGCAGCGGCGGCGGTGGCCCGCATCAACCTCGACAATGCGCCGGCAAAAGACACCCTCAGCAAGCTTCAAGCAAGCAACGCAGATATAATCGAGCTCGACCTGCTTGATTTAAGAACCGAGCGCGGTAGCGCCGGGTCAAATCTGTTGAAGGGCGCTCGCGAATAAAAGGTTACCCGGCGCTACCGCGCTCGGTTCTGTATGAACACAACCCTCATCACTGGAGCATCGACCGGCATCGGCGCAGCCTTTGCCAGAAAACTCGCCGCACGCGGGAGAAACGTGCTGCTGGTCGCGCGCTCGGAAGACAAACTGATCGCTCTCTGCAACGAGCTCGGACGGCTGACGAGTATTCGCGCACAGTATCTCGCGCTGGATCTGCAACAACCGGACGCCGGGGAACAGTTGTTTGAAGAGACGAAGAAACGCGAACTAGAGATCGAGATGCTCATCAACAACGCCGGCTTCGGCTCGATGGGCGACTTTGAAAAACTCGATCTCGATCGCGAGCTTCAGATTATTCAGTTGAATGTGCGGGCGCTGGTCGATCTGACGCACCGCTTTCTTGGCCCTATGCGCGAACGAAAGCGCGGCACGATCATCAACGTCGCCTCAACCGCAGGCTTTCAAGCTGTTCCTTACATGGCCACGTACGCAGCAACAAAGGCGTTTGTGCTGTCATTTTCGGAAGCGCTCGCGGAAGAGAATCGCTTGCATGGAGTTCATGTAATGGCACTATGTCCCGGTGTCACTGAAACGAACTTTTTCGAAGCAGCAAAGATGGATCGTCCACCGATGCGCACGATTCAGACAGCGGAACAAGTCGTGGACGCAGCGTTGCGCGGCCTGGCAAGGCATAAGACGGTGGTGATTTCCGGTTGGACCAACTGGTTTATGGTTGAAGCCGAACGCTTCGTGCCACGCTCGATGGTGACGAAGGTCGCGGCGAAGGCTTTGCGATCGAGAGTTGAGGAGTAAGTCGTTGGACAGGATTTACAAGATTTTTCAGGATTTACAAGCTAGATCCTGTCAATCCTGAAAAATCTTGTAAATCATGTCTAACTACACTTGGAGATTGAGAATGACGGAACGAATCTTTAACTTCAGCGCGGGGCCGGCGGTGTTGCCGGTGCCGGTTTTAGAAGAAGCGCAACGCGACATGCTCAGCCTGCCGGGTGTCGGCATGTCAGTGATGGAAATCAGTCACCGCTCGAAAACATTCGACGAGATCATCAATCGCACCGAAGCAAGCCTGCGCGATCTTCTAAAAATCGGGTCCAACTATCACATCCTTTTTCTACAGGGCGGCGCGAGTTTGCAGTTTTCAATGGCGCCGATGAACTTTCTGCCTGCTGATGGCAGCGCTGATTACGTTCTCACCGGAAGCTGGGGCAAGAAAGCGCTCAAGGAAGCTAAAAAGGTCGGCGGCGTGAACGTTGCCGCGACTATGGCTGACGGTGGTTTCACTCGCGTACCGTCTCGCGATGAAATGAGTTTGAACCCGCACGCCGCGTACGTTCACATCACTAGTAATGAAACGATCGAAGGCGTGCAGTGGAAACGCGAGCCAAATGTCGGCGACGTTCCACTCATCGTCGATTCCTCGTCCGACATTCTTTCGCGCGAGCTCGACGTCGATAAGTATGCGCTCATTTATGCCGGCGCGCAGAAGAACATGGGACCGAGCGGCGTCACGCTCGTGATCCTTCGCGATGATCTGTTGGAGCGCATTCCCGAGAATTTGGCGACGATGCTTGACTATGGCATTCACGTCAAAAATAAATCGCTCTACAACACGCCAAACACGTGGGGCATTTACATCATGGACCTCGTTTGCAAGTGGCTACAGGACCAGGGCGGCCTCGCGGGAATGGAAAAGCTAAACGAGGAGAAGGCGCAGTTGCTTTACGACGCCATCGACGCGACGGATTTTTATCGCGGTCATGCTGACGTCGATTGTCGCTCCACGATGAATGTCACGTACCGCTTGCCTTCGGAAGAGCTCGAGAAAAAGTTTGCCTCTGAAGCGACAGCCCAGGGGCTCGACGGCTTGAAAGGACATCGATCCGTCGGCGGCATTCGAGCGTCGATCTATAACGCGTTTCCGCGCGCCGGAGTCGAAGCGCTCGTGTCGTTCATGAAAGATTTCGAACGCCGCAATGGCTGATGGGGATCTCAGTTTCAAGATTGGACCGGACCAGGTTGGCGCTCGTTTAGACACGTACCTCGCTTCACAAATCGAGGGCTGGAGCCGCGCGCGTTTGCAGCGTCTCATTGAGAATGAAGATGTACTCGTAAACGGCAAGACTGCTAAGACTTCGTACAAGCTCCGCGAAGGTGACGAGATCGAAGTTGAGCTCGTTGCGACTCCGACTGATGTCTTCACGCCTGAAAATATTCCGCTCGACATCGTTTACGAAGACGAGACGCTGGTGGTGGTAAACAAAACGGCCGGTCTCGTGGTCCATCCTGCGGCGGGCACGCCTTCGGGCACGCTTGCGAACGCGCTTGCATACCATTTTCAAAAGCTGCCGGGAATTGGGGTCAGGCCCGGGATTGTTCACCGGCTCGATCGAGATACTTCGGGACTGCTCGTTGTTGCGAAAACGGATGCCGCGCTGGAGAACCTTTCGGATCAGTTTCGCGATCGAACGGTTTACAAATCGTATGTTGCCCTCGTGCATGGGCGCGTACTTTCAAACTCGGGAAAGATCGACCAGCCGCTCGCGCGCGATCCTTCGAATCGGACGCGCATGGCAGTGGTGCGTGCCGGGCGTAATGCGTTGACGTTGTATCGTGTGCGGCGTGCGTTCGATCGATTCACGTTGTTGGATGTGGAGTTAAAAACCGGAAGGACGCATCAGATCCGTGTGCATCTCGCGTGGATGAAGCATCCTGTGGTTGCTGATGAAACGTATGGAGGCGGACGCGACAACACGATCCAGGACCCGCGTCTGCGCGCTCGCATCCGCGGCCTTGGCCGGCATTTCCTTCACGCAGAGAAACTCGGATTCAAACATCCGACGACCGGGGAGTTCGTTAAGTTTGAATCCCCTCTGCCGCCTGAGCTAATCGAATTATTGAGAGCGTTAGAAGAAAAGACGGGTGGCCACGGAGGGCCACCCCTACAGTTGTAGTCAACCACGCCACATCGTTGGTAACAACTGTAGGGGCGGCCCTCCGTGGCCGCCCGTTGGTCAATTACGGGATCGGTTCGAAGCGTTTAATGAGGGCCTTGAATCGGTCATCGCCGCGAAGACCATCAAACATCGGTTCGATACGGATCAGCACGAGCCCGGGATGGCGCGCTTCGAAGGCTTTGTTCAGATACTCGATAGCCTTGTCGTTATCTTTCAGTCCCGCATAAACGATCGCAAAGTACAGCGGTGAAACATACCGACGCTTCGACAACGCATCGAGTTGATTAATGATCGCGCGCGCCTCGGCCTGCTTACCCGCCCTTCCATACGCAAACCCGAGCGACGCCGAAGCCTCAGACTCGGCTTCCACAATCTGATCCGGTATCGGACCACTCGACGGCGCCTTGATCAACTTCCGCAGCTCCACGATCGCTTCGTCGTGCATTCCCTTCTGCACGTACGCAAGCGCGAGATAGTGTCGCGCCACCCAGAACTCCGGATCGCTCTGCAACGTCGTCTTATACTTCGCGATCGCATCGTCGTAGTTTTTCTCGTAATACGAATAGAGCCCGGCGTTAGCGCTGATGATCGGCGACAGCGGATCGAGCTTATGCGCCTCCTCGATCTCGTGTTTCGCTAAACTAAACTTCCCCATCTGCATCAGGTATGACGCATACCACTGGTGCGCGGTCGGGTACTTCGGATTCAATTTCAACGCCTGCTCAAAATCGCTCTGCGCGCCGAGCCAGTCCCAGTCGTAAGCGAGCCGCACAAACGCGCGCGACGTATAAGCTTCAGCCAGCTCCGGATCGGCATCGACCGCCTTCTGCGCCGCGGCCTTCGCCTTCGGCATTTCATCAACAGGCCTGACCACACCGATGTCGCAAAGCAGCGCGTACGAATCAGCCAGGCCGGAAAATGCGAGCGCGAACGTCGGATCCTTCTCTTCAGCGCGCCTGAAGAAATCGATGCCATTTCGAAATCCTTCTTCGTTGCGCTTGTTCCAGAAATATCTGCCTTTGAGATATAGCTGGTACGCTTCAGCATCTTTCGTGTAACGCTTCGCGAGTTTTTCTTCGTCCTCGCCGGACAATCTCAATCGCAAGCTCTGCGAAATCTTTTTCGAGACTTCGTCCTGCACCGAGAAGATGTCGGCAACACTGCTCTTGTACTCTGCGCCCCAAAGCTGCGATCCATCCGCAACTTTGATCAGCTCTGTTTTGATCACGAGATTGTCGTCGAGCTTGACGAGGCGTCCGGTCAACACTGCGCCCACGTCCAGGCTTCGACCAGCTTCGAGCGGATCGAGATTCGGACCTTTGAATCGGAACGCCGCATTGCGCGACATCACCTTGAGATTCGGTAGTTGTGAAAGACTGTTGATGATGCTTTCCGTCAGACCGTCCGAGAGATATTCGGCGTTCGGATCTTTACTGTCGTTCACAAACGGCAAGATAGCGACTGACGTGATCGGCCGTCGCCGCGAATTGGTGACGAACAGCACGGCGCCCACGAGAGCGAC
>DASYFE010000046.1:0-17923 GCA_036498585.1 Pyrinomonadaceae bacterium | reverse complement strand
CCTGGCGCGTGGCTACCTGAATCGGCCGGACCTTACCGCTGAGCGCTTCGTCCCCGATCCTTTTGGAACGTACGTCGGTGCGCGTCTCTACAAGACCGGTGATAAGGCCGTTTATTTAGCGGATGGAAATATCGAGTTTCTTGGACGCCTCGATCATCAAGTCAAGATTCGTGGCTTCCGAATCGAACCGGAAGAGATTGAATCGGTGCTGAAAGCGCACCCGCTCATTCGAGATTGTGTAGTCGTTGTCAGAGATGAGGCTGACAAACGCCTGGTTGCGTACCTTGTTCCGCAACTCGAGACGAGCACGACGGATTTGTTGGATGAGAATTGGAGCACCGAGCATGTTTCGCAGTGGCGTCAGTTTTATGAGGACATGTACAGCAGTGAAGTTGCTGATCCCACCTTCAACCTGGCCGGTTGGAATAGCAGCTACACCGGTGAGGCGATCCCGGCTGAGGAAATGCGTCAATGGGTTGAGCATACGGTTGAACGCATTCTAAGTCTCAAACCGCGCAGCGTGCTGGAGATTGGTTGCGGCAGTGGTCTGCTTCTATTTCGAATCGCTCCACACTGCGAGCGATATGTTGGTACAGACTTTTCCATTGCCGCGATCGAGCGACTGCGCAAGACACTGAAGAATGATTCGCACGTAGAGCTGGCGCACCGGACTGCTGATGGTTTTGAAGGGATAGATGCAGGCTCCTTTGACGCCGTGATCTTGAATTCAGTCGCTCAATACTTTCCGGGCGTGAGTTATTTCCTGGACGTTGTGCGCGGAGCTATTCGCGCCGTCAAGCCAGGAGGCGCAGTGTTTCTCGGTGACCTACGCAGTCTTGATCTTCTGAGCGTATTTCACTCCTCAGTTCAGTTCAGCCAGGCCGATGATAAGGTCAAAGTTACAGAGCTAAGGGAACGAATTCGCAATCAGGTTCTTAAAGAAGAAGAGCTGGTGCTCGACCCGGATCTGTTTATCGCGCTGCAAGAACGCGTACCTGAGATCGCGAGTGTGCAAATCCAACTGAAGCGAGGTCGCTATCAGAACGAGCTAAGCAAGTTTCGTTATGACGTAGTGATCAGAACGAAAGATGGAAGCACGTCGTCGTTCGTTCCGGAGCAGAAGAGCGATTGGGAGAAACAAGGCTTCACGCGCGAGTCTCTCAGACAGTATTTGTTGGAGAACGAATTTCAGTCGTTGCTGTTGACACAAGTGCCTAACGCGCGGCTTCGTACCGATCTCAGATTACAAACTGCGTTGAGCGAGCTGGAGGTCGAAACGGTTGGTGAAGTGCGCGAGTCGCTGGGCGAGCTCAAAGATAGTGGTGTGGAACCGGAGGACATTTGGGATCTCGCGGCAGAACTTGGCTATGACGCTGAGATCAGTTGGGCCAGAAGCGGAGCCGCCGATCGTTTCGACGTGCTCTTCAAGAAAACCGGCGAAGCAATAAGCGGCGCTGAACCAAAACGAAGCATCGTTCCGAAGCCCTGGAGCCATTACACGAATAATCCGTTGCAAGGACGACTTGCACGTGGCCTGTCGGTCCAGCTTCAACCGTTCCTGCGAGAGCGGCTTCCCGATTACATGATTCCGTCCGCTTTGGTAGTGATGGAAACTTTGCCGCTGACGCCCAACGGAAAAGTAGATCGTAAAGTGCTGCCCGCACCGGATCACCTGAGACCGGTACTTCAAAACGCGTTCGCCACACCGCGCACGCAAACGGAACAACGCGTGGCAAACGTTTTCAGTGAAGTGCTGGGAATTGATCGAGTTGGCACGAATGACAACTTCTTCGAGTTAGGCGGCCATTCGCTTCTGGCGACGCAAGTAGTTTCTCGTTTGCGCAAAGCATTCGACATGGAACTGGTCGTTCGTTGGATCTTTGAAGCGCCAACCGTGGCGGAACTGGCTGCGCGCATTGATAAGACCACCGGCGCGACCGATCACTCCAATATTATTCCCGTCGCTGCAGCACCGCGCGATCGTCTGCCATTGTCGTTTGCTCAGCAACGACTCTGGTTTCTGACTCAGCTTCAACCCGAAAGCCCTTTCTATAATGTTCCACTCGCTTTCCAGTTGAGTGGTCCTCTCGATGACGCGGCATTGGCGCGCGCGCTCGAGACGATCATCACGAGACATGAAACTCTGCGCACTGTTTTTGATGAAGTCGACGACGAGCCGGTACAACGAATTCTTCCAAACCAGCCGCTGAGTCTGAACACGATCGATCTAACAGGCGATCGCAAGGAGGAAGCGCGAAAACTCCTCAGAGCAGAGGCCGAGCGCCACTTCGATTTCAAACAAGGGCCTTTGTTCCGTACGACGTTGATCCGGCTCACTGAAACCGAACATATTTTGTTGCTTTGCGCTCATCATATCGTCAGCGACGGCTGGTCTACTTCGATCCTCCTGCGCGAGCTCGGCGTCCTTTACGATGCTTACACTCATCAGCAGCCGGCATCTTTACCTGACTTGAAGATTCAATATGCCGACTACGCCGTTTGGCAAAGAAACTGGCTCGACGAAGAACGCCTCGCGGCACACGCATCGTTTTGGCGGCGCCACTTGTCCGGCGCGCCTTTGGTTTTGGAGTTACCGGCTGACAAGCCACGACCGGCAGTTCAAACCTTCGCCGGCGCTGACCTCCTGCTAAAACTTTCAGATGATCTGACCAGCTCCTTGAAGGCATTGGGCCAACGGGCAGGTGTGACGCCCTTCATGACTTTGATGGCCGCCTTCCAACTTTTCCTCGCGCGTTATTGCGGTCGTGAAGATATCGTCGTGGGCACCGATCTCGCGAACAGAAATCAGGTGGAGTTGGAAGCGCTGATCGGCTTTTTCGTTAACCTTCTGCCGGTGCGAATAGATCTTTCCGGGAACCCGACATTTAACGAGCTGCTGGCGCGCGTCCGCAGCGAAATGCTCGATGTTTACGCTCATCAGGAGTTTCCGTTTGAGAAGCTGGTCGAGGAGCTTAGGCCCGAACGCGACCTGCGTCGAAACCCTGTCGTCCAGGTGTTGTTCGTTATGCAGAACACCATGCAGCACGAGCTGCAGCTCAACGGTCTCGATGTGGAGCCTTTTAAATTCCGCGATGCGAGCTCTCGCTTTGACCTCGCTCTTTTCATGAGTGAAGCTGAACGGGAGTTTACGGCCCTTTGGCGATACAACCCCGATCTGTTCGAAGCGACGACGATTGCGAAGATGGCCGATCAGTTTCAATCGCTTCTCAGAGACATCGTCGCAGATCCGTCGGCTCGTCTGAATAAAGTTAAGACTATGGAACAGAGTGAACGAAAGGAATCACAGGTCAAGCGACTGCGTGCGACGAGGCGCAAGGGAGTCGATCTGTCGGAAGTTGCGAGCGTAAAAACCGGTTTCCTGGAAGAGGGACAAACGCTGCCACTGCTGATTGAGCCGGCACGCGCCGATGTTGATTTGCCAGAGTGGGCGTCGAATAACAGGCAGATGTTGGAACAGCACCTGTTGCGTCACGGCGCGATTCTGTTTCGCGGTTTTGCGGTGCCGACGGTGGCTGAATTTGAGCGTACGGCTGAGGCTATTTGCGTTGAGCTGTTCGGGGAGTATGGCGATCTTCCGCGCGAGGAGTTAGGTGGTCGAGTCTACGGATCGACTCCTTATCCTGCCGACGAGACGATTCTGTTTCACAACGAGAGTTCACACATGCATCGTTGGCCGATGCTGATCTGGTTCTATTGCGTGAAGGCCGCGTCGCAGGGAGGTGAATCGCCGATAGTTGATTGTCGCCAGTTATATCAATCGATAAGCCTGGCGATCAGGGAACGGTTTGAACGTGAAGGTTTGATGTACGTGAGGAACTTTACTGACGGACTGGATGTTAGCTGGCAGGAATTCTTTCACACGAGCGACAAGTCGAAAGTTGAGCAATATTGCCGCGACGCATCGATTGACTTTGAATGGAAAGCCGGCGGCGGTTTACGCACGCGCCAGATTTGCCCGGCGGTGGTCCGGCATCCACAAACAAACGAGCTGGTGTTTTTTAATCAGCTACAGTTGCATCACATCTCATGCCTGGCGCCGGCGGTGCGCGAGTCGCTGCTTTCGATGATGAAAGAAGAGGACTTGCCCAGAAACGTCTATTACGGTGACGGCTCACCGATCGAGGATTCGGTGGTCACATATCTGCGTGAGTTGTCTCAAAAGTTGAGCGTGAGTTTTCCTTGGCAAGAGCAGGACATCCTGATGCTCAATAACATGCTGGTAGCCCATTCGCGCAATCCGTTCGTCGGCGAGCGAAAGATCGTCGTCGCGATGGGAGATTTAGTGAACAAGGAACAGGCCGCTACTTATTGATTTCTCTGTGCAACCTCTGTGTTCTCTGTGTCTCTGTGGTTAACTGATTCACAGCAATGACTCACCACAGAGACACAGAGAACACAGAGGTTGCACAGAGAACACAAGGCAATGGAAAGCTCCAAACGTGAAGGGTTTCACCTATCCCCGCAACAGAAAAACGGTTGGTCATTCCAGCAGACTGCTTTCAGTGTGATCCGCATCGAGGGACCGCTCCAACTGCAGGCGCTGAAGAGTGCGGTCAACACCGTCGTTGAACGGCACGAGATCCTGCGTACGACTTTTTACCTTGCGCCGGGGATAAAGACGCCGTTTCAAGTAATCTCACCCGCGCCGCAGTTTTCATGGCAGAGCGTTGATCTAACCAATCAGGAAGAGAGAATTGCGGAATACATCGCTCGCGAGCAGGAGCAGCCGTTCGATTATTTTCAAGGACCGTTGCTGCGAGTGACTCTGATCAAACAGAGTGACACTCGCCACTTGCTGTTGGTTTTGCTTCCGGCGCTTTGTGCCGACTCAGCGACGCTCGCGAATTTCATCAGCGAGCTCAGCCGTGCGTACGCAGCAACTCTCGAAGAGGACGAGCCATTGCAGTATGCGGATTACGCTGAATGGCAACTCGAGTTGTTGGACGCTGCTGACGAACAAGCAGCCGCGGGCAAAGCCTATTGGACCGGTGTTCCTTCATCGCCGGTGCTGCCGATGCAAAGGCGGATCGTCAGGCCGCAGGAGTTTGCCGGAGATTCGGTTGCGGTTGATCTCGAACTTGAAAAGATTGGAGCCGTGGCGGAGGAACAGGAGACTTCAGTTGCGACAGTCCTGTTTGCCGCTTGGCAGGCATTTATTTGGCGGCTGACCGGCTCTGAGTGCGTGGTCTTCAATCTCACTTCAGGCAGAAAGCTTGAAGACCTTGCTAACGCGATGGGTCTTTATGCGAAGTATTTGCCGATTATCAGTCGTTGTGAAGATGAGCCGTTTGTCTTACACCTGCGAAATGTTCACCAAGTCTTGGCCGAGGCTACTGAATGGCAGGAGTATTTCGATCCGAGCACATCAGCGGTTCGCGATTCTGTCGGCTTCGACTTTGAAGACCGGCAGACAAGATACGATGCGGCAGAATTATTGTTTTCGGTAATCGAGCAGCATGTTTGCTTGAGTCCTTTTAAACTCAAGCTGTCGTGCGTGCGTACCGGCGCGATCCTTTCTTCCGAGTTGCACTACGACACCCACGTCTTCGATAAGGAAACAGTAAAACAGTTTGCCGGCTACGTTCAGCGCTTTGTCTTCAACGTCCTTCAGCATCCGGAACGACGTCTTAGTGAAATCGATATGATGGACGCGGACGAGTTGCTTCGTTCGCTTCCTCATGGCAGTGAGCTATCTCGTGAATCGATCGACAAAACCGTTCACGAGCTTTTTGAAACGCAGGCTGCCAGCACTCCCGCAGCGCTGGGGCTTGTCTCGGGAGATCAGGAGCTGACGTATGAAGAGTTGAATACGCGGGCCAACCAACTCGCGCACTTGCTGCGCCGCCGTGGCGTTGGTCCAGACGTGCGCGTGGGTCTGTGCATGGAGCGCTCGGCAGAGTTGATCGTGGGATTGCTCGGAATCCTGAAAGCAGGCGGAGCTTATGTGCCTCTCAATCCCGATCATCCGCACGAGCGACTGGAGATGCAGCTCCGCGAAAGCCAGTCGTTGTTGCTCGTCACCAACGGTGGCCCGAAACTCGACTTCGGCGAGGTAGTCGATCTCGAACGCGACCGTGCGATGCTCGCTGCCGAGCACACCGACAATCCGCAACCGATCACGACGACTGACAATCTTGTTTACGTAATTTACACGTCGGGATCGACAGGCGTGCCCAAAGGTGTCGCCGTTCGCCATCGAAATCTCGTCAATTACACGCAAGCTATCCTGCAGCTTCTTGAAGTCGATCGACCGCTCGCATTCGCCACGGTCTCAACCATCAGTGCAGATCTTGGCAACACTTGTATTTTTCCCGCGCTAGTGTCGGGTGGCTGCCTGCA
Source organism: Pyrinomonadaceae bacterium (assembly GCA_036498585.1). Classification (GTDB taxonomy): domain Bacteria; phylum Acidobacteriota; class Blastocatellia; order Pyrinomonadales; family Pyrinomonadaceae; genus PSRF01. Next base: position 11,563 of record DASYFE010000046.1, on the reverse strand, counting down.
CATTCTCAGTTATGAAGTAGCGATGGAAGGCGACCAGCTCCGTGACTACTTCGCGCGACGTCCGATTGATGTGTTAAAGATCGTGCCGTCTCACTTGTACGGACTTCTCGCTACGCAAACTAATGGTGGGATTCTGCCGGCGAAGTATCTCATTCTCGGCGGCGAAGCGCTCTCGTGGGATCTGGTCCGGCAGATATCACGCCTCGATCACTCATGTCGCATCATTAACCACTATGGCCCAACCGAAACAACTGTGGGATCGCTGACGTTCGCGGTCGATGAAGAAAACGACGCCGTCTACTCAGCCACAGTGCCAATCGGACGGCCGCTTGCGAACACGCGCTGTTACATTCTCGATCGATGGCAACGTCCGGTCGTGCCGGGTGTGGTTGGTGAGTTGTACATCGGAGGCGCAGGCGTGGCTGCGGGCTATCTTAATCAACCTGCAGAAACGGCAACGCGATTTGTTCAGGACCCACTCGCGCACGGTGCTCGTATGTATCGCACGGGCGATCTGGCGCGGTATCTGGTGGCTGGAAATATTGAGTTTCTCGGACGCGCCGATCATCAGGTAAAGGTGCGTGGTCACCGGGTCGAGCTGGGCGAGATCGAAGCGGTGCTTGCGGCGCATCCCGGTGTACGGCAGGCGATTGTGACTGCCCGTCGCGGTGAGTCTGAAGACGTGCGCATCCTCGCTTATCTAGTTGGAGCTTCGATGCCTCACGATGAATTGCGTGCGGCGCTGAGAAAGAAACTGCCTGAGTACATGCTTCCGTCAGCCTTTGTGTTTCTCAAAGCCCTACCGCTAACTCCGAACGGTAAAATCGATCGCGCCGCATTACCAGGACCCGAGGACGTGCGAGCCGGTGTCCAAGCTGAGTTCGTAGCTCCGCGGACTCCTGTTGAAGAAAAACTGGCAGGCTTGTGGGCGGGCTTGCTCAAGGTGAAGACACTCGGCGTGTACGACAACTTTTTCGAGCTCGGCGGGCACTCGTTACTGGCGACACAAGTTGTCTCGCGCATGCGCAAGGAATTCCAGGTGGAAATCACGCTTGTGAGTTTGTTTGAGTCGCCGACAGTGGCGGCGATGGCCGAAAAAATCGAAAAAGCTACTGCCGATAACACCGCCCGCCTGCTGATGGAACTCGATCAGCTCTCCGATGACGAAGCAGGCCGGTTGCTCGGTCTCGAACAAAGCTAACTTCGATCTTCTCTGTGCAACCTCTGTGTTCTCTGGGTAGTGCCCTGATTTGAAATTTGAGGTCATGCGAAATTGTAGTCTATGGCACAGTGTTTTGTTCCTGTCACTGTTTTTTGCGGCTGGCTTTTCGTGGTCGGCGGTGTATCGGAGTGCGGAGTTGAAGCAAGTCTTTGTGCCTCGTGTTGAGCATATAATTCAACGCGGGATAGGACATTCCGAGGATGCGGGCGGCCTGAGTTACCCTGCCTTTAGTTTGCTCCAAAGCGAGTTTGATTAGCTCGTGCTCCCTTGCAAAATTTTCTTTGGCCCAACCGCGACCGGAAATAAGTTAGCCTTTCTCCGTCGCTGATAGGTGTTCGCCAATCTCTCGGAATGCCGCCACCGCAGCGTCGGATTCTAAGTTGAGGCTTCCGGTCTGTTCGGCTAACTCAATTGCACGTCGAAACGCTGAAAGGGATGCGCCATATCTTTCCAATCGGGCCAACGCCCTGCCGTGCGTGATCAGGGCTTCGGCTACTAGCGCGTGTCTCTCCGTCTTTTCCTGATTCTGCACTGCCAGCCTTGCGACTCGTTCAGCCTCTGTGATGCGTCCCTGTTTGAGAAACACACAAGCGCGGGTCTCATCAACTTGGGCCATCAAACTAATATCTTTGAGACTAGAAAAAATGCGCCGCGCCCGGTCTAGGTGCGCGTGTGCTTCGTCGCATTGATTGATCCTGAAATACAGCATTCCGAGATTGTTTTCGACGCTGGCCAGATAACATCTGTGCTCTGCCTGTTCAAAGTGATAACTCGCGGCTGCATACTCAATCAAAGCGCGGTCAACGTAACCTCCGCGTTTCTTTAAGACTGAAAGATCCTCAAGCGCATTTCCGAGAGTGTCATGGTAAGCGCCTATGAGAGTGTGATTGTGGATTCTGTCGAACAAAGGTGTATTGCTCGTGAGGATACGCACTGCCTTATCGTGATGATTAGCGCGAAACTCTACGATGCCTAATCGCACTATGGCTTTTGCTTTCAACTCACTAGCTACGGTTAGAAGTGAAAGCGCCTCTTTGAGAAAGTCCCGCACTTCGTTGATCTCGCCAGTACGCCAGTAACACAAAGCGAGTTCTGTTTGTGCTTCGGCTATCTTTTTCTTCGCCTGTCGTGATTCAAAAACGGAGAGGCTTTCGCTGATTAAGTCTTTCGCATTCTCTTGTGCATCTGTGATCTGATTTTTGCTGCCGATCCATCCGGTCAACACTCCCGCGCGTAATAGCACGTCGCCTGCGATCATCGGTTGCAGTCCATCAACTTTCGGACGCTCGCCAATACGATTCCAGTAGTCGCGCAGCATCTTCCGCGCTTGTTCATATTCGCCCTTGTATTCCAGTTCTCTAGTCGCCTCACAGCACAACTCGGCACGACGATCCACACTGAGATTTGGCTTTTCCAGTTCGCGCAGTAGTGAGGCTCGTAAGGTCATGTGAAGCCTGGTTTTCGACTGAATGCAAGGAAGAAACAAAGGCGAAGCGCAAATCTAACGCACTCCCTCTGAGCCTTGCAATATTTCAGGCTATTCTATTGAGATGAAAGATTCTTTCATTTCTCTAGGAGGCACCTTAACGTGAAGACCTTACGCCAAATATGCACCGCATCGATCCTTAGCCTGATGCTCGCTGTCTCTGTGCTGGCAGGGCATATTGATACTCCCGGCGCTCCCGCACCGGCACCAACTCCGGCGAGCACAACGACAACAAGCGGCACCGCTACATCTATCCTGCTAACGGTTCTCAATTTGATTTACCGTTAGTTCTGATTTGGCTTGCTGGTAGTCCCTCACACTCGCGTTGCAGCGAGATAGTAAACGTGTGTCTCCGAAACGCTGAAAATTTCTTTCATTCTTTTTAGAAATCCTATCCTTCGTTGAAGTGTTGCGATGCGCTTTTCGCAACGGATATAAAGCTGCCTAGTTTGCGGCTAGCCTCACACCTCGCCCAGAGTGTGAGGCCGGGGCGTCGTCATGGCCTTGGTGAGGGGGCCAAGCCTGATGCCCTAGATAGGCGCTACTGAAGTGAGTGTCAGTAGCGCCTTTTCTTCTTTATTTAACAGCATGGGCCACGCACGCAGACCTAAACGATTAGCAGAGAAGTTATTGCAGATTCGTAGAGCACTCAGGTTGTCTCAAAAGGAAATGGCAGAGCGGCTTGGAATCCATAGGACAGTAAGAACTCACCACAGAGACACAGAGAACACAGAGGTTGCACAGAGAAGATCTCATAGCATCCACTAAAAACCGCCGATTGATGCTCGATCATTCGAGTGTTATTATCGCCCGCGTAGCAGTTGTGCCCTCGATCAATTTGCTTCCATGTGGCTTATAGCCGCAATCTCCTCAAAAAGCTGAGGAATACGCACCTGCATTAGTACTTTCTCCATATATATAGCAGGCCTTGCCAGCCCGTTAGCGTATCCCGGAGTTGAGGCTGAACGGACGCCCCGATGGAAGAATTAAGCTCGCGGATTGCACAACTCTCTCCCGCCAAGCGAGCCTTGCTCGAGCTGAGACTCAAGCAGGGCAGCCCGCGTGCGATTCCGCCCCGAGCTAACCACTCTTCAGCAGAGGTCTCGTTCGCACAGCAGCGTCTATGGTTTCTCGATCAGATCGAAGAGAACCGCGCGCTCTACAACGTTCCCCGCGCGATGCGCCTAAGCGGCGCACTCGACATCCCCGCTTTGCAACGAGCCTTAAACGAGATCGTCTCTCGACATGAGCCGTTTCGCAGCTACTTCGCTTCGGTGGATGGAGTATTGCAACAGTTCATTGATGAGAAGGCCGAGCTCCCTCTCACACATATCGATCTCTCTGCGGACGAACGAGAAGATCGTGCGAATCAAATCATTCGCGAAGAGTCTTTAAGACCGTTTGATCTTGCTCGCGGTCCAATCATCCGCGCGAGTTTGCTGCGGCTCGACGAGCACGAGCACATTCTGCTGCTCTGCACCCATCACATCGTCAGCGATGCATGGTCGGCGGGAATACTGTTCAGAGAATTGGAAGCGCTTTACAACGCGTTCTCGACGGGCGAGTCCCCGCCACTTGAACCGTTGCCAATCCAGTACGCGGATTACGCTGAGTGGCAAAGAAAGTGGTTGCAGGGCGAGGTGCTTGAAACTCAACTCTCGTACTGGAAAAAACAACTTCACGACGTAACCGGTATTCTCGACCTCCCCACCGATCGGCCGCGCGCTGCGGAACAACTATCTCGCGGAGCTTACAAAGTCCACACTCTTTCGAGCGACCTCTCCAGTCGTTTGGCAGAACTGAGCAATCGTGAAGGCGCTACTCTGTTCATGACGCTCCTCGCCGCATTTCAGACTCTGCTGTGGCGCTACTCCAACCAGGACGACATCGTCGTCGGCTCTCCGATCGCCGGACGCAACCGTGTAGAGATCGAAGACCTGATCGGGTTCTTCATCAACACCCTCGTGCTCCGTGCGAACCTTTCGGGCAATCCAACGTTTCGAGCGTTACTGGACCAGGTCAAAGAAACGGCGGTAGGAGCGTACGCTCATCAGGACTTACCGTTCGAAAAGCTCGTGGAAGAGTTGCAACCGCAACGCGATCTGAATCGCAATCCGTTATTCCAGGTGATGTTCCAGTTTCAGAACACGGCGCCGCCACAGCCCAACCTGAACGGTCTCAGCACGAGCCGGGTGAAGATCCCGACAGAGACAGCGAAGTTTGATTTGCTGCTGTTAGTAAGAGAACAGGACGACGCGCTGCTTTGCGTCATGGAGTACAACTCGGACCTGTTTGACGGCGAGACGATCGAGCGAATGTTGAATAACTACGCGACCTTGCTCGAGTCGGTTGTGACTAATCCGGACGCTCACATTGCGGATCTCTCGCTGCTGACAACTGCTCAGCGAAAACAGATATTGATCGAGTGGAACGCGACCACCGCGGAGTTTCCGTATCAGAAAAGTATTCATCAGCTCTTTGAAGAGCAGGCCCAACTCACGCCCGCTGACGTGGCGGTTGTGTGCGATACGACGCGTTTGACGTTTGCTGAATTGAACGCGCGCGCTAATCAATTGGCGCAGTATCTCCGCCAGCGCGGAGTGGGACCGGAAGTGCGCGTCGCGATTTGTGTCGAACGCTCTGTTGAAATGATCGTTGGCTTGCTGGCGATACTGAAAGCCGGCGGGACCTATGTGCCGTTAGAGCCGACCTTTCCTGAGGAGCGCATTGCCTTCATCCAGGCAGATTCCCAGGCGCGCGCGCTATTGACGCAAAAGCGCCTATCGTTGATGTCCTGGACTGGAGAAACGATTTATCTCGACAGCGACTGGCCGGAGATCGCGCGCGAGAGTCCGGAAGCTCCTGCAGAGTTAGCTTCGGCTGAAAACTCAGCTCACGTTATTTACACGTCAGGCTCTACCGGCCGGCCCAAAGGTGTAGTGAGCTCACATCGCGCGTCGATCAATCGTTTTGCATGGATGTGGCGCGCATATCCATTTGTCGAAAGCGAAGTTTGCTGTCAAAAGACTTCGTTAAGCTTTGTCGATTCGATTTGGGAAATATTCGGCCCACTGCTACAGGGCGTACCGCTCGTCATAATTCCAGACGACGTCTTGAAAGATCCGCAACGCTTCATCAATGCGTTAGCAACGAACAACGTGACGCGACTCGTCCTCGTGCCTTCACTATTGCGCGTCATGCTTGAGCTTGGTGAAGACCTCGCGCAGCAGCTTGGCCACTTACGTATTTGCGTTTGTAGTGGCGAGACGCTTCCGGTTGAGTTAGCGACGAGCTTCCGACAAAAGTTGCCGCAGACTTTGTTGATAAACCTGTATGGCTCTTCGGAAGTTGCGGCAGACGTTTTGTGCTACGAAGTAGATCGAACGGAAGGGCTCGCGGGGATTCCTCTCGGCCGGCCCATCGCCAACACGAGTGTTTATGTTCTCGATGCGAATTTCCAGCCTGTGCCCGTGGATGTGCCGGGTGAGATCTGCGTCAGCGGCGAAGGCCTGGCCCGCGGTTATTTAGATCAGCCAACACTGACTGCGGAAAAGTTTGTGCCCGATCCGTTCAGTCCGGAAAATGGTGCGCGGTTGTTCAGGACCGGAGACATTGGCCGTTATCTGGCTAGCGGGAATATCGAATATCGCGGGCGACGCGATCATCAAGTGAAGGTGCGAGGATTTCGCATTGAGCTTGGAGAGATCGAGGCGCAGCTAGCGACGCACGCGCAGGTTGATCAGGCTATTGCGGTTGCGTCTGACAATGAACGAGGCGAGAAACAGATCGTCGCGTATGTCGTTGCCGATGGAGAGGTATCGCCGGATGAGTTACGTGATCATTTGAGTTGCAAGCTGCCGGGCTACATGATTCCGGCTGCATTTGTATTCCTCGACGCGTTTCCGTTGACGGCCAGTGGCAAGATCAACCGGTTAGCTTTGCCACGTCCAGGTCCTGTTGCGCGAAAGGAGTTCGTAGCGCCACGGACTGCCGTAGAACAGATCCTCGCCGGCATCTGGTCCGATGTTCTGAATGTGGCGGAGATTGGCGTCAATGATGACTTTTTTGGACTCGGTGGTCATTCATTGTTGCTAGCGCGCATCGCCTCACGCATTCGTGAGTCATTTAACGTCGACTTGTCGTTGCGTGTTCTATTTGAAGCGTCGACGGTGGCGGAGCTGGCGAAGAGAGTTGAAGCAGCGACACAAATCGTTAGTGAAGATGTTCCGCTGGTCCACACTGAGAGGGCGCCAACGCTGTCTTTTGCGCAGGAACGTTTATGGTTCTTCGATCAGCTTGAGCCCAACAGTGCAGCCTACAACATACCGCGAATGCTTCGGCTGCGTGGCTCGCTCGATGTGGCAGCTCTGCAAAGGAGCGTGAACGAAATTGTCTTGCGTCACGAAGTGTTGCGCACGAGTTTCATTAGCGACAACGGCAAGCCCGCTTTATCGATTGCGGAAAATGCTGCGGTCGAGATTCAGTTGATCGATCTCAGTTCGGACGAACGAATGCAGGAGTTGGCGTCCGAGGAGGCGCAGCGTCCTTTCAACCTGTCGCGTGGCCCTTTACTGCGCATGACATTACTGCAACTTGGTCCTGATGAACATGTGCTGCTGCTGACCACGCATCACATAATCAGTGACGCTTGGTCGGTGGGCATTTTCATGCGCGAGCTGGTTGCCTGCTACAACGCATTCAGCAGCGGGGACACGCCGGCACTGTTACCGCTGACTTTGCAATACAGCGACTTTGCGAGTTGGCAGCGCGAGTGGCTGAGTGGTGCGAGACTGCAAAACCAACTCGATTACTGGCGACAAACACTCGCCGGCGCTCCCCCCGTTATTGACTTGCCAACCGACCGGCCGCGGCCAGTGTCGCGGAGCTTTCGCGGCGCTCGGCATTCATTCGTCATCGGCAAGGAGACGATTGATAAACTGAAAACAGTGGCGCGCGCCGGCAATGCCACGCTTTTCATGACAGTGCTGACGACGTTCCAGTCATTGCTTTCATATCTGACAAATGCGAGCGATCTCGTTGTCGGCTCGCCGACAGCGGGACGAAACCAGTCCGATACGGAAGCGCTGATCGGATACTTTGCAAACACGATCATTCTGCGTGCGCAATTCTCGGGAGATCCGGCCTTCCGCGAAAGTCTGGGCCGCACGCGCGAGTCGGCAATCGCCGCTTTTGCTAATCAGGATCTACCGTTTGAAAAGCTGGTTGACGAATTGAAACCCGTGCGCACGACCAGCTACAACCCGCTCTTCCAGGTTTGGTTCGTGTTGCAGAACGTGCAGATCGAACGTGAAGAGTTTCGCGGCTTGTCGATGGAATCGATCGCCATCGACAACGCTGCGACGCGCCACGATCTGCAACTGACTTTGTGGGAAAGCGCAAACGGACTTGAAGGCGCGTTTACCTACAGCACCGATCTTTTTGAGGCGCAAACTATTCAGGGTATCGCGGAACAATTCAAGACTCTTGTCGGTTTAGTCGCCGAGCAGCCTGATATTAAGTTGAGTGCATTGCGCACCGCTATGAACGAGAAGCTGAGCGCTGCGACCGAAGAAATGAGTCGGCAGAAACTGAAGTCGGCCAGACGCAAGGTCGTCACAAAAACCTGAGATCGCTTCTCTGTGCAATCTCTGTGTTCTCTGTGTCTCTGTGGTGAGTTAACCACAGAGACACAGAGAACACAGAGGTTGCACAGAGAAGCAGAGTACAGAGGGAACCGTGGATCAACCACCATCGATGAACGCCAGGCCAAGGCGCAAGGCAATCGCGCTCTCGGCGGAAGCTCTAGTCAAAGAGAGTCTGTTGCGAGCGGACGCCAGTTTGCCCCTCGTGCTGGAGCCGACTGTCGATGCGCTCAGCCTGACGGAGTGGACCAGCAACAACCGTGATTCGATCGTGCAGAAACTCCGGAAGCATGGCGCCATCCTGTTTCGCGGCTTCAACCCAAACTCAGTCGAAGAGTTTGAGCAGTTTTTGCGGGTGCTGATTGGCGATCTGCTCCCATACTCGTATCGCTCGACGCCGCGCAGTGAAGTAAGTGGCCGCATCTACACTTCGACCGAGTATCCCGCACATCAGTCCATTCCGCTGCACAACGAGATGTCTTACACGCGCGAGTGGCCGGGGATGCTCGGATTCTTCTGTGTCGAGCCCGCGCCTGAAGGTGGCGAGACGCCGATTGCCGATAGCCGCAAAGTTTTCAATCTGGTCGCGCCGGCCATTCGAGAAAGCTTTATCAACAAGGGCGTGATGTACGTGCGAAATTACGGTGAGGCGCTCGATCTTTCCTGGCAGAACGTTTTTCAGACAACCGATCGAGCGGAGGTCGAAGCCTACTGCCGCAAAACAGACATTCAATTCGAGTGGAAGGATCAAGACATTCTACGCACCTCACAGGTTTGTCAGGCCGTCGCGAACCATCCACACACCGGCGAGCCGGTTTGGTTCAATCAAGCTCATCTGTTTCATGTTTCCAGCCTCGAGTCGGACGTTCGAGACTCTTTGTTATCGCTCGCGGATGGCGAACCGCCGCGCAATGCTTATTACGGCGATGGGACGGCGATCGAAGAGAGTGCACTGGAACAAATTCGTGAGATATATACAAAGGAAGCGGTCGTCTTTAGCTGGCAGAAACACGATATTCTTCTTCTCGATAATTTGCTGGCGGCGCATGGCAGACGCCCGTTTCGCGGCGCGCGAAAGATAGTGGTCGGCATGGGGTAACGTCTCTACGGCCCTGTCATTAAACGCAGAGAACGCAGAGATACGCAGAGGGCCGCAGAGAAGAAACTAGAACTAAGCGATGTCGAAGGAAATCATCGAAGGCTATCGCCTATCGCCGCAACAGAAGCATCTGTGGCTGCTGGGGCAGTCTGAGCGTAGTGCGGCTTGCGTCGTTATAGTCGATGGGGAACTGAATCCGGAGCTTTTGCAACGGGCAATTCGGCAGGTCGTCGAACGCTTCGAGATCTTACGGACAACTTTCAAGCTGTTGCCGGGAATGACCATTCCGGTCCAGATCATAAGTGACCGTCCCGATTTCGAGTTTTACACCCTCGATGAACAGGCGCTTATTGAGCGAAAGATCGACTACGAACGACCACCTTTGCGCGCCTTTCTGAGACCCGGATCGTCAGCCCAACATACTCTGATCGTCAGTTTGCCTGCGGTTAGTATCGACGTCGTGTCCTTTCAGTATCTGGTGAGTGAAATAGCGGCTGCGTACGCCGGAAACCCACGAACTGAAGAAACGATGCAGTATGCCGACTTCGCTGAGTGGCAGAATGAATTGCTCGAAGGTGAAGCTGGTTCAGCAGCCAGACGGTTTTGGAAAAACCAGGACCTGTCGGATGTTGAGTCTGTTAAGTTCTCGTTCGAAAAGCAAACCGGCGCTTTTTACCCTGCCTCGCTCCAGTTGGAAATATCAGGGATTACGACCGCGCGAATCAAAGCCGTCACCAATCGTCCCTCAGCGTTCCTGCTTGCGTGTTGGCAAATACTGATCGCGCGCCACACCGGAAGCTCAAATCCGGTCGCGGGCGTGTTGTTTGATGGACGCAAGTTTTCCGAGTTGGAAAACGCCCTCGGACTGTTCTCAACATTCCTGCCGATACGCGCCGGCCTCTCAAACGATCTCACTTTCGAAAACCTCATGCAGCAAGTGGCCGCGATCGAACACGAAGCGCAACGATGGCAGGAGTACTTCTCGTGGGACAGCTTTTTCCCGTTCTGCTTTGAGTTTCACAAACGCGCGGAGATGCTCTCTGCGGGTGACGTAAAGTTCTCACTTTATGAACGCGACGCTTGCATCGATCGCTTCAAGCTCAAATTTGTTGTTAACGACTTTGACGATCGATTCCGAGCCTCGCTCCAATTTGACGCCAACGTGTTCGAAGTCCCTGACGTCGAGCGTCTCGTGAACCAACTGAAGACGCTGATCGAAGACGCGATCTCCAGACCAAATGCTGCGGCCGCCGATCTGGAAATGTTGAGCGACGAGGAGCGGCAACTCGTGCTCGCCGAATTCAACCCGCCTCAACGGTCTGTACCAACGGAAACTGTTACTGAGTTATTTGAAGCACAGGTCCTCGAAAGTCCTGACGATGTTGCTCTCGTTTGCGAAGCTGAAATGCTGAATCGCCGCGAGCTGAACGCGCGCGCGAACCAGCTTGCTCATCATCTGATGAAGCTTGGTGTTGGACCAGACGTGCCGGTCGGTTTGTGTCTCGAACGTTCAGTCGATCTCATTGTTGGATTGCTGGGGATCTTGAAGGCAGGTGGCGCGTACGTCCCGCTAGATCCTGGTTTACCGCTGTCGCGGCGCAGCATGATTTTGGAAGAAGCTGGAGTGCGAGTGCTCGTCAGCCGCGCCGAACTGTCGGCAGAGCTGAGTTCGCAACTTGTGTGTCTCACTACCGACGCCGAAGTGATTGCCGGCGAAAGCACAGAAAATCCTGCCAGTAAGATCTCGGATCAAAATCTTGCTTATGTAATTTTCACTTCCGGCTCGACTGGCAGACCCAAAGGTGTCGCCGTCGAGCATCGACAAATAGTGAATTACATCACCGGAATCCGGGAAGCCCTTGATCTTCCCGCCGGCAGCAGCTTTGCGAGCGTCTCCACGATTGCCGCCGATTTAGGGAATACCGCCGTGTTTTCCGCGTTATGTAAAGGAGGAACCTTACATCTGATTGCGGAGGAGGACTCGGCCGACCCCGATCGTTTGGCGGAATATTTTAAGAAGAACCAAATCGACTGCCTCAAGATCGTCCCGACACATCTGGCGGCCTTGCTGTCGGCCGCAGATCCAGCCGCCATTTTGCCGCGCCGGCGACTCG
>DASYFE010000045.1:0-2292 GCA_036498585.1 Pyrinomonadaceae bacterium | reverse complement strand
TTCACAACCCGGCGTTCGATGTGACGCCACACCAATTCATCACGGCGATTATTACTGATAAAGGCGTCGCTCGTCCGCCATACGTGAAGAGCTTGAAACAGCTGTTCGAAGAATAGAACAAGTTCCTAACTTGTCCTGACGGTAATTCGCGTTCAGCGGTGGCTGAATCTGCTGTTCTTCCACCAGTCGATCGTGCGCTGCAATCCCTCGCGCAACCCGACCTTCGACTCGTAACCCAGAAATTCCCTCGCGAGCGTAATGTCAGCGAGACTGTGCCGCACATCACCGACGCGAGCCTCTCGATACTCCGCCGTCACCTCCTGCTTACCAGTCAACTCCTTCAACTCAGACAGCAGCTCATTCAACGTGATCCGCTCTCCATTCGCGACATTGATCACTCTCCCCGAAGCCTCTTTCGACGACGCCGCCCTCAGATTTGCCGCCACAACGTTATCGATGTAAGTGAAATCGCGCGATTGCTCACCATCGCCATAGATCACCGGCTGCTCGCCGGATAAGAGCGTGCTGATAAACCGTGAAACGACTCCTGAATACTGCGAGCCCGGATCCTGCCGTGGTCCAAAAACGTTGAAGTAGCGCAGCGACACGGTCTCCAAACCGTAGACGCGCGTAAACACCTGGCAGTAATACTCACCAACCAGTTTCGCCACTGCGTAAGGCGACAGTGGATCCGGCAGCATCTGCTCAGCCTTCGGCAGCGTCGGCTGATCGCCGTACGCAGAGCTCGAAGCCGCATAGACCACGCGCCTGACCCGGTTATCTCGAGCTGCTACGAGTAGAGAAAATGTCCCGTCAACAGATGCGATGTGAGTTTGTCGTGGCTCATCTACCGAACGCGGCACCGACGGAATCGCGGCTTCGTGAAAGACTACCTCGACACCATCGAGCGCCTTTTTCAGCAGCGCTTCATCAGCTACACTGCCTTCGATGAAATCGAGATCGCCTCCGATCTCTTCGATGTTCTCACGATGCCCCGTCGACAAATCGTCGAGCACGCGTACGCGGGCGCCGCCGGCCATCAGGGCCGCAGCGATGTGTGAACCGATAAAACCCGCTCCTCCAGTTACCAGCGCTGTTCCCGTCAATGGCATGTGCTTGAATTTTTACCTGCCCACTCCAACGTATTCAAAACCAAACTCCCGCATGTCTTCCGGATCGTAAATATTTCGCAAGTCGGCAATCTTCGGAGTCGTCATCAGGTCGCGTATGCGAATCATGTCGAGCGCGCGAAACTGGTTCCACTCCGTAACGAAGACGAGCGCATCTGCGCCTTGCACCGCGGTGTATTCGTCGTCAGCGTAATCGATCTCCGGCAGCACTTTCATTGCTTCGTGCCTTGCCACCGGATCATACGCGCGGATCCGCGCGCCTTCTTCGAGCAGGCTGCGAATGATGCCGACTGCGGGCGCTTCGCGCATGTCGTCAGTCTCCGGCTTGAAAGCGAGACCAAGCACGGCGACTCTCTTGTCTTGAAGTGTACCAACAAGCTTGCGGATCTTCGCCAACATCATCTGGCCTTGCCGCTGGTTCACTTCGATTACCGCATCGACGATCCTCGACTCAGAGTCGTACTGTCGAGCTACAGATGAAAGCGCGCGCGTGTCTTTCGGGAAGCACGAACCGCCAAAACCTGGTCCCGGGTGTAGGAACTTACTTCCGATGCGCTTATCCATACCAATCGCGCGTGCAACGTCGTGGACGTCGCAACCGATCTTGTCGCAAAGGTTGGCGATCTCGTTGATAAACGAAACCTTCGTCGCGAGGAATGCATTCGCCGCATACTTCGCGAGCTCCGCAGCTTCGAGCGAAGTGATCACAAACGGCGCTTCAATCAGGTAAAGCGGGCGATAGAGATCCTTCATGATCGCGATCGCTTCTTCGTCGCGGCTGCCGATCACGACGCGATCGGGACGCATGAAGTCGTTGATAGCGGCGCCTTCTCTCAAAAACTCCGGGTTCGAAACGACGCCAAAGTTAGCGCGCGTTTTCTTACGCTCGTTGATCAGCGTGCGAAGGTGTTCGCCGGTTCCGATGGGCACGGTCGACTTGGTGACGATCACTTTGTAGCCGTTCATAAACTCGGCCACGGATGATGCAGCCTGTTCGACGAAACTGAGATCCGGCGATCCGTCCGGCTTGGGCGGCGTGCCCACAGCGAGAAAGATGACGAGAGCTTGTTCTACTGCTTGTTTGACGTCGGTGGTGAATCTGAGGCGACCAGCCTGGGTATTTTTTAAGACGAGCTGCTCGAGTCCCGGTTCGTAGATCGGC
>DASYFE010000044.1:0-3741 GCA_036498585.1 Pyrinomonadaceae bacterium | reverse complement strand
GAATTTTCTCTGTGCAACCTCTGTGTTCTCTGTGTCTCTGTGGTGAGTTTTTGCTGCAAATTAGTTAACCACAGAGACACAGAGAACACAGAGGTTGCACAGAGAGAAGCATCGTTGGCACTCAATTAGCACGCGCTTTGGCGAGCTTCTGGGCAGCGCCATTATTGTTTGGATCCAGTTCGAGCGCACGCTGGTACGCGCGAACGGCTTTGTCTTTCTGGTTGGACTTAAGATAGCCGTCACCGACACCTTCAAAGCCGTAGAGTCCGGCAAGCTGTTTCTTCTCGCCGGCAGCGGCGAGTGTCGAGGCGCGTTCGTAGGTTGATTCAGCGTCACCGAACCGATCCATTCCCAGGTAAGCACGACCTAAAAGATTGAAAGGTTGAAACGCGCGCGACGCTACCTCAGTCGCCGACTTCAAATATGGCTCGGCCTCCTGAAATCTCCTGTAAACGATTAAGTAACGTCCCATCAGTAACAACGACGTCAGGTTATTTGAATCAAGCTCGAGGGCTCGTTTAAGCACCGGCTCGGATTGGGGCCAAAGCTGCTCGCCCTGGAGCGAGTCGGCAATCAGGTTTAGCGTCGCCGGATCTTTTGCCAGCTCGGTCGCTTTTTCATACAACGGCGCAGCATCAGACGACTTGCCTGAGCGATTCAACATGCGCGCCAGGTGTGCGTACGCGGCGGCAAACTGCGGATCGAGCTCGATGGCGCGCCGATATGAATGTTCAGTTTCGCTATTCAAAAGACCGCGGGCCTGCAGCGCTACTCCGAGACGGTCCCAACCAACAGCGTTCTTCGGATCGATCTGGACCGAGCGTCGCGCGAACGCTTCCGCATCAGCGAGGCGCTTGGCGTTGTCGCCACCCGCGCTCGGCTGCACGAGTACGACGCTCAACGCCACGTAAGCGTCGGCGTCTGCCGGAGCCCACGCTACAGAATTCCGGTAAGCTGCTTCAGCTTCGTCCCAACGTTGCTGATCGGAGTATACGTTACCCAATCCGTAGGCAGCGCGTGCGTCGCGGGCTTTCAGTTTCAGCACGTCCTTGTACGCAGTTTCAGCGTCCGCAAACTTGCGCGCGTCGCGGGCTTCGTTGCCTTTGTCCAACAAGTCTTCGATCCGCTCGGCGGTGGCGCGCGTGGTTGGCGTCGGCCGGTTAGCGGGTTTCGCTCCGGCGACGGGTTTACTTGCGCTTTTCTTCGTCTCGGGGTTCTTGGCCCGGAAGATTCCTGCGCCGCCGCCGACGTCGCCACCCACGTCCTGAGCATGAACACTCGCGACCGTGAACAAGCTCAAACAAAGCGCGGCTGAGCCTAAAAACACGGCGCGCAGTATTGCGTTAGTACTCATTATTGATTCTCCATGATGCAAAAACGAGAACTTATGGATCACTGAAGAAATACTGCGATGGATTGTAGATCAGTTCTCACTGATTCCGCACGAGCCTGAATCCCAGCAGCGTCGTCTTAGTCGATGGTGGCACAAATTCACGCAAACAAGCCGTCACCGGCGTGTCAGCTTTTGACGGATCGCTGACGTAACAACCACCTCGAATCGTTACCCAATCCTGGGCGCTAACGGGAATTTTGGTCGGATTGCCCGGATAAACCGAGACTTTTGAGGAGGTCCATTCCCAAACGTTTCCGATCAAATCGAAAACGCCCCATTTGTTCTTCCCTTCCGGACGAGAACCCACCGGCGCGGGCGTCGCATCCTTCACCACCGCGACTTTGTCTTTCCAATCCGGTCCCCACGGATACAAATCGCTTTGCTCGCCGTTTCGCGCGGCGTATTCCCATTCCTCTTCGGTCGGCAGGCGATAACTAACGCCGTCGCGCTTCGATCGCCATGCGGCAAAAGAAGTCGCATCGTCAAACGAGACATTCACGACCGGCCACAGCTCTTGCCCAAACGCCGGTTTGTTCGAGATCCAGTGGCTTGGGGGTGTGTGGTTTGTCTCTCTTACAAACTCTGCGTATTCCGTGTTGGTTACTTCAGTGCGGTCCATCGAGAAGGGCTCTACGGTCACCAGGTGGGCCGGAGTCTCCTGAAGTGGGCCGTTCTTGCGTCCCATCTGGAACGTTCCGCCGTTGATTGGCAGCAGCTCGGCTTTTACTTTTGGCGGTGTGACCGGCGTCGGAGTCGGCGTTGGATCGGCAGGACGGGGACCGGGTCGCATCATCATATAAGCAGTGATGCCAACACCAGCGAGGACCAGCACAAACACTGCGGCGCCGATGTACAGCAGCGGTGGTGGACTTTTTCGCTTTGGCGAAAGATCCACGATCATCTGCTTGCCTGGGCCAACGGAGCCCGCGGGAACGGATTCGGCGACCCACTCGCGATTCGTTGCAGTTCCCTGCACTCGCGTTACTTCCGGGTCCATCGCCGGCGGCATGCTGCCGGACAAACGCTCGAGCCGGTCTTCGAGATCTTTCGCCTGTAGCGCCATGCGCTCGAGTTTTTCCTGTTGTTCCTTCTCGCGACGATCGCGGTCTTGTTCCTTGCGCTGTGCGTCGCCGTCGATCTTTTTGTCTAAGTGCGCGTCGCTGACTGTGCCGGCGAGCGAGTTGAGCGAAGTACCGAAATTAGTTTCCGGCGAGATCGGGGGCTGTGTTGCACTCAGACCGGAAGTCTTTTTAATCTCGGGTTGCGTGTTTGAAGCGATGGTCCGGTTCGGATCCATTGCTATTGTTTTCTTGAGCGCCGCGGCAACAACCGGCGAAGAGTTCAACGCCGCGTGAAGCTCACGAAGAAAGTTTGGAACCGAATCGATGCGCGCTTCGACTTCCTTCTCCAGTGCATGACGCACGACCGCTTCGATCGCCGGCGGCACCGAAACTCCCATCGACTGAAAGCTCGGCGGCTGCAGCGTCAGATGCTTCTTCATGATCGACGGGATCGAAGAACCTTTGAACGGCACTTCACCCGAAAGCATCTGGTAGAGAATCACGCCGAGACTGTAAATATCAGCACGCGCGTCCGGCTCTTCGTCGGACCACTGTTCCGGAGCCATGTAGAACGGCGAGCCCATCAACCCGCTCGTTTGCGCTTGCACGAATGAGCCCAGCAGCTCACCTGATTTGATCTTAGCGAGTCCGAAGTCGAGAATCTTCACGCCTTCCGGGATCGGCACGTCGTCCTGGACCATGATGTTCAACGGCTTCAGATCGCGATGCACGATGTTCTGCCGGTGCGCCGCTCCGACACCGGCGGCGATCGCGCTGATAAACTCCCACGCACGCTGCGGCGGCATCGCTCCCTCGTACGCGAGGATCTCGTGGAGCGATCGACCTTTCACAAATTCCATCACGAGAAAAGGCATCGTGCCGCGCACGACGCCAAAGTCAGTGACGGCGATGATGTTCGGGTGACGAATCGCGGCGGCGGCAAGTGCTTCCTGCCGAAAGCGCGTGGTGAGCATCGGATCGTTTCCGACCAGATCCGGAAGGATGACTTTTATCGCATGAGAGGTTTTGAGAAAGATGTGTCGCGCCTGAAAAACGACGCCCATGCCGCCTTGCCCGAGACGTCGTTCGAGCAGGTAGCGGGCATCGAGTGTGGGTTCACCTAAAAGAGAAGGCGTGGTCTCATCACCGTCCTTGGGACAGTGATTTACTTCGTCGGGGTAGCAGCGCCTACAAGCGGGACACTCTCTCATTTACTGGGGAACCACCGATTGCACAGATTAGCACGAAATCGATCGGTATTCGGGGCTTTCTCTGTGCAACCTCTGT
>DASYFE010000043.1:0-37024 GCA_036498585.1 Pyrinomonadaceae bacterium | reverse complement strand
CCGCCAAAACCGCCACCAAATCCACCACCACCGCCGCCAAAACCTCCACCGCCGCCGAACCCTCCTCCGCCCCAGCCGCTGCGTCGACCGCCACCAAGATTGCTGAACAAACTTCCCCACAGCAGCGCCTGCAAACAACCGCCACCTCCGCCAAAGCCGCCACCAAATCCACCCCCACCGCCGCCGAAGCCTCCACCACCACCGAATCCTCCTCCGCCCCATCCACTGCGTCGACCGCCACCAAGATTACTGAACAAACTTCCCCACAGCAGCGCCTGCAAACAGCCGCTTCCTCCTCCTCCTCCGAAACCGCCTCTTCTTCTCGATGCGGAAGACAGGAGAATCAAAATGAAAATGATCACGATCGCGCCGCAGCACACTGTGCTCAAAGTCGCTTGCGGAGCTCTTTGCTGCGGTTGCTCTTGAATCTCGACAGCCTGGTTCTCACCGATTCCTTCAACATTGAAGCCACGTTTTTCTCCGAGTGTCGCGACGTAAGCCTCGATCGTGTCGCGTATGCCTTTGCTGTAGTTCCGTTGTCTGAACTGCGGCACCAGTCGTTGGCGTTGAATCTGGCCCACGAGTCCGTCCGGCAGATCGCCTTCAAGGTGACGGCTCACTTGTGTGACGTACTTGCGGTCCTGAATCGCGACGACGAGCAGGAAGCCAGCCTTCTCGCTGTCTTTCGCTCCGATGCCCCAGCCGCGCGCGACTGCGAGTGAAAAGTCGTAGATGTCGCGGTTGTTTGTCGTGTCGACCGTCAGCACGGCGTATTCGATATTCCCGCGCTCCTTCAGATCGCGATAGATCTGCTCGAGACGTTGTCGTGTGTCGCTATCGATAACGTGAGCGTTGTCGACGATCGGATTGAAGGGAACTGGCAGTGGAACAGGCGACTGCGGTGTGGTCTGGGCGTTTACCCTGACCGAGAAGACCACGAGCAGAAGGCCGAAGCCGGCCGAGGCAAAAAGTAGTTTTTTCAAGCGCGCGTGCAATGGCGAAATCTCGTCAGTGCTAACCCTCTATCAAGCGATGCAGTAAATAGAAGAGAGCAACTCCTCCAAAAACGACAATCGAGACCGTGGGGTTTCTTTCTTCTTTAAAGTTCACCTCGGGGATCAGGTCGCTGGCGGCTACATAAAGCGTCACGCCGGCAGAAAACGGTAGCGCATAACCAACCGCGTTGTTTACACGTTCCTGTAGCAAAGCGACGCCGATCACACCTGCCAGAGTCGCGGCGCCGACCGCCGCAGTCGCAATCAAAGCCTTCTGGGTCGACCGTCCAGTCGCAAGCATGATCGATGCCACAGTAAAACCTTCAGGCATTTTGTGGAGCAGAATCGCGATAAACACGAGGATTCCCACTTTGAAGTTGACTAGAAAAGCGGATGCAATCGAGACACCGTCGAAGAAGGTGTGAATACAAAGACCACCGACAGCGGTGTACGCAGAAGACCGGCGTAGAAAGTGTTCCGGGTGTGTTTCTGCGCCGAAATGGAAGTGCGGGGCGAGCGTGTGCTCGAAAAACTGTATCGAGAGATAGCCGGCGAGCAGCAGTGTCATCGCGCCCGCGACTGCTTCCGGAGCTGGGCGCTGTGGTGCTGCGCTAGTCCAAATGCCGACTGTTTCCGGGAGAATCTCTATGAAGATGGCGGCGAGCATGAAGCCTGCGCCGAGCGCGACGAGGTATTTAAGGAAGCGTTCGCCGTAGCGGTGCGCGCCTGATTTAACCAGAACGAGCCCGCCGAGGACATTGGCGCCCGCCGCCAGCAACCCAAACAGGAGAATCGATGTCATTGTGCAGTGGGCCAATATAACATCGAGCAGCCCCAATTCCGTTAATCCTGTACATCTTGAAATCTTGTTTACAGCTTAGCTGGCAGGCGGACGCTTAGACAGGATTTCAAGATTTGCAGGATTGACATGACCCGGAAGGCGAACACGAGGCGATCATCTGGGTACGCTAACCTATTGACACACCGTGGTGTGCGGCGTATTTTCTCTTTGGGTGGTCAAAAGTGGTCGGAAGTGGGTCCAACCTCGTAGCAACACCGATCATCAGCAACGCTTTTCCTTTAGGCCACCCACCAATGCTCTCTCGTCAGGTCGGAAATCATGCTGCGAGGAAACTACACGGCGCGAATCGATATTAAAGGACGCCTCAAAGTTCCGACTGAGTTTCGGCGACTGATCGAAGAGAAGCACGGCAAAGACTTTTATATCACGAGCCTCACTGGCGAGTACGTTCGGATTTACCCACTGCCGGAATGGGAATCGATCGAACAGAGGCTTTCGTTATTGCCGTCGATGGACCCGGCGCGCAGAAGGTTCCTTGATAGAACGAATTATTTTGGTCAGCAAGCCTCGATAGACGGCCAGGGCCGCCTGTTGATACATCCATTGCTACGTAAGAGTGCGGAAGTTTTAGGCGACGTGGCGGTGCTTGGCTACCTGACCTATTTAGAAGTTTGGGAGCTCGATAAGTTCAAGGCTCGCATGCTCGCCGATCCATACACGGAGGAAGACGAGGCTGCGATTGCGAGACTTGGAATTTGACATTGACGGATCTTTGAACGAGATCACGGGGCGGTGGTGATGGCTGCGCCTTTGGGGGGCATGGGCGCGCCCCATCGCCCCGTGCTGCTAGAAGAGACATTGAAACTCCTCGCTCCTGAGCGAGGAGGTCTCTTTGTAGATTGCACGGTTGGCCTTGGCGGACACAGTGAAGCAATTTTGAAATCCTCCCCCGACACTCGCGTCATCGGAATGGATCTCGACCCCGCGGCGCTCGCCTATACCCGACAACGATTAGCGCCTTTCGGAGATCGATTCCATGCTTTTCAAGCCAACTTTCGCGCCATCGACGCCGTCCTCCAGCAGGCAGATGAGCGCAATCCAAACGGCATTCTTGTCGATCTTGGCGTCTCTTCATTGCAGTTTGATTCGCCCAAACGAGGGTTTAGTTTTCGTTTTGACGCTCCGTTAGATATGCGGATGGACCCGACCAG
Source organism: Pyrinomonadaceae bacterium (assembly GCA_036498585.1). Classification (GTDB taxonomy): domain Bacteria; phylum Acidobacteriota; class Blastocatellia; order Pyrinomonadales; family Pyrinomonadaceae; genus PSRF01. Next base: position 34,016 of record DASYFE010000043.1, on the reverse strand, counting down.
CGGAGCTACCGCAGCCGATCTTCTACAGCAACTTCCCGAATCGGAAATTGCCAGAATAATTTTCGAATACGGCGAAGAACGACACTCACGACGCATCGCCCGTCGCATCGTCGAGCGTCGCGAACAAGGGAAGCCGATAACGACCACCACGGAGTTAGCAGACCTTGTGCGACACGCAGCCGGTGGGCACAAGCGGCGCCAGATTCATCCGGCGACTCGCACGTTTCAGGCTTTGCGAATCGCCGTTAACCAGGAGCTCGAAGGGCTGGGAGAGTTTGTCGAGTCAGCAGTCGATCTTTTAATTCCGGACGGCAGGTTTGCCGGTATTAGTTTTCACTCGCTGGAGGATCGGATCCTCAAACGCGAGTTGAGAAAACTTTCGGGACATTGCGAATGTCCGCCGCGAATGCCGGTTTGTTCGTGTGGAGCGCGGAAGGTTGTGGAAGTGTTGACGCGACGGCCCGTGGCGCCGAGCGATCGCGAGATTGACGAGAACCCGCGCGCACGTAGCGCCAAGCTTCGCGCGGCTAGAAAACTCTCTGCGTAACCTCAGCGTCCTCTGCGCCTCTGCGGTGATTGAATACTTAAGCCCAGTGCACCGCCGAGACGCAGAGGACGCAAAGGTTACGCAGAGAAGGAAACGATCATGAAGAGATTTCCTGAGCATCAACTCAACGCAAAGATTCGCCGCACGCGAGACGTCACCGCGCTCTCGCGTCTCGGCCTGTTGTTGTTCTGTGGTCTTGTTCTCGCCGGCGGTTTCGTCTTCGCTGCGAAGCAGCACTTCGCCGCCGTGCAGTACGGTTATCAAAACGAGAGCCTGCGCAACGAGCGCAAACGACTGCTCGATGAAAACCAGCGTCTCTCGCTCGAGAAGGAACGCGCCATGGCGCCGGATAAACTCGCGCCCGCTGCGCTCCGCCTCGGATTGAAACCTGCGCGGCCGGGGCAAATCGGAAATAATTCGCGTTAACCCGTGTTAATCCGCGGCTAATTAGAAAGCGTCCTCATCACGCTGCTGGGTAGAAGGAAACAAGGTGATGTTGGCACGCCTCGTCGCTCGATCAAAATCCAGACCTGATGTCTCGCCAGGCCGCGCGCTTTTTGTCGCGGCTTTTATTGGTTTTTGGATGCTCGTCGTTTGCGCGCGACTGGTCTATCTACAGTTCTCGCAATACGACGTGCTTGCGAACCGCGCGCGCCAACAACAGCAGAATGAAATCGAAACGATGCCACAGCGCGGCGAGCTGCTCGATCGTCAAGAGCGACAACTTGCGCGCAGCGTGCAGACAGTCTCGTTATTTATCGATCCGGATGGACTCGACACAGCCACTCTCGATCGCAACGCGCAGCAAATCGCTCAGTCACTTGGTTTGAAACAGTCGCAACTCGCTGCTGACTTTCGCAAGGCACACGATGATAAAAAACGATTCGTGTGGATCGCGCGTCGTCTCGATGCAGATCTGGCGAACAAAGTCGTCGCGCTAAATCTTCCTGGCGTGCAAACACAACTCGAGCCGAAGCGTTACTACCCGAACGGCTCACTCGCAGCGCACGTGCTCGGTTACGTCGGACTCGACGGCAAAGGTCTCGGCGGCGTCGAACAGTTTTTCAACGCGAAGATCTCGGGCGAGCCCGGCCAGCTCTTTGTTGAAAAAGACGCGAATGGCAAGGCTTACGAAGGTTACGAGATCGCTGCAAAGAATGGTCAGACAGTTGTGCTGACGATCGATCAGACGATTCAGTACCAGGCCGAACAGGCGCTGCAAGCCGCGGTGCAACAATCGCACGCGAAATCCGGCAGCGTGATCGTGCTCGATCCACGTAGCGGCGAAATCCTCGCGCTCGCAAATGCACCGACATTCGATCCAAACAAAGTCTCTGAAGCCAAGCCGGAAACGAGATCAAACTGGGCGCTGCAAAACATCTACGAGCCGGGTTCGACGTTCAAAGTCGTCGCTTTCTCAGCGGCGCTGGAGAAGGGACTTGCGCGAGTTGATGAACGAATCGATTGCCAGATGGGCGCGATCACGGTTGCCGGTCGTCTGGTCCACGATCATAAACCGTTCGGCTTGCTAACGATTCCAGAGGCGCTCGCGAAGTCGAGCAACGTCGCGGCGATCAAACTCGGGATCAGAGTCGGCGACCCGACGATGTACGAATACATCCGTCGATTCGGCTTCGGCGCGAAAACGGGAATCGAATTGCCAGGCGAAACGAATGGCATTCTGCGAAGGGTTGAACGCTGGCAGCCGTCGTCGATCGGATCGATCGCGATCGGGCAGGAAGTCGGCGTGACGCCCGTCCAGATGGTTTCAGCATTCGGCGCACTCGCAAACGACGGGATGAGAATTGCGCCGCATTTGATCCGCGAAGTGCGTGACGTCGGCGGCAACGTTGTCTATCGTGCGCAGCCGGAACAACGACGCGTGATCAGTACGGAGACCGCGATCGCATTAAGAGGAATGCTCGAAGGCGTGACGCTCAACGGCACCGCGAAGAAAGCTCAGCTCGACGGCTACTCAGCCGCGGGCAAAACAGGCACCGCGCAGAAGATCGATCCGAAGACGCGCAGCTATTCGTCGACGAAGTTTGTCGGCTCCTTTGTCGGGTTCGCTCCGGTGAGCAATCCGCAGGTCGTCATCATTGTCGTGATCGACGAGCCCACCGGCGCATATCACGGCGGCGACGTCGCAGCCCCGGTGTTTCGTGAAGTCGCCGAACAAGTGCTGCCGACACTCGGTATCGAGCCAGACATCGAGATGAAGTCAGCGCCGGATTTGATCGCGCAGCAAATCAACGAGAATCCCGAGCGCGCCGAGAAGATCCGCGAAGAGCAGGCGCAGTCAGAAGAGCAGCGGAAAGCCACAATGCCAACCGTGGACAGCAACGGGGGAAGAAGCGGAGAAGTTGTCTACGCTGCCTCGACACGCAAGGCGATACTGATGCCCGACTTGCGTGGCCGCAGCGTGCGTGATGTTGCTCGAACGTGCGCGCAGCTCGGCTTGCAGGTCGAAGCGCGCGGGGAGGGAAAAGTTTTCAAACAGAGTCCGTCGGCGGGAACAGAAGTAAACACAGGCCAGCTTATTTACGTTGATTTTGGGAGGTCGCAGTAAGTTGTTAAACCCGACAGATGAAACAACTCTCGCAGATGACGTACACTACGGCATTGCTGACTGCAGACGACGACTACGCAGCCAGCGTTCATCCCTCCGGGCACAAAATCATCCCCCAAAACATGGGTCGAGCGGTTATGTGCGTCCTGCCGCGGGTCGTGTTGGAAGCTTTGCCGAGGTTTTGGCAAACGTTTCGATGAGCCAGAGCTCGCTTTCGAAGCTCGTCGAATGCTTGCTCGATTCGGCTGACACGTCCTCGCATGGAGAAAAGGAAGAGGCCGTACTCACGTGAAGGTTGGCGAGGCAGCGGCTTTGATGGGCGCGAATGCAGAGAGCATCAGCGCCGAGATGTTTGACAAACAGATAAAAGATTATTCCATCGACTCGCGTTCGGTAGGCGCGGGCGAGCTCTTCTTTGCGCTCTCGCAACAGGACTACGCCCGCGCCGGTTTTAATGGTGAGTTTGTCGATGCGCATCGCTTTATCCCTGATGCTTTTGAGCGTGGCGCGATCGCGGCGGTCGCACGCGCCGAACGCGTGAGTGGTGATGCTTACCTTGAAAGCGTGAAGGATCGTCTGCTGCTGGTTGACGATGCGATCGCTGCGTTGCAACTGCTTGCGCATCGCGTTTACAAGAACTGGGGAAAACCAGTCGTCGCGATCACTGGCAGCGCGGGCAAGACGACGGCGAAAGAGTTGACTGCGCATGTTTTGAAAAGCGCCGGGTCTAGAGTGTTGAAAAGCGAGCGGAATTACAACAACGGACTTGGATTGCCGTTGTCAGTGTTGCGCATGGTTAGCGAGGATCGTTCACCGGATCAATTCGATCTCGCAGTGCTCGAGATGGGAATGTCGTCGCCGACACACGAGATTCAACGGCTCTGCAAGATTACGCCGCCCGATGTTGCGGTTGAGCTGATGGTCGCGCCGGTGCATCTCGAGTATCTCGGCACGATCGAAAACATCGCTGCTGCGAAGGCGGAGTTGATCGAGGGACTGAAACCTGAAGGCACGGCGATTCTCAACGCCGACGACGCGCTCGTGATGAAGATGCGCGATAAGCACAGCGGCCGCACGTTGACGTTTGGTATCGACAACGTTGCTGACATTTCTGCGGTTGAGATTGATACGCGCTCTCTTGGAAAGATTGAGTTTCGTTTGCGAACGCCGTTGGGTGAAGCACATGCGTTGCTTCATATGAGCGGCCGTCACAATCTGAGCAATGCGCTCGCGGCGTCGGCAGTTGGAACGGCGTTTTCGATACCGCCGGAAGAGATCGCGGCGGCGTTGAAGACAGCGCAGCCGCCGAAGATGCGTGGTGAGGTTTTTGATTTCGCCGCGGGCTTCACGGTGATCGACGATTCGTACAACTCGAACCCGCGCTCGTTGCTGAACATGGTGCGGACGATGTCGGAAGGTGGTCGCGGGCGTAAGCGACTGGTTGTGATTGCGGGAGAGATGCTCGAGCTCGGACCTGACGAGGTGTCGTTGCACCGTGATGTTGGAAGAGAGATCGCAGGCAGCGGGATCGACGTGCTGTGGGGCGTTCGTGGACTGGGCAGAGAGATCGTTGCGGGTGCGAGCGAGGCTGGACTCGCGGCGACAAGGTTTTTCGATTCGTCCGATGAAGTCGCCGAGCAGTTGATCAGGGAAGTGAAAGAGGGCGATCTGATTTTGGTGAAAGGATCGCGCGGAGTGGCGACGGATAAGATAGTCAAAGCTTTGCGTGAGCGTTTTCCGTTGGCGGGAGAAGACGAGAGTTAGTTAGACAGGATTTACAAGATTTTTCAGGATTGACATGTAAATCCTTTCTGAGACTGTTTTCGACATAATGATCTACTACTTCCTGTACGAACTCATCTACGTCCATTTCAAGGACAAGGATTGGTATCTCGTAAAGGCGCTCAACGTCTTTCAGTACGTCACGTTCCGCACTGCTTACGCGACGATCACGGCGCTTCTGATCTCGCTCTTCTTCGGCGGCAAGCTCATCGACGCCTTGAAAGAATGGAACGTCGGCCAGCAGATTCGCGAAGAAGGTCCGCAAGGGCACCAGATCAAACGCGGCACACCGACGATGGGCGGCGTGCTGATCGTCGGCTCGGTTCTGATTTCGACGTTGCTTTGGTCGCGACTCTCCAGTGTTTATGCATGGACGGCGATGATCGCGACCCTTCTTTTCGCGGCGATCGGTTTCATCGACGACTACGCGAAGATGGCGAAGCAGCGCAGCCTCGGCCTTACTGGCCGGCAGAAGTTGCTCGCGCAGTTACTGGTTGCGGTTGGTGTTTGGGCGGTGCTCTACACGGCGACAAAGTTGATCGGCGGGACGGGTTATTCGTGGAACCTGAGCATCCCGTTTTTGAAATGGACGGCTGATCCGAACAAGAGTTTTGTCGGTCCTTATATATATCTCGTTCTGATCGTCGTGGTGCTGCTCGGATCGTCGAACGCAGTGAACCTGACTGACGGTCTGGATGGACTCGCGATCAGCGTCACGTTTATCGCGATGAGCGCGTTGACCGGTTTTACTTACCTGAGCAGCGACGCGCGTTGGGCCGGATATCTCGAGCTAACGCACCGGCCGGAAGCAGCAGAGCTCACGGTTTTTTGCGGCGCGATGGCAGGAGCGAGTCTCGGGTTTCTCTGGTACAACGCGCCGCCCGCGCAGGTGTTCATGGGCGACGTCGGCAGTCTCGCCATCGGCGGGGCAATGGGGACGGTGGCGGTGCTGACCAAGCAGGAGTTTATGTTGCTGATGGTTGGCGGCGTGTTTGTGATTGAGGCGTTGTCCGTGATGTTGCAGGTCGGCGTGTTCAAGATGACGCGACGCACGACAGGCACCGGGCGACGTTTATTCAAGATGACGCCGTTGCACCATCACTTCGAGATGCAGGACTGGAAGGAGTCGAAGATCGTCTTCCGGTTCTTGATACTGGCGATTTTATTCGCGTTGTTGAGTCTTTCGACTTTGAAATTGCGTTGATTGTTTTGTGCTTCTTAATGGCAAGAAAGTTTTGATCGTTGGGGCGGCGCGGAGTGGGATTGCCGCGGCGAGATTTCTGGTGGGCCACGGCGCAGTTGTCGCGCTCACCGATCAGAAGCCGATCGAGAAATGGACGCCCGAGGCCCTCGCGTTGAAAGACCTGGGCGTGGGTTTGTTACCGGGCGAGCCGCCGAGTTGGTTACTCGATCAACTCGATCTCGTGGTTGTTAGTCCGGGTGTTCCGGCGACGATCATTCCGATCCGTTACGCCGAGCGAGCGGGCGCGGAAGTCATCGGTGAAGTCGAGCTCGCGTATCGATATTTGAAAGGACGCGTCGTCGCCATCACTGGCAGTAACGGCAAGACGACGACAACGTCGCTCATCGGTGAGCTGCTGCGCGATGCGGGATTGACGGTGCAGGTCGGCGGCAACATCGGTAAAGCGCTGATCTCGATGATTGATACTTCGCGCGACGATGGCTGGACGGTCGCAGAGCTTTCGAGTTTTCAGCTCGAGACGATCAAGACGTTTCGGCCATCGATTGCAGTCGTGCTGAACGTGACGCCGAATCACATGGATCGTTACGAGACTTTCAACGACTACGCCGCCGCGAAGCACCGGATTTTTATGAACCAGACCGCGGAAGATACAGCAGTGCTCAATGCCGACGATCCGACGGTTTCGTCGTGGGCGAGTGGATTGCGCGCCACAGTGATGCGGTTCAGCGTGAAGAAGGAAGTTGAGAACGGAGTTTTCCTGCGCGGGCGTGAGCTAATTTATCGCGGGCAGGTGTTGCTGAACGTTGATGAGATGAAACTGCGTGGAATGCACAACGTCGAGAATGTCGCGGCAGCGTTCGCAGCAGGAATCGCGGTGGGCGCATCACTTGAGTCGATGAACGACACTGCGAAGCGGTTCGATCCAGTCGAGCATCGTTTGGAGTTTGTAACCGAGATCGAGGGCGTGAAGTTCTACAACGACTCAAAAGCGACGAGCGTCGATGCGACGTTGAAAGCGCTCGAAGCGTTCGCGCATGAGGCCGGAAAGGTTGTGTTGATTCTCGGTGGCAAAGGGAAGAAAGCGCCATACGCGCCGCTCGAACCACTGGTGCGCGCGAACGTGAGAAAGCTCGTGCTCATCGGCGAGGATGCAGAGACGATCGCGAACGAGTTGGGAACGAGCGCGCCATTCGAGCGTGCGTCGGATATGAAAGACGCGGTCGCTCGTTCGTATGCGGCTGCTGAGAAAGGCGACGTGGTTCTGCTCGCGCCCGCGTGCGCGAGCTTCGACATGTTTGACAGTTTCGAACACAGAGGAAAGGTCTTCAAAGACGAAGTCCACCTTTTGTGATTTTTGTGCCTTTTTGTGGCTAAAAAATGGCTCGGAAACTAGCACCAGATAAATGGCTCTTCGCGGCGACTGTCGGCCTCGCGCTGTTCGGCGTCGTGATGGTCTACAGCGCGTCCGCAGTGCTGGCGCAAAAGGAGAACGGCAACCAGTTTCATTACGTGCTCAAGCAGGGTGTTTGGGTCGCGATCGGCTTCGTCGTGATGCTGCTCGCGATGCAGTTCAACTATCAACAACTGAAGAATCGCCGGATTGTTTATGCCCTGTTGATTCTCTGCACGATCGGTCTCATTTGCGTATTTGGTTTTGGCACTATTAACGGCGCGCATCGCTGGATAAGACTTCGCGGCGTCTCACTTCAACCGAGCGAGATGTCAAAACTCGCTCTCATAATTTTTCTCGCGTACTTCCTCGAAAAGCGCGCGGGTGAAGAAGGAGATTTCTGGCGCACGTTTGTTCCGTGTGGTGTAGTGACTGGCTTTCTCGCGGCGCTCGTCGTGATCGAACCCGACTTAGGTACTGCGATGATGCTCGTGCTGATCTTCACGGTTGTCATTTTCACAGCCGGTGCGCGCGTCCGTCATCTCGCGCTGGCCGCCGCTCCGGCGTTAGTCGCCGCTGCGGGCTTGCTGATCCTCGTGCCGTGGCGACTGAAACGTCTGATGACGTTTCTCGATCCATGGGCCGATCAGCAGGGTGGCGGTTTTCAGGTCGTGCAATCGTTGATCGCGATCGGCTCGGGTGGAACGAATGGCCTCGGCTTCGCGCAGGGCAAACAGAAGATGCTGTTTCTGCCGTTCGCACATTCCGATTTCATCTTCGCAGTCGTTGGCGAAGAGCTTGGGTTAGTCGGCGCCCTCGCTGTTGTCGCGGTGTTTGCGCTCTTTCTCTGGCGCGGAGTGCGCACGGCTTTGCTTGCGCCGGATCGCTTCGGGATGTTGCTGAGTCTTGGAATCGTGACGAGCATCGTCGCGCAGGCGCTCTTTAATATTAGTGTCGTGCTCTCGCTCGTGCCGACGAAGGGAATTCCGCTGCCGTTTATTTCGTACGGTGGATCGTCGCTCGTGCCGACGCTCGCTGCGGTTGGGATCCTGCTCAACGTTTCGCAGCACGCTAGTGGATCGCTCGACGTCGGGTTGTTCGAAACAGCGACGAGCAAACTGCGCGGCGAGCGGAAGCCGTTGAACGCGACTGCTTTTGATCATTGAAATGCGAGTAATGATTGCTGCCGGTGGCACTGGCGGACACATCTATCCGGGAATCGCGGTGGCCCAGGAGATCATGCGGCGCGATGCGAATTCGAGAGTGCATTTCGTCGGCACTGCGAAAGGATTAGAGACTCGTTTGGTGCCGCAAGCTGGTTTTGAGTTATCGCTCATTGAAAGTGCCGGGTTGAAGAACGTGAGTCTCGGCGCGCGGATGAAAGGCGTCGCATTGTTGCCGAAGAGTTTTATTTCGGCGCGCAAGCTGATGCGACAGTTTCAACCGGATGTGGTTGTCGGCGCCGGTGGTTATGTTTCCGGTCCGGTTGTTCTAACTGCAGCGCTGACGAATCGCCCGACGCTCGTGATGGAGTCGAACGCGCTGCCGGGTTGGACCAATCGCGTGCTTGCTCGCTTCGTCGATCGTGCGGCGGTGTCGTTCGAACAGGCACTGCCGTACTTTCGCGGTAAGGCAAAGGTGACAGGCAATCCGGTGCGGCGCGAGTTTTTTGAAATACCACCGAAGCGGCGCGAGCCGGGAAAGTTCTCGTTGTTGGTCTTTGGCGGATCGCAGGGCGCGCGAGCAATTAACGAAGCGATGGTCGCTGCGTTACCGAAGTTGAAAGAGCTTGCTGTGGAGCTTCGGATCAAGCACCAAACCGGACCGGCGGATTTTGAAAAGGTGAAGGCGGCGTACGAGGCCGCGAGTTGGAGCGAGCGTGGCGACGTTCGTAGTTACATTGACAACATGATGGCCGATTTCGCGGGAGCCGATCTCGTTCTCTGCCGCGCAGGCGCAACGACAACCGCGGAATTGATTGCAGCGGGCAAGGCGTCGATCATGATTCCATTTCCGTTAGCCGCCGACGATCACCAGCGCAAGAACGCCGAAGCGTTACAAGCTGCCGGAGCCGCGCGAATGATCTTGCAGCAGGATCTAAGTGGAGAACGATTAGCAACGGAGATCGTGAAACTCGTGCAAGCGCCGGAAGAGTTGAATCGAATGGAAGAAGCGAGTCGAAAGTTAGCGCATGGTGATGCGGCGGCTGCGGCCGTGGATATGATTGAGGAGTTGAGTAATAAACGTAAGTTGTAGGACAAGATTACAGGATTTTCATGATTGACATGTAAATCCTGTAAGCATCTTGTCAATCCTGTAAGAAAATGTTTCGTCGCATTCAACATGTTCATTTCGTCGGTATTGGCGGCATCGGCATGTCCGGCATCGCCGAGGTGCTCGTCAATCTCGGCTTCCGCGTCTCGGGCTCCGATCTGAAACGCTCGAACGTCACCGATCGCCTGCAACAGATGGGTGTCGAGATCTTTGAAGGACACGCGGCTGAGAACGTTGGACATCCACACGTCGTCGTCAGATCAACTGCCGTCCGCGACGACAACCCGGAGATCATCGAAGCAAACCGCCGCTCAATCCCTGTGATCCCGCGCGCCGAGATGCTCGCGGAGTTGATGCGACTCAAGCCGCACACCGTCGCCGTCGCGGGTTCGCATGGAAAGACAACTACGACTTCGATGGTCGCGACAGTCCTGGGCCACGCTGGGCTCGATCCAACAATGGTCGTCGGCGGCGTCGTGGGCGCGTTTGGATCGAATGCTCACCTCGGCACGAGTGACTTAATGGTGGTGGAAGCAGACGAAAGCGATCGGTCGTTTCTGATGTTGACGCCGACGATCGCCGTCGTGACCAACATCGATCGCGAGCACATGGACTACTACCACGACATGGACGACGTGCGTGCTTGCTTTGCGAACTTCGTCAACAAGGTTCCGTTCTACGGCTCGTCAGTCTTGTGTCTCGACGATCCAAACGTGCAGGCGATCATTCCGTTGCTCGAACGTCGCCGCCTGACTTACGGCTTGAGCGCACAGGCTGACGTTTCGGCGCACGGCATCCGTCACGACAACAACTTCGGATCATCGTTCATGGTCTGGCGTGGAACGGACGTGATGGGCGAGATGATCCTGCGCGTGCCGGGCGTACACAACGTCTACAATGCGCTCGCGGCCATCGCAGTCGGGTTCGAGTTGGAAGTGTCGTTCGAAAAAATCGTCGAGGGGCTGCACCAGTTCACGGGCGCGGGTCGCAGGTTCCAGGCGAAGGGCGAGGTTGATGACGTGCTCGTCATTGACGATTACGGACATCATCCGACCGAGATCAGGGCCACGCTCGCGGCGGCGAAGCTCGGGTCAGGTGGACGACGCATCGTGGTGTTGTTCCAGCCGCATCGTTACTCGCGAACGCACGATCTGATGCAGGAGTTTGCGCGCTCATTCAATAACGCTGACGTGCTGTTCATCACTGATATTTACGCGGCCAGTGAGGATCCGATCGAGGGTGTAACAGCAGAAGCGCTAACGGCTGCCATCAAGCGCTTCGGACACAAGGATGCGAACTACATCGGCTCGCTCGATAACGCCGCAACGGTTATGCGCGAGCACGTGCAGCCTGGCGATCTCGTGTTGACGCTCGGCGCGGGCACGGTGAACCGAATTGCCGATCAACTGCTCGGGTTGTTGAAAGAAAAGACATTAAGCGCCACGGATAAAAACGGATAAGAAGTATGGAGTTGGTGGAGGAAATTGCGGCGCGGTTGGGTGTGCGTGCGGAACGTGGAAAGCGGTTCGCTGATTTAACAAGCCTGCGCGTGGGTGGCGCGATCGATTGGGTCATCACACCGGAAACAGAAGAGCAGGCAGCGGCGATCGTTTATGAACTTGATAAAGCGGGCATCGGTTGGCGACCCCTCGGCTCCGGGAGCAATGTGCTCGCCGACGATGCCGATCATCACTACATTGTTTTGAACTTGAGCAACATGAAAGGTGAAGTCCAGATCGACGGCGAGCTTGTTTCGGTGAGCGCGGGTTACTCGTTGCCGCGACTCTGCATTGACGTTTCGCGTGCCGGACTCTCGGGCATCGAGGGACTCGGCGGCATTCCCGGTACGGTTGGTGGCGCGCTCTGGATGAATGCCGGTGCTTTCGATCACGAGATCGGAACCGTAACTGAAAAGGTGCGCGTCGCTCGCGAGGGCAAGGTGGTCGAGATAGAAGGCAGCAGTATCGAGTGGAACTATCGTCACACTTCATTCCGCGAAGGCGAGCTGTTGCTCGGCGCTACGCTCCGTCTGAAGTATGACGATCCAGAACAGATCAAAGCGCGCATGGACGATGCGAAGAGTCGTCGACTCGCGACTCAGCCCCACGGCTCGCGTTCCGCCGGTTGTTTCTTCAAGAACCCGCCGGCGAGCACGATGGGCACCGGCAAGATCATCGATGAGATGGGAATGAAAGGACAGCGCCGTGGCAGTGCAGTCGTCTCGCCTGTACACGCGAACTTCATCGTCACTGAAGGCGAGAACGCGCGTGCTGAAGATGCGCTTGCGCTCGCTGAGGAGATTCGCGAACGCGTGCGACGGGAGCAGGGGATCGAGTTGGAATATGAGGTTGAGCTTTGGCGAGCAAAACCAGAGAACGCGGATGACGCGGATAAATCCGAAGAAAGGAGTGTTGAGCGATGAGAGAACAGGTCGTGGCGCAGAAGGTTGGTAATCGTAGCGGTATCGGCAGGAGCAAGTCGGGTGTTGGTCAGCGTCCGGCGAAGCGCGCGGCGGATGCGAACGTTGCCGCGCGGCTGCGATCGCTTTTGACGTACGTGCCGCTCGCGCTCCGAATCGGCGCGATCGCGATCATCGCTCTGATCGGGTTTGTCGGATATCGTGCGGCCGCGTCGGCAAGCTTCTTTCAGGTGCGAACGATCGAGACTCGCGGTGCGTCACGCGCTTCAGTTGACGACATTAAGAGTGTTGTCCGTCGCGACGTGAGCGAAACCGGCGTGTGGCAAGCCGATCTGCAACAGCTCAGCGGCCATCTCGAGCGTTTGCCGTGGGTGCGGACGGCAGTCGTCACGCGTGTTCTTCCTGACGGTATCCGCATTCGAATTACAGAGCGCGAGCCGAAAGCGGTTGTGCGTAACGCGGCCGGACGATTCATCTGGGTCGACGACGATGCGGTTTCTCTCGGTGAGATGTCGACGACCGATCAAATGCCCGCGTTCTTCCTGCGCGGTTGGAACGAGGAAGACTCGAGCACCGCACGCACGGAGAATCGCGATCGAGTACGAAAGTTTCTCGAGCTGCAACGCGACTGGAGCGGGCAGGGAATTTCAGAACGTGTGAGCGAAGTGAATCTACTCGATCTCCGCGACGTGCGTGTGCAGCTCGCTGGTGATGATTCGCAGATCGAAGTCCGACTCGGATCGCAGGAGCAGAGCGCACGGCTCAGCAAAGCGTTGAACGTTCTCGATGCTCAGCGCCAGACCGCACGCGGACCGCTGATCAGCTACATCGATCTCACGCAGGGTAAAAGAGCGATCGTTGGGTTAGTAACCGGAAATCAATTAACAGAGCCGAGCGCAGTAGCGCCGGGTCGTCCTAACAACTAAGAGCCCCGACATGGCCAAGCGAACACAGCACACGATCGGTCTCGACATCGGGACAAGTAAGGTGACGTGTATCGCCGGCGAACCTGGTGAAGGTGGATTGCTCGAAGTCGTCGGCATCGGTGAAGCAGAAGCGCGCGGTTTGCGCAAAGGCGTGATCGTCAATCCCGACGCCGCGGTCGACGCGATCAAGAAAGCAGTCGAAGACGCAGAGCGTATGAGTGGACTCGAAGCCGAAGAGGTCACGATCAATCTCGCCGGCTCACACATTCTCGGTTTCAACGGCCAGGCGATCGTCGCTGTCTCCGGTCGCGATCGCGAGATCGTCGCCGAAGACGTGCGACGCGCAATCGACTCAGCGTGCGCGATTCAGCTTCCAGCCGGACGGGAGATCGTCGATCGACTGCCGCAGGAGTTCATCGTCGACGATCAGGATGGCATTAATGATCCAGTCGGAATGATCGGCGCGCGCCTCGCGGTGAAGGTACACATCGTGACGAGTCCGGTCACGGCGCGCCAGAACGCCATCAATGCGGTGAACCGCGCAGGGCTCGTTGTCGCAGACATGGTTCTGGAACAGCTCGCGGCCGCTGAGGCGTCGCTAACTGAGGATGATAAAGAGTTTGGAGCGGCGCTCGTCGACGTAGGCGCAGAGACGACCGGGCTAATCATTTACCAGCGCGGCGCTGTTCAGCACACGGCAGTTTTCCCGCTCGGTGGCTCGCACTTCACGAACGACATCGCTTTCGGTCTGCGCACGCCGATTCCTGAAGCAGAGAAGATCAAGCGGACGGTCGGCTGCGCGTGCAGCAGCTCTTTGAGTGAGATGGAGCGCGGTGAGCTCGTCGATGTGCCGTCTGTCGGTGGCCGTCCACCACGCCAGCTCTCGCGCCAGATCCTCTGCGACATCCTTCAGCCGCGTGCTGAAGAAGTGCTGATGCACGTCGCCGATGAGATCAAAGACGCGGGTTGGGAACGACAACTGTCGAGTGGCGTCGTGTTGACCGGCGGTGGCGCGTTGCTACACGGCATGACTGAGATCGCAGAACAGGTATTCGATGCGCCAGTGCGCATTGGTTACCCCGAGCGAGATCGTTTTGGTGGGTTGGTTGAAGACATTCAGAGTCCGGCATGGACTGCCGCTGCGGGTCTCGCGCTGCTCGCGCATCGCACTCAGGCAGCGGAGATACGAACTGGGGTTAGCAGGCGCGGATCGACAGGTAAGCTGACGCACTTTGTATCACGTTTTAAAAATAGATTCGGTAGTATTTTCTGACAAGTTGTTGTATGCTTGCGCCCCGGTTGCACAAGATATTGTCCGCCAGATATCGAGGCCAGTGGCTCAAGAACCCCAACATAGAAGGAAGCGGCCTTGGAAGCCATCCCGTTTTGGGAGAGAGGAACTAACTATGACACCGGACACTCGTCAACCGGGTACGGGCATTAATATTTTCATTGATGATGATCCGCCACTCACTGGTGCGCGGATAAAAGTGATCGGCATCGGCGGCGGTGGCAGCAACGCTGTCAATCGCATGATCGAAGCCGGCATCGAAGGCATTGAATTTCTGGTTGCGAATACTGACCTCCAGGCGTTGAAGCGTTCGCGCGCGCCGATCAAGATCCAGCTCGGTAGTCGTTTAACTAAGGGACTCGGCGCTGGCGCCGATCCCAACGTCGGTCGCGAAGCCGCACTCGAAGACACTGACAAGATCATTGAAGTGCTCGAAGGCGCAGACATGGTCTTCGTGACGACTGGTCTCGGCGGTGGCACCGGAACTGGTTCAGCGCCGATCATCGCGTCACTCGCTACAGAGCTCGACGCGCTGACAGTCGCTGTTGTGACCAAGCCGTTTCATTTCGAGGGTCGACGTCGCATGCAGCAGGCTGATAACGGGCTGCGTGAGCTGCGCGAATGCGTCGATACAGTGATCACGATTCCAAACGAGCGTCTGCTGCACACAGTAGATCGTGGCGTGTCACTCGCTGACTCGTTTAAAGTTGCTGACGACGTGTTGCGCCAGGCGGTGCAGGGCATCAGTGATCTGATCACTGTTCCGGGTTTGATCAATCTCGACTTCGCTGATGTGAAGTCGATTATGCAGGGAATGGGAATGGCTTTGATGGGCGCGGGCAGAGCGACTGGTGAGAACCGTGCTATCGAAGCGACTCAGCAGGCCATCTCGTCACCGCTGCTCGAGGAAGCCACGATTCAGGGCGCCAAAGGTGTTTTGATCAACATCACCGGCGGACCCGATCTAACGTTGTTTGAAGTGAACGCTGCGTCGTCGATCATTCGCGAGTCTGCTGACGACGATGCAAACATAATTTTTGGCGCAGTGATCGATGAGAGTCTGACTGACGAGATGAGGATCACTGTGATCGCTACAGGTTTTGACAGAGAAATCACATCAGTAGCGTCTGCCGCTGCGACAACGGCGATTCCCGCGCCGCCAACACGTTACGTAGCAAGGCCAGCCGACGACCTCCCAAGGCCGATGATGGGTTCTCCTCGTGTTGATGATCTCGACGTCCCGACTTTCATTCGAAAGAAGGCTGACTAGAGATCATTTTGGCAGGATTACTGCTTTTCATGGTTGTCGCGGCCGAACCGTCAATCATGAAAATACCGTAATCCTGTCTATTTTTTTGAGCATGAAATTACGCCTGCAATCCCGCCTTTGCTTGCATCGTTTCTTGCATGTAAATCTTTGATAGCAGCACGGTTTTTCCCCTTTGCTTTTTCTTCTTTTGTTGTGTAGCATGTCCGGCATTCCTTGCAGGAAATTCCATTACGGGTATAGTTCGTTTCCTCTCCTCGGATGGGCCGCAGCCTGCGAGAGCTTTGACACTGATCTGAACATCAAACCTGTGTCCTATACATTGGTAGTTCTCGACTGGGTGTAAACACCCGTCATAGATTTTGGAGGTAATAATCACGTGAATCGTAAACTCATCAGAACCACACTCGCGGAAGTAAAGGGCAAAGCCCGAGAAGTTCCGCAGCCCAGAGAGCGTTCGAATGGGAGCTCCCGCGCCTCAAATGAAGGTAGAGAGAGAGAGCAACGCGCTCCGCAGCAGCATGCGTCGTCGGTCCAGGTTAAGAAAAGAATTCCGCCTCCCAACGAAACCAACGCGGAGATCTTTTATTACAAGAAACAGATCGACGCACACACGGTGATGGTCATTGTTCTGCTTGATGGCGAAGAGATTGAAGGCACGATCGAGTGGTACGATCGTGGCGCGCTCAAGGTCAATCGCAAGGGTGCACCCAATCTGCTCGTGCTCAAGCGGAACATCAAGTACATCTACAAGGCTGAAGAGCGTGTTGAAAGTGCCAGCGCATAGTTAATGCCTCGCCCTGAGTTCTCGCCCTGGACAACAGTGCGTCGCCTCAAGCAATGCGACACTCAGAACAAAGCCCAACGACTTCGGGACCTCGACCGAGGCGAGTTTTGCCGCGCATCGGCATTACGATGGGAGACCCTGCCGGCATTGGGCCGGAAGTTGTTCTGAAAGCTGTCGCCGAAGAAGAAATCAGACGAGTTTGCGTGCCGGTCATAATCGGCGATGCCCAGTTGCTGGCTCACACCGCACGCACTCTTGATCTGCAATCCGGTTACGACATCATTCGTTATGAAGAGTCGTTTCCGGATGATTTCTCCGAACCCGTTATCTATCACCTGGACAATATCAGCGGCTTCATCGAGCCGGGTATCGAGTCGGGCGCAGCCGGCAAAGCTGCGGCTGGTTACATCGAAGCGGCGGTCGAGCTGTGTGCGGCGGGCAGCATCGATGCGATTGCGACAGCGCCGATCAACAAGCGCGCCCTGTTTCTCGGTGGGTACAGTTTTCCGGGTCACACCGAGTTTCTGGCTCATCTCACTGGAGCCGAGGAATATGCGATGGCGTTTGTCGCTGCAAACCTGCGCATCGTTCTCTTGTCGACGCACGTTCCGCTTGCCGAAGCGATCCGGATGGTCGAGCGCGATCGCATCGTGAAAGTGATCAGCCTTACGCACCGCGAGCTACAGCGTTGGGGCATCGAGCGCCCGCGAGTTGCGGTCGCTGCGTTGAATCCACATGGTGCTGAAGGCGGACTCTTTGGAGTGGAGGAGGCGTCGGAGATCATGCCGGCGATCGAAGCTTCACGCCGGATTGATGATATAAATGTGCAGGGGCCGTTCTCGGCAGACACGGTTTTTCTGCGAGCCTCGCGCGGCGAGTTTGATGCAGTGGTCGCTTGTTATCACGATCAGGCGATGATTCCGGTAAAGTGTTTGTCGTTTGGCGAGGCCGTGAACGTAACCCTCGGACTGCCTTTCATCAGGACTTCGGTGGACCACGGTACCGCTTTCGACATCGCCGGCAAAGGA
Source organism: Pyrinomonadaceae bacterium (assembly GCA_036498585.1). Classification (GTDB taxonomy): domain Bacteria; phylum Acidobacteriota; class Blastocatellia; order Pyrinomonadales; family Pyrinomonadaceae; genus PSRF01. Next base: position 16,532 of record DASYFE010000043.1, on the reverse strand, counting down.
CTCGCCGAGCATTCCAGTATGGTTGCTGCGATCAAACTCGCGGCGGACCTTTCCATGCAGGCTGGTGAGAGTGGTCGCGCAGTGGAAATTTGAAACGGGGAAGAACACTCACATGGAGAACAACGACACTCTTACGAACGATAACCGGCGCATGCTCGTCGCTGATGACGATCCCGCGATTCTTCGTCTCATCGCAACGATTCTCGAGAAAGAAAACTTCAACGTGGTGACGGCGCGTGACGGGCGCGAGGCCTACAAGATCCTGCAGGCGGATCCGAATTTCACCGCCGCGATTCTCGACGTCGTCATGCCGCACATTTCCGGTCCGGAGCTGGTCCGTTACATGAAATCGGAAGACCGTCTGAAACGGATTCCGGTGATGATGATGACCGCCGAACAGGATCCGAAGCTCTCGTCTGATAGCTTCTCCGCAGGCGCGGTCGTATTTCTGCCGAAGCCGTTCACCACCGCACAGCTACAGATCATGTTGCAGATGTTGATTGGTAAGAAGACTGCCGACTCGTAATGCGACCCTTTGTAACCCTCGTGCTTCTTTGCGGCCTCCTTATTCCGATCGAGGCGCGCGCCGATATCAGCCAGAAGAATGCTCGCAAGGTGATACAGACCATGCTCGGATGGTCTCTGCCTGGCGCTGCCGTTCGCATTCACTCGATTCGATCGAGTGGCGCTGAGAGTGCGGAGGTTAGCGCGGAAATCCAAACTGTCTTTCGACTGCGATTGAATGAAGGGCGCTGGGAGTTGCGCGAGATTAGAACTGCGCCGGATCGTTGGGAGCAGTTGGAAGTGATTGCGCGCGCTGCGAATGTAGCGTTGCCGGTCGGCGAGTGTGATGCGCCGTCGGAGTTTTCGCGCAGTAAGTCGGAGACAGAGTTGACGACCAAGCGTGCGCGATGCCTGGTGGCGAGTTTGTTTGGCATCGCGGTGCCTTCCGATGATGTGAGGATCAAAGAGATCTCGCCGTTTGGTTTGGGGATTGGATCGGAGTCAGCTTCGCTGGTAGAGGCGTATGTTCGGGCAGACTTTCGTTTGATGCGCGACGCGAAGGTTTGGCGAGTGGCAGAGTTTAAGAGTGGTAATCGTGAGTGGGTAAATGTCAGTGGACTCGCTGCTGCGATCGATCAGGTCAAGCGCTCCGCTGCTAGTGACGAGCTTTCAACCGTCGCCAAGGCCCTCGGCGACTTCCGCCGTGAACGTGGTTCATTTGTCGTTTCTGACAGCGAATCAGTCCTCATCGATCATCTCAGCCCGCGCTATCTCACGCGCGTGATCCGTGTAGATCCATGGCACCGGCCGTATAAGTACGAAGGCCAGCCGGACCATTATTCCCTGCGCTCCCTCGGCCCCGATGGCAAACCTAACACACCGGACGATGTCGTGGTCTCCGGTCCTTAGCCAAAGCCCTCTAAAACAAACTCTTGACTGCCGCTTATCTCGGGTGTTAGGTTTTCTACCGGGCCTTATTCCAAGGCCCGCTTCGTTTCGACTTGCCCGCGCCATCCGTGCATACGCACAAGGCCCCGCCGATGGTGCAATTCAGCTAAAGGAATGGCTTTGCTAGCTGGACGCAAACTCCTACTTGCCGACGATTCGGCCACCATTCAGAAAGTTATCGACCTTACGTTCGCTGACGAAGGTGTGCGAGTCGTGACTTTCAGCAATGGCCAGGAAGCCATTGATTGGCTCCTGGACGAGCAACCCGATATTGTTCTGGCAGACGTCTTTATGCCGGCTCGCAACGGCTACGAGGTCTGCGAATACGTCAAAACAAACGAGAAGCTGAAACACATCCCGGTAATGCTGCTCGTGGGCTCGTTTGAGCCGTTCGACGAAGCGGAGGCGCGCAGAGTTGGCGCGGATGACATCTTGACCAAACCATTTCAATCAATTCGACGACTGATCGACAGGGTGGGGGCCCTTGTGTCAAGCCCGCCTGCCGAGAAAGAGAGTCCAACCGCAGAACTTCCGAAGGTCGAAGAGCCCGAGGAAGAGCTGATGGATACTTACGACTTGGAAGTCACGACGGCGGATACATTGCCGCTCGAACAGGCGTTGATAGACCACGAAGAACAGAAGGTGGAACAACCGGTTGCCGAAACGGAATCGTTACCACGTGAGGAGACAATGACAACTGAGAGGCGCGACGATTCCCGGAGCGATTCAGACGTGCTGTTGGACATTGGCGAGTTTGAGCCCGTGCACGCGAGTTCTGATGACGATTTTGTTTTAGATCTTGATGATGAGCCTGGTCAGGTTAGTACGCCTGCATACGCGGCAGCAGCAGCGCCGGTGCGTGCGTTTGTGGAGCCTGAGGTTAAGGAAGCTGTAGCGGCGGCTGGTGCGTACGAGTCGAGTTATCAGCCACAGGTTCACTCTTCGTTTGCAGACACGCAGGAGTTTGCGTCTGAGAAGCCGGAAGTTGCAGTTGCCGAACCCGAGCCGGTCGGAGCTCCGACTTCTTTTAGTCCCGGACAACTCACGCCTGAGATGATCGACGTGATCGCGCGTCGTGTGGTTGAGATGATGTCGGACAAAGTGGTGCGGGAGATTGCGTGGGAAGTAGTTCCGGATCTGGCGGAGTTGTTGATCAAACAGCAGCTCGAGAAGCAAGCGAAGTAAAGAAAATCCGTTCGGTTTGATTAAGCAGGTGACTTTCGTGGGTCACCTGCTTTTGTTTTTGAAGTCGTAGGATTGCGACCTCAAAGCATTGAGAACCTTTGGGAAATAGGTGGTTTTCGATCTTGAGATCACAATTTGTGATCTCAAGTTTGGCTAAGACAGTAGGCGAACTATGTCTCTGGCGGCATGCCAAAATCGAATAACCTCAACTAAGCGCTCGTCGTGATTCAAGCGATAAACAATTCGATATCTTTTCACAATGAGCTCGCGAATGGAGTCGTCATCAAATTCAGGTACAACACGCCCTCGCTCCGGGAACTGAGCCAGTCCTTTGGCGTGATGAATCAGGAATCTGCCAAAGCGCAGGGCTTGATCAGGATCGTCGATTGAGATGTATCGAACGATATCTTCTATATCCGATTTTGCGGTACGTGAGAGTCTTACTTGATAATCCATGAGGGAAGCTCTTTCTCAACCTCTTCAATGGGCACGCTATCGCCATTGTCCAGTTCAGAAAGGCCCTGCCGGACGGCAGCTATAAACTCCAACTCCCGCGCAATATCCTGAAGTGAGGCGTCATCGGGAATACGTCGAAGTAAATCTTGAACGATCTCTTTATTCGTCATAGCTGAACTTTAACTATACGCCGGTCAATTATACAAGCGATCCACAACTCTCCGCTGTTTTGAACTTTCCTCACCCTCTAGCGTAGACTGTTGCTTTTCGTTTTCAACTCAAACACGCACAGAGTTACGCATGGAGATCCCCAAACAGTACGACCCCAAAGAGGCAGAGCAGCACCACTACGAACGGTGGGAGAGGAATGGGTATTTTGCGCCGGAGATTAACAAGGATCCGGGCGCGCCGGTGTTCACCATAGTTATTCCGCCCCCGAACGTTACGGGCTCGCTGCACATGGGCCATGCGCTACAGCACACGCTCATGGACGTCATGACGCGGCACAAGCGAATGTGCGGCTATCGCACACTCTGGCTTCCGGGAATGGATCACGCCGGCATCTCCACGCAGCTAATGGTCTCGCGCGCGCTGAAGAAGGAAGGCAAGACGCGCCACGATCTCGGACGCGAGAAGTTTGTCGAGCGTGTTTGGCAGTGGAAACGCGAATCGGGCGGACAGATCACCGTGCAAATGCGCCGCGTAGGCGACTCCGTCGACTGGTCGCGCGAGAAATTCACGATGGACGAGGACCTTTCCCGCGTCGTACGCGAAGTGTTTGTGCGTTTCTACGAGGAAGGTCTGATCTATCGCGGCAACCGCATCGTTAACTGGTGCCCGCAGGACCAGACGGTGCTCTCCGATCTCGAAGTCGAGAAGCTGCCGCAAGCCGGAAAACTCTACTACCTCCAGTATCCGATTAAGAACAGCGACGGGCGTGTAACCGTCGCCACTACACGACCCGAAACGATGCTCGGCGATACGGCCGTTGCCGTTAACCCAACTGACGATCGTTTTCGCGAGCTCGTGGGTCAGACGATCATGCTGCCACTCACCGGCCGCGAGATTCCAATCATTGCTGACGAGTACGTCGATCCGGAATTTGGCACCGGCGCAGTGAAGATCACTCCCGCACACGATCCGAACGACTACGAAATGGGTCTGCGTCACAACCTGCCGCAGGTTATCGTGATCGATAGTCACGCGAAGATGACTGCGGATGCAGGCGCCGACTTCCTCGGCATGGATCGTTACAAGGCGCGTGAGAAAGTTGTTGACGATTTCGCCGCGCTTGGACTGCTCGACAAAGTAGTCGATTACGACTTTTCGATCTCCAAATGCGAACGCTGCAAGACGGTCATCGAGCCTCTGATCTCGACACAGTGGTTCATGAAGATGGACCCACTACGCGATCTCGCACTCGATTTGATGTCGCGCGAGGACAAGCCGAAGTTTGTTCCGGAAACGCCTTACAAGAAGGTTTATACTGACTGGCTCGAGAACCTGCGCGACTGGACCATCTCACGACAACTCTGGTGGGGCCACCAGATTCCTGCCTGGTATACGCCGGGCGGCGACGTCATCGTTGCCCGATCCGAAGAAGAAGCACGCATTAAAGCCGGCACGAGCGAGCTCACGCAGGACCCGGACGTGCTCGACACCTGGTTCTCGTCTGCGCTCTGGCCGTTCTCGACACTCGGTTGGCCTGCCGACACTGACGACCTGCGAACGTTCTACCCGACTTCAGTGCTCGTAACCGCACGCGACATCATCTTTCTGTGGGTTTCGCGCATGGTGATGATGGGCATGAAGTTTATGGGTAAGGAGCCGTTCGCGGACGTCTTCATCACGGGAACGATTCTCGACGCGCAGGGCCAGCGCATGTCGAAGACGAAGATGAACGGCGTCGACCCGATCGATGTGTTCGACAAGTTCGGCGTCGATGCGACGCGACTCACACTCGCGCAGGTTGGCAGCACTGACACGCGCTGGAACGAGAAGCAGGTCGAATCGTATCGCAACTTCGCCAACAAGATCTGGAACGCAGCGCGGTTCTGTTTGCTCAACTCGGAAGGAGCGGAAGTCAAACCGGAGATACTCGAGCAGAGCACGGCGCTGCACGATCGCTGGATCGTTTCACGACTAAACAAAACAGCGCGCGATCTCAATGCGGCGATCAATGCTTATGAATTTCACGGCGCAGTGCAGACTCTGTATCACTTCTTCTGGGACGATTTTTGCGACTGGTATATCGAGCTCGCCAAGGCGGATGTAACTGCGGAACAGCCGAGCGACGTACGCACAGAAGCGCGCACGCGTCTCTTGACCGTTCTCGAACAGGCGCTGCGATTGTTGCACCCGTTCATGCCTTATATCACTGAAGAGTTGTGGCAGCGTCTGCCCGGCGACAAGCGTTTGCATCAAGCCTATCAAGGTGCGGAGCCGACAGTGATGCTGGCTGCGTATCCTGAAGGCGCGTCAAGTTTGATCGACGAAGCCGCCGAATCGGAGATGCAGGCGATCATCGAGCTGATCTCGCGCGTGCGAAACATCCGTTCCGAGATGAACATCAAGCCTGGGGAGCGAATTCCGATCGTCGTCGCTGCGCCTGACGAGAACCTGCGCAAAGTGTTCTCAACGGCGCGCGAACAGATCTCGCGTCTCGTGCGTGCTTCTGAAGTCGCTGTGGCTGAGCGACTCGAAGCACCGAAAGCCTCGGCGCGCGCTGTGTTGTCCGGCGGCGCAGAGCTCGCAGTCCCGCTCGAAGGTTTGATTGATTTCGAACAAGAGCGTCGTCGCTTGCAACGCGAACAGGAGAAACTGCAAGCCGAAGCCGCGAAGCTCGAAGCGCAACTCAGCAATCCCAACTTTGTGTCGCGAGCGCCAGTCGAGCGAGTGAATGAAGTGCGCGAGCGCATCGCCGCCATCGCTCAGCAGTCGTCTCAACTTCAGCAGACAGTCGAGAACCTCCAATGAACTGGATTGACGAAGGCGCCCTCTTCTCACAAATAAGTCTCTTCCTGCGCGAAGATCTCGGGCGCGGCGACATCACTACGCAGTCGATCATCGCGCGCAACACGCGCGCTCGCGCTCGATTTGTCGCGGGCGAAAACATGATCGTTGCGGGCCTCGAAGCCGCGGAGGAAGTGTTTTTGACACTCGACTCGCAGCAGCAGCTCGAAGCGTTCGTCTCTGATGGCGAAGAGGTCGAGGCTGGGAAAGTGATCGCGCGGATGGTTGGGTTTGCTGACGTGCTGATCTCTGCCGAACGTGTGGCACTGAATCTCCTTCAGCGACTCTCCGGCATCGCGACGCTCACTAATACGTACGTGAAAGCAGTCGAAGGCACTGGCGCTCAGATCACAGACACGCGTGCGACAACGCCCGGGCTGCGTCCACTCGAGCGATACGCTGTCGAGCTCGGGGGCGGTTACAACAGCAGGTTTGGTTTGGACGATGGCGTGGTCGTGACGTCAAATCACATTTCGATACTCGGCGGCGTTGCTGGAGCAGTGAGGAGTGCGAAAGAGAAGCTCGGTTACCTGCACAAAGTGGCAGTGCAAATCTCGAGTGAGAATGAAGTACGTGAAGCGATAAACGCCGGTGCTGACGTGCTCGTCATCGAGGATCTGAGTGCGAAAGAGTTTGGGCGATTGGTGTCGATTGGGCGCGAACTGTCGAGCACGATCACGATCGAGTGTGATGGAAAGATCACGCCTGAGAATGTACGCGAGTATGCCGAAGCAGGCGCGCAACTGATTCGCATCGAAGCGTTAACTAATGCCGCACCCGCCGCGAATATCAGTTTCAAAGTACAGCCTTTTTAGCCACAAAGAAGCACAAAAAGCACGAATGAGTTGGGGAGAGTCCACGCGAAGGAGGCTTGCGCAGCGGGCCCTGGCGCGCCAACTTGCTTACCAGCAGCGCAAGGCGGAACACCTGCGCGGGCGCGAAGAAGAGGTCATCAGCGCGATGATTCAGTCCTCGCGACGTGTGCGCGACACTCTCGAGGCGTTTCAGCCGATCGCGCCGGATGCGCGTGTGATTGAAGTCGGCAGCGGTGCGCACGGGCTGATCTTCTACTTCGGTTCGCAACATGGAATCGGAGTTGATCCGCTCGCGGTGAGTTATCGAAGCCTCTTTCCGCGCTGGCAGAGTTGTGCTTCGACAGTTGCTGCGGTCGGTGAGTCGCTGCCGTTTGGCGATCGGAGTTTCGCCGTCGTGATTTGTGACAACGTGGTAGACCATGCGGAATCGCCCGCGCAAATCGTGCACGAGCTAGCGCGCATCCTCATTCCGGGAGGCGTACTGTATTTCACGGTGAATGTTCATCATCCGGTGTACGCGGTTGCGGCTGCGGCGCATTCGAGCTGGAGAGCAGTGGGCGTGCCGTATGAGATCGGCCCGTTTGCCGATCACACGACGCACCTAACGGTCGAAGCCGCAGAAGCGTTGTTTGACGGACTGCCACTGCGGATTCTGAGTGCGAAGAGTAATGTCGACGAAGCGAGGGCGCGAGCCCGCCAAAAGCCGCCGCGGCACGTTGGAGACAGGCTGAAGCGCGTGTTTTTCAAGAATGCGCTTTATGAGGTTGTTGCGGCGCGAATAGCGTAATTTGCCGGATTTTGCTGGAACAAGCGCAGGAAACTGACGTGGAAACCTTGAAGCATCTGGCTGGAGCTTGATGGCATCTTGATACCGAGAGTATCTTAGGGGCAGGTCTTGAGAAGGAGCACCACAATGCCTGTTTGGATTCGCAATTACGTCAAAGTCCTCATCGCCGCATGTTTGGTCGTCAGCTTTTGCCTCGTCGAAGGTAATGCACAGACGCGGCGGAAGAAGCGTACCCGAAAGTCAGCGCCCGCGGCGCCCAAGCCGGTGATTACAAATCCGACGATTGCGCCTCCTGATTCCACCAAAGCTCCTGCTGACAGCGGCGACGTGAAGATCATCAGCACCGCTGACCAGACGAAGGAGCAGTCTTCAGAAACGCTCCAGGGCTGGAAGCCAAAGGTCACCGCTCCGGCGCCGACTTCTGCGGAAGAGGACGAGACACAGTCGTCGGCGATTAAAGACCTTACAAACCAGGTCAACAAGCTGAATAACAAGCTGACGCAGATGCAGGAGGATGATAAATACCAGCTCGATATGGAGCGACTGACTCGTGCTGAACAGCGCGCGGAGCAGATACGCGGGCAGTTGATGGACATCCAGGGCAAGATTGCTGATTTCGAGGCGCGGCTCGAGCAGGTCGATTATGCGTTGCGGCCTGAGAATATCGAGGCTGCGACCCAGGGTTATGGAAGCACTCGTCCGGAAGTGGCGCGAGACACGCGCAGGAAGCAGCTCGAGAGTGAAAGAGGTAGAGTGCAGGCGCAGTTGAAACTCGCGGAGACCAGCCGGTCGCGTTTGGAAGGCGCGGTGGCGAATGCGGACGCGGAAGTCGATAATCTGCGAGCGAAACTCGAGCAGCGCCGTGCGCAGATGGACGCGCAGCCCGCCGACACACCTCCTAAGCCGCGAAAACCGTAAGAATTTTTAGCCACAAAAAGGCACAAAAACACAAAAGAGAGCTTAGGAAAAAACAAGTCAGTATTCTAGGTGCTGGTGTGGAGGGAGACGGCGCGCCAGACGCCCAGTTGGTTGATGAAGGTTACTGTGTAAGATTCGCCATGCACCACTGCGGTGTCGCCGTAAACGGAAATACTCACCTTAGCCGGATCGGGCTTTCCATACTTCACTTTCTTCGCTCGCAGATCGTCGAATAACTGTTGACGTGTTGTTTGCACAGAGCCGTGTGTCCAGACGAAGGTTGGATCAGTTAGCGCGGTGAGTTTGTCGATGTCGCCCGACACGATTGCTTCGTGCAGCGCGGCGTTCGCTATTGTGACTTCGCTTTTGCTTTCCGCTTCGGTGCGCGGCATGCGCGTCGACTGCCAGTTCACTACCTGCCACTTGCCGTTACGTTTAACGAACGTGCCGCTGTTCAGCAGGTTCGCGACGCTCTTTTCCGTCGTTGCCACGAGCCGAAACGCCACGACAGCCGTGTCGCCGTACTGTTGAATGCGAATATCTTCGGCGGTGTAGATCGTCTTCGGATCGGTTGGCTTCGGCGCGGGCGCGGTACGCACATCGTGCAACACCTCGGCTTTGTTTACGCGACGGCCGGCCGAACGTGTGTAGATGAGATCATCGGCCCAGAAACTTTCGTGGACTGCGACGTCATTGCGCGACGCGCCGGCGAGAAAGTCGTTCAGGAGTTTTGTGAGCTCAGCGGCGTCGGGCGCGGTCTGCGCGGAAACAGTAGTCGCGAGCAGGAACAAGAGTGTGACGGAGGCAAGCTTTTTCATGGTGGCACATAATAGATCTCAGTGCTGTTTCTGAGCTACTGTTATCGCCCAGCGCCACACGTCCCAGAACGCGATCACCTGCAAACCAACGATCAATAACATTCGCTTCATAAGGTGCAGGTACCTCGACTCTGTTTGCGATGCTTCATGTACGTGAGCCAGATAAGAAATGCGCCCGCCACAATCAGCAACGCCACCATCCCCGGTTCGGGAATCGTCGGTACGGTTCTGGCGTCGACCGGCTGGAGACCGGAAGCGCGATACTGCTCCGCTGTTTCGAGAACAACGGCTCCGGTCACCGGCGTCACGAGTTGATATTGAATGGCAAGTGACCTCGCTTCGGCAATTAACGTTTCATCGCGCGGAGCTAAGATTCGTGCAACTTCGTCGTTGGCCCAGAGCCTGGCGAGATGATCGGACGTTTGAGCCCCAGACATCCCCTTGTGTTTGTCCAACTTCTTGCTGGATCTCACAAACTGGAGTGTTTTCACGCGCCCGCTAAGCTGTGCGAAGAGATTTTCAAGATCGTTTTGTAATAGACCGATGCGTGCGACAGTCTTCACCTCGTCCATCCCGTCAAGCTGTTTCTCGATTTCGTCCGCCCCATTGGAGACTTGAACGGAATAGAGGGTTGGCCCATAAGGACGGTCCCAACGCTTTTTGAGCTCATCGACGGAGCTAAGCAGCACACGTTGAGGGTTGTGAATCCAGACAATCGCGTTGTTCCCCGTCGTCTCTGCTGCAGAGTCCCACGCCTCTTGCAGCGCCGGCGCGTTGTCTGCTCCGCCAGCAAACGTGACGTTTCCATTTTCCGCATCCGCCCAAACGAGTTTCACATCGAAATCGGAAGGCAGAGATTTGATCGCACGATGAATCTCCGGAACGTAATCCCGCATTGTTGCCGAGGTATCGACTACGACAACGATGCGCCGCAAGTCTGCTGGCGCATGCTCTGTTATCGATTGGGTAATAGCAAATCCCGGATTGAAAGGATCCCTGGTCCACACCTCTTTTACGCCATACCGGCTCAACGTGATGGCTGAGCGAATGTCAGCTAGCTGCTCGTCACTAATCGTACCGGTCACGCTGAAAACATCCTCGCGACGGCTGGGTTGCAACGCGTAGTTGGCCGGCCACATCGCAGTTTTTCCCTGTACGGCGACCGCGTGCTTAACATCATCAGGAATACTGAAGTTTTTAGAAACGAAGTATGGCATCAGAAGCTTGGCGTGAGTCGCATCTTCCAGCACGAGCGGCAGCGTGATACCGATGCGGATCTTCATCTCGCCTTTGTTAGGCGGAACGGGGAAGCATTGGATCAGAACGCGGTCGCGCCCGGCAGTTGTGACGAGGACCGGATCGCGCTGCTGTCGAATCGCGACTTTTTGATAAGCCTCTCTGACCTGCCCGCGTCCTGCAAAGGCAGCTTCACGCTCCTCACCGTTTACCCACAACGTCAATCGCGACACGACACCGCCCGGCGGTAGTTGCACTTCAGCGCGCGCTTCTCGTTGCCTTTCAGAGTCGTTTCGAAAGGTGAGCGTCCACTCCATGTAGCCCACGCCACCATCAGCATCCACCGAACCGTCGAGTTTCGAGCTCGCGAGTGAGAGTCCTGCCAACTTGCTACCACCGACTACCTCGCCGCCTTGATTACTATCGAAGTTGACAGTGTCTTGCCTCACTAGTTGTACCCCAGTGCGTTCCAGTGGCACAGTGGCGTCGAAGGGTTCGCCAGTCACGCGGTAATAAATTTTCCTGGCTTCTACCGGCGTAATGGGATTTTCTATTGCGAAGGCGGAGCCGATCAGATCGGTGGCCCAACCGGTCCGATCGTAGCAGGCTCGCAGCAACGCATCCTTGCTGCCGTATTTACGCAAAAAGCGAATTCCGTCAGCTCGCGATTGCGGCGATGATGAGGTCGCCATGTATAACCCGATCGTTGTTATCGTAGTTGGTAGTTCAGCCATTCCGATCACTGCCGCCGTCAACGCCAAACCTGCGAGCAGGCCTCTTGCTTTGAGGGCAAAACTCCGTCGCGGCGCAGTAGCTGCCACGCGTTTCAGTTGATGACGCATGATCAAACTGGCGATGAGTGACAGAAACGGAGCTAGGGGCAACAAGCCAATACCAAACAGAAGCGCCAGCAGAGCGAGCGGGACGAGCGGTAGATACACGACCGAGTAGTAAATCGAGATCCCGATCGTGACTGCGTTCAAAAAACCCGCGAGCGCGAGACGATCGGGGCTGCGCCTCCGAATCGCAAACCAGACTTGAAGCTGGGCGAGCGGTACAAAGATCACAAATAGGAGATGCCAGATTGTTGGTATCGGATCGAAGAACACATTGGCGCAGATGTGAGTAGTGGCTTCAACCGTGATCGAGATGGTGGGCATGATCACGCCCGCAAAGAATGTAAATCGGTTGGGACCGGGGTCGTACGGTGCGCCAGGGTTGTACTGCTGTACGGGCTTGTACTGCCGCTCTTCTTCCATCGTGCCCTCCTGTTCTGATGAAGGAATGCTGGTTTGCCGCAAGTGCAAAGTGGGCCACCGTGCTTTCTCTGTGCAACCTCTGTGTTCTCTGTGTCTCGGTGGTTAACTATTCGCTACAACTCACCACCGACACAGAGAACACAGCGGTTGCACAGAAATCAAAGCTTTGTGCAAAGCGTCGTGGTGACGTAGACTCTTCAGCAAGAAAACACGAACGAAGAAGCACAAAGTTCCATGTCTACCATTCCACAACGTGATTTATATCGCTTGATTAATGAGGCTAACGACCGTGGCGAGCGTGTCGTGATGGCCACTGTGGCGCATACCCGTGGCTCGACTCCGCAGCAGCGCGGTGCGAAAATGCTTTTCTTTCAAAACGGCGAAGTCGCGGGGACGGTGGGCGGCGGTTGTATCGAAGCCGAGGTTTGGGCCGAAGCGAAAGCGGCCATGCGCTCCGGTGAATCGGGTTTGCATCACTTCTCCCTCACCGCAGACGAGGCGAGCGAAGAAGGGATGGTTTGTGGCGGCACGATGGATATATTTGTCGAGGTGTTGGGTAACTAATCCTGATGTCACAAGATTTCATCGCAAACTACAAAGCCAAACACCAGCATCCGCTGAACCGTCTCTCGCACAGCCTTGGCATTCCGCTGATCGTCATCTCTCTGCCGCTCTTCTTTGTGAGCTGGCGCGGGGCGCTGGCGCTGTTCATCGCCGGCTGGATTTTTCAATTTGTCGGACACGCGATCGAAGGAAATCAACCAGCCTTTTTCAAGAACCCCGTCTATCTTCTTGTTGGACCGCTCTGGCTCGTGCGCCGGGCAGCGTCCGCAGTCGGCTTCGCTAAGCCGAGACTCTTAAAGTAACAACATCGATGACCGATACAAGCAATCAAACATCTTCCGTTACGAAGATGATTGAGCAAATACTGGAACGCGGTGAGATCGCGGTAATCGTCACGCTCGTGAGTGGCCCCGGATCGATTGGCGCAAAGCTGCTGGTCCAGGAGAACGGCGCGACTACCGGAAGCCTTGGCGATCGGGATTCGTGGGTGGTCGAGAAGGCGCCGGACTTCCTCGCCTCACGTGAAGAAACACGCATGTTTACTGTCGCTGAAACGTCGCTGCTCTTTGAACGACTGCAACCCGCGCCGCGTCTCGTTGTTTGCGGCGCCGGACACGTTGGCGCATCACTGGCGCGACTGGCGGCGTTCACCGGCTATCACACGACGTTGATCGACGACCGCGCCGAGTTTCTCAAACGCGAACGCTTCCCCGAGGAAGAGATCGAGCTCTTAGTTGCTGACGATTGGAGCTCCGCAGTTCGTAAAGCGGTGGGAAATGGGCGTGGTGTTTCGGTCGCAGTCGTGACGAGAGGTCACAACGAAGACGAACAGTGTATGCACATCGCAGTCGAGACGAATCCTGACTACCTTGGTCTGATCGGCAGCAAGCGCCGCACGTCGATCGTGATCGATCGACTGCGCGCTGCGGGCGTCTCGGATGAGCAGCTCGGCAAAATTCACGCCCCGATCGGTCTCGACATCGGCGCCGTTAGCCCCGAAGAAGTCGCACTCGCCATCCTGGCCGAAATCGTCGCCGACCGCCGCGGTGGCGCCGGCCTCTCCTTGCGCCACAAAAAGGCACAAAAAGCACAAAAGTGAAAAGCAGCGCCGCGCTTGAAGCAACAACACGTCGTAGCGGAATGTTCCGCGCGCTTTCCCATCGTAATTACCGTCTCTTCTGGATCGGCGCGTTTCTTTCGAACGTCGGCACGTGGATGCAGGCGGTTGCGCAAGGCTGGCTCGTGTTGCAGTTGACCAACTCGCCGTTCTGGCTCGGGCTCGACGCGTTCATGGCGACAGCGCCCGGTTTTGTCCTGACACTGCTCGGCGGCGTCTTCGCCGATCGAATCGATCGACGACGACTGCTCCTGTACACGCAAGTCGTAGCCGGACTCGCCGCTCTCACTCTTGCTGCTCTTGTTGAGACCTCGGTTGTGAATCGTTGGATGGTGCTGGGCTTTTCGTTCGTGACTGGCTGTTGTATGTCGCTGGCGAGTCCCTCGTATCTGGCGTTGACGTACGATCTCGTTGGTCGTGAAGACGTCGCCAATGCGATCGCTTTGAACTCAACACAGTTTCAACTGTCGCGCGTGGTTGGCCCAGCGCTGGCCGGTGTCGCGTTTCGAGTGTTTGGACTCGCGGGTTGTTTCTTTGCGAACGGCTTGTCGTTCATCGCGGTTGTGGCGGCGCTTTGGATGGTGCGAATGGAGCGACGTTCGAATGCCCTCCCGGCTTCCGAAAAGCGACGCGCGATCTGGCGCGACCTCGTTGAAGGCCTACATTACGTTCGCAACAGGCCGCGCGTGTCGTCGTTGTTATTACTCGCGGCAGTGAACAGCCTGTTTGGCGCGCCTTACTTCAGTCTCGTGCCGATCTACGCGCGCGACATCTTCCACCTCGGTGAGACGGGCCTCGCTTTATTGATGGGCGCGGCGGGCGCGGGCGCGTTCTTCGCTGCGCTGCTTGTCACTTATCTCGGCGACTTCAGAAGGAAGGGCTGGTTCGTCCTCGGAGGCGCGGTCCTGTTCGGCATATGTATCATGGGATTCGCGCTGTCTTCACGGCTGAACTTGTCGCTGATGTTTCTCTTCGGGCTCGGCTTTGCGATCGTGTGCTCGATCGCGATCACCAACACTCTCCTGCAAAAGCTCGTGACGGATCAGATGCGTGGCCGCGTGATGAGCATGTTTCTGCTCTCGTTCATGGGCACGATGCCGATCGGTAACCTCCTCGCGGGCACTGCCTCGAACCACTTCGGCCCGCAGCGCACACTCGCTTTTGGCGGATTTGTTGTCACCATCGTCGCGACGACCGTACTGATTTTCAATCAACGGCTTAGGGAACTGCGCTAGTTGTTAGACAGGATTTACAAGATTTTTCAAGATGAACAAGTCTTGTTCATCCTGAAAAATCTTGTAAATCCTGTCTAAAATGCAAGATCAACCAGAACGCGCCGTTCTACCTCCCAGCAATGTTAGTTCATTCGGAGAATCTGTATGCGAACTCAAATAATCATGCGGGTTTTGTTGACCTTTTCCATCCTCTGCGCCCTCGCGACGATCGCCAGCGCGCAAGGTGTCATCGTTCCCGGCCCGTGCCGCCGCTGCCCGGACCCGCGACCAGTCCCTCTCCCCCGCGCGCTCCCGATCAAGTCCATCAAGATCGACACTGTAATCAGCTCACAAGTCGCTACCACGCACGTCGAACAGGTTTTTCGGAACGACACGAACGCGATGCTCGAAGGCACGTACCTGTTTCCGATTCCCGAATCAGCGTCGATAGCCGAGTTTGCGATCTGGGACGGCGATCGACGTCTCGTCGGTGAGGTCAGATCTCGCGAAGAAGCGCGTCGAATCTACGATGAGATTGTTCGCCGGCAACGCGATCCGGGACTGCTCGAATACGCCGGCAAAGACTTGTTCCAGGCCAGCATCTTCCCAATCCCTCCGCACTCCGACAAGAAGCTCGAGATAACTTACACGCAGGTCGTGCGCGCTGAAGGCGGAACGGTTTCGTATCGCTATCCACTCGGCAGTGGTCGCCAGTTAACTCAGATCGGCTCGGTGGCTGGTCGCGTCGAGGTCGAAAGCAAAGTTCCGCTTCGCAACGTTTATTCGCCCACTCACGCGATCGACGTGAAGCGTAGCAGCGACCGCCGCTCGGTCGTCTCATTCGAGAGTGAGAGTGGCAAGGAGCCGCAAGACTTTCAACTGTTCTACACCATTTCGAAAGAAGACTTCGGCCTGACCTTGCTGACGCACCGCGAAGCCGGGAAACAGGGTTATTTCCTCCTAATGATTTCGCCGAAAGACGACTGGTCGGAGCAGGAATACTCGGCGAAGGATGTTGTGTTCGTCGTTGACACATCGGGCTCGATGGCTGAAGAAGGGAAGATGGAGAAAGCACGCGGCGCGCTGCTGTACGGCGTCCGAATCCTGCGCCCGCAAGATCGCTTCAACATCATTTCGTTCGCCGGCGAAGAGCACCTGATGGAAGCGGGGTTGATCGCGGCCGATGAAAAAGGCCGTGCGCGCGGTGAAGCGTTCGTCAAGAAGTTAAAGCCGGTCGGTGGAACAAACATCAACCAGTCGTTACTCGCGTCACTGCGTCAATTCAGTGAAACAGATCGCGAGCGACCGAAGATGCTTGTGTTTATGACTGACGGACTGCCGACAGTCGATGAGACGAACGTATCGCGCATACTCGACAACGTGCGCAAAGCGACGAGACCGGGCCTGCGGTTGTTTACGTTCGGTGTCGGTTATGACGTGAACACCGCTTTGCTGGACAAGCTTGCTGCAGAGAATGGCGGCGTCGCTGACTACGTCGAGCCGAAAGAAGATCTCGAAGTGAAAGTTTCGAATTTCTTTTCGAAGGTCAACTATCCGGTGCTCACGGATCTACAGCTCGACATGGGCGGCGCACGAACCGATCTGATTTACCCGCGCAACATTCCCGATGCGTTTCGCGGCTCGCAAGTGACGCTGATCGGTCGCTACAGCAATGAAGCAGATCTCAACTCAATACAAC
>DASYFE010000042.1:0-11860 GCA_036498585.1 Pyrinomonadaceae bacterium | reverse complement strand
TGGTTGGGCGAAACACGCCCTGAATCAAGCAAGTTTGCTTTTTAACTGGGAGATCTAACAGAAATCGACAGCGCATTTATCATGGCGCTCAGAGAAACGCATCGGCTCCTAAAGTAAAGCGAGTTTTGCAAGAGGCTCAGGATTACAAGATTTTTCAGGATTTACATAATCTTGTAAATCCTGAAAGAATCCTGTTAATCCTGTCTAACAGTACTCGTCAAACGCGCGCGTTAACTCACCCGCGATCTGCTGCGCGTCGCGTCCTTCAATCTGGTATCGCTCGAGCATGTAGACGAGCTTTCCATCCTTAAGCAACGCGATGGACGGCGATGATGGCCCATAACCCGTGAAGTAGCCGCGCGCCCTTTCGGTCGCCTCGATGTCCGCACCCGCGAAGACGGTGGCGACTTTGTCCGGCTTGACCTCATTCTGCAGCGC
Organism: Pyrinomonadaceae bacterium; assembly: GCA_036498585.1. Lineage (GTDB taxonomy): Bacteria > Acidobacteriota > Blastocatellia > Pyrinomonadales > Pyrinomonadaceae > PSRF01. The sequence continues at coordinate 11,422 of DASYFE010000042.1, read as the reverse complement.
GAGCGCCACGCCGGGCCGCGCCTTTCCGGCCGCACAACCGCAGATCGAATTAACCACGACCATCAGCGTGCCCTTACTATTCTGAATCGTGTCATCCACTGCTTCCACAGTTCTCAATTCTTCAGCTCCGAGCCGCGTAAGATCCTCGCGCATCGGACGTATCATGATTTCCGGATATGGCATTTCTTGTGAGTCTCCCTTACTAATTTTTAAGTTCCAGATTATACATCAGGGTCGAGGAAACGGATGGCGTCCGTGAAGTGTTCTCGGATGTCAGACGCCAGCATTGCCCGCATACCCAATCTTTTTGCAGCGAAATCGCCCGCGAGGCCGCCGACGTAGAGTGCGGCGACTGTGGCTCTGATTGCGTTCGCACGATCTTTGAGCGTGCCGTAGGCTTGCGCGAGGAAGCCTGAGATGAGACCTGTCAGAGTGTCGCCCGCGCCTGCTGTGCCGAGTCCGGCGTTGCCGGTCGGATTGATGAACACACGGCCGCCGGGTGTGGCTATGAGCGGACGCGCGCCCTTAAGAACGAGGATGACGTGATTGGCCACGGCAAACTCGCGTGCGGCGGCGACCCGATCATCCAGAGCTGATTTGTCGATTAGCCGCAGCATCTCGCCGGGATGCGGAGTCAAAACTAATGGGTGCTGATCGGAGCCTTTGAGTGTGTCAGGCCAGGGCGCGAGCGAGTTGAGGCCGTCGGCGTCGATCACGCAGGGCGTGTTGCGCCGCTCGACGACGGTGCGAACAAAGCGGCGCGTGCGTTCATCATCGGAAGTGAGCCCTGGTCCTACCGCAACGACGGTGGCCTTTTCCGCAAGTTTCAAAAAGTGATTTGTCGCTTCATCGCTGACCGCGCCCCGATCTGTTTCGGCTAATGCGGTCGTGATCACTTCCGGCATCGCGCTGCTCGCGACAGACACTTGCGCCGAGGCGGGCGTCGCAATCGTCACGAGGCCGGCGCCGGATCGCATTGCCGCGTTGCCACAGAGCGCGGCGGCCCCCGAGTAGCCACGCGAGCCGGCGGCGATCAAAACGTGTCCGTGCGTGTTTTTGTAAGAGTCGGGCGTGTAGCGAGTGCTCACCAGCCACGCACGTGCATCTTCGGCTTCGGTGACAAAAACCCGGGGTTTCGCGGCAGCGATTAATGACGATGGCGAACCGATGTCAGCCACGATCAACTCACCGCCAAACTCACATGCGGGCGGGAGCACGTTCGCGGCTTTGGCTGCCGTGAAAGTGACTGTGAGATCAGCCTTTACTGCCGGTCCGATCGGGTTTGCTTTATCGGCATTGAGCCCGGACGGAATGTCGATCGAGAAGAAAAGCGGGCACACGCCTGAGACCCGTTCACGCGCCTCACGCAGCATCGCCAAGTGTTCGATGACCTTGAGGTACACGCCCTCGAGCGGCCGTGTCAGCCCGGTTCCGAAAAGCCCATCGACGATGACGTCGTAGGCGCGACGCGGTTTCGCCATCTGTTCCCACGCCGCGACGCTTTCGCATTCAATAAACGTCAGAGGAGACGGAGATTCAGGTGAGCCGGCCTCGAAGCTTGCCAGGCGCGCGACCGCATCGAAGTTGGTGCGCGCGTCGGCGGAGGTCTCCGAAAGCTTGCCGAAGAGTACGACGCTACAATGCATGCCGGCACGTGACATCGACCGTGCCAGGGCAGCGCCGTCGCCGCCGTTATTACCTTTTCCGCAGAGAATCAGGGCTTTGCGATCTGCCAGGTCGGCGTCGAGGCGTGTGCGGATGGCCTCCATGCACGCACTGCTTGCCGCTTCCATCAGTAGCAGGGAAGGAGTGTGGTAGTTCTCAACGGTAAGACGGTCGATCTCGCGGATCTGTTCGGCGGAGAGTACTGGCTGCACGAAGGGATGATATCAGACCACCGCCCCGCCCGCCTGCCGCTGCTCCAACCGTCCGTATTTTCCAGGATGTCTAAGATATATATTCAATGGCCCAGCCTCTCCAGAAAAAATTTAAAAAAAGATTCTGGAACAAACACGAGGTCTGTTCCAGAATCCTAAGGAGCACTTTTACTACAGTTTAGATCGTGATCGCAGCGCGAACATTGCTGCGGGTGTTGACCTGCGTGTTCTCACTCGCGCGCGACAAACCGGCGCGCATCATGTACATCAAGGTCTCGCACACTTCTCGCGAGCCCGTTCCTACGACCTGGCCTTTTTCGTCTTCAAGCACGTAAATCCGGCCGGTCCAATCAAGGGGAAGAATGATGGGGGCACTGTACATCGTTCCAGTCTCCTGCGATTCGTTAGTTTTCTTTCTGCTTTCTTAGACGGCGGCGAAGCGCACCTGCGGAACCGACGAGTCCGCTACCGAGCAGGAACAAGCTGGCTGGTTCGGGGACATTGTTGGTGGCGGGGGCAAATCCACCGAGTCGCCATTGATTAATATCCTGAAACGTCGTTCCGTTCAAGCCCTGGACCGTCACGCTGTTGATAACCGCACCCTCGAGGGCCTCGATACCGAAGAAATTTTGACCGTTCGTGTCGACCGAGAAGACCTGGTTGAACACCTGGCCGCCCGCGAGCGTGTAGTTGACGGTGAACTGGACCTGCGTCGGCGATGGCAAACCATTGGTGACGTCGATATTGAGAATGAGCTTGGTGAACGTGGCGCCGTTTTCGAGTTGAACGGTGGTGTTGGAAAACGGCGTGTTGCCGGTTCCGCCGACGAGCACGGCCTGGCCGCCGCTGACGCCGAGGTTGCCGTTGCCGGAAGCGGAAGTGAAATCAACGATACGACCTGCGCCGGAGCCGTTGAAGTCGCCCTGCACGAGAGTCCCTGAATGGACCAGACTGCCGTTATTGAAAAGGACGTTATCGGTGTTTTGATTGCCGGGATTACCTATAGTGATCGTTATGGGGTCCGCCCATGCGTTGGATGACGCGAGCGCCATGATTGCGAACGCCGCGGACGCGAGTACCAGGCGTTTCATGTTGAAGATTCGGGGCATTTGTATCAGGAGACTCCTCGGTCTGATTTAACTACCGTAGAGAGGAGAGTCGTAATTAGACAGGATTTTCAGGATATCTGCGCATGGCTTGCACAAAAAGTCCTTGTTCTGGGGATTTCTCTGTGCAACCTCAGTGTCCTCTGTGTCTCTGTGGTGTGGGTTTTACTCAGAATTTCGTCAACCACAGAGACACAGAGGACACTGAGGTTGCACAGAGAAGAGCGCGCTCGAGACTTTTTGTGCAAAGCCCCTTGCGCATCCTGCAATCCGGTCTCTAAATACCGTAGTCTTTGAGCTTGTTGAGTAGGGTTTTGTAGCTGACGCCCAGATCCTCGGCGGTCCGGCTCTTGTTGCCCTGGTTGGCTTCGAGCGCGGCGAGAATTTTTTTGCGCTCGACGAGGTGGAGGGCGCGATGGGCCACTTCGGAGAGTGTCCCCGAAAGATCGAGTTGTTCCACCGTTTCGTTCTCGCGTGAGGGGATCAGCCCGAGGTCGCCTGGTTGCAGTATGAGGGAATCGGAGATGATGCACGCGCGCTCGATCGCATTCTCGAGCTCGCGAACATTGCCGGGCCAGTGATGCTGTTGGAGCGCCGCGGTCGCTTCCGGACTGAGCTGCGCTTCACGACCGCGCAATTCGCGCCCGATCTCTGCGGCGAAGTGCCGGGCTAATAGTAGAGTATCGTTGCCGCGTTCACGCAACGGCGGCACTTCTATCGGAAAGACTGCGAGCCGGAAGAACAAATCACCACGAAACTGCCCGTTATCGACAGCGGCTTTCAAGTCTTTATTAGTTGCTGCGACCACGCGCACATCCACCGCAACAGGCGCGCGGCCACCAATCCGATCGACGACCTTCTCCTCAATCGCCCGCAGCAGTTTCCCCTGCACGGCGAGCGGCAACTCACCGATCTCATCGAGAAACACAGTGCCACTTGACGCGAGCTCAAACTTGCCCTGCCGCCGATCGTTCGCACCTGTAAATGCGCCACGCTCGTGTCCGAAGAGCTCATTCTCGATCAGCGTTTCGGGAATGGCAGCGCAGTTGATGGCTACGAATGGCTGGTCGCGGCGGGCTGATAGATGATGGACCGCGCGTGCGAAAAGCTCCTTGCCGGTGCCCGATTCGCCGAGCAGCAGGACTGTGGCTTCCGTTTGCGCGACGCGTTGAGTTTCGCCAACCGAACGCTTGAGCGCTTCCGACTCGCCGAGTATTCGTGGAAAGCCGTAACGACGTGACCACTCTTCACGCAGCAGCACGTTCTCAGTTCGGAGTCTAGCCTGTTCGAGCGCGCGCTCGACGAGCAGCAGCAAGTGATTTGAGTCGACTGGTTTCTGGAGGAAGTCGTGAGCGCCGTCTTTCATTGCCTGCACGGCCTCGTCGATCGAGCCGAAGGCAGTCATGACGATCACGGGGACGTCGGCGTCGGCGGCGCGTGCGGCGCGCAGTACGTCGAGACCCGAGCCGTTTGGCATGCGCAGGTCAGTGAGCACGAGACGATGACGGGAGTTTGCGATTTCGTTGAGGGCCGCGCGTGCGTCGGCGGCTTCCGCAACGGTGTATCCGGCATTTTCGAGGGTCAAGCGCAATACGCGACGCAGGCTGTCTTTATCTTCGACGAGTAGGATATCGGACATCAGCCATGGATTATACGGATCTAATGACGGATGTGGTTAGGAATCTGGCTTCCTAGTCCTGTAACTTAAAGTAACGCCTCGCCGTCTTTTCGTCCCTCGAGCATCTGGAAACCCCTTTTATCTCCGCATAATCATCCCCGGAACGGCGCTTGCCAAAGCTGGACCAAGGATTGGCCTGTCGGAGGTAATCGCGTAAATGAAACCCAATAGCAGAACAACGACCCAGCAGCGCGGGTTCACTCTCACGCAGATGCTCATCACGCTCGCAATTATTGCAATCGTCTCGACTGGTGGCGTGCTTGGGATCAAAACCGCGCGAGCGGAATTCCGGCTTCAGAACTCCGCCCGCCTGTTTGCGACTTACATCGAGAAAGCGCGCGCGGACTCAATTCGGCGCCATGCCGCCACGGGCCAGGAATCTTACATCGAAACTTTTGGACCAGGATCAACCAGTTACTCGGTCACCATGGATTACGGCTCGGGCCTAATAGAGACGCGCACCTTCGATCTCGAATCCGGACTAACTTTCGACACCGCCGCTAAAAGAGTGACTTTCGACTGGCGCGGCAGAATTGCGGAAGCATGGGTATTCCAGGTACACAGCGACTACCTCCAGCGTAATCTTCCGGTTGACGTCTCAGGCTCAGGCGATATCACCGTCGGCGAACAACATTTTCCCGATCAACTTATTCCACCAGTCGAGATAGCTGAGGTTTCCGGCGACGTCGACACTTCCACTCCCACTCCTACTCCAACCCCGACTCCGGGTTTTGGAGGAGATGGAAGTCCGGAAGCCACCCCAACCCCAACGCCAACCCCAACTCCCAACGGAAACGGAAATGGTAACGGCAACGGAAATGGGAATGGCAACGGCAACGGCAACGGAAATGGGAATTCAAGCCCTACTCCCACGGCGACGCCAACACCAACACCTTCTGTAACTCCGACGCCCACCCCGACGCCGGGTGCACAGTGCTCCTCATCCATTAGCACATCGCTTATCAACCTGAGTCAGAGCGACGCAACCAAAAAGAGTGGAACAGCGACGTTCACAATAGCGAGCGGAAGCGGATCCTATACCGTCAGCGCATCACAAGTCGGAAATGGAAACAGCTTGAGTATTTCAGTGTCGCCGACCCGAATTGAAGGCGGCAACGGATCGAGTGTGATCACGGTTACGGCGAAGAACGGCGCCGGTAATCGCGGTTCATTCATCATCCAGGTTTCGGCGTCTCCGTCTTGCGGCTCGGCGCGACAGTTCACCGTTTCAGTCAGCAACTGAGGTCGCAGATATGCATCATCAAATTGCCCACCGGCGAAATGACTCCAGACAGCGAGGCTTCACGCTTCTCGAAGCGGCGATCGCGATGGTTGTACTCATGATCATCGGACTCGGAATCGCGTCGCTGTTCACGTATGCGATCCAGGCAAACAGCCGCGCCGACGATCGCGAGCTCGCGATGGCCATTGCACAAAAGCGAATGGAGTGGCTGCGGACGATACCATTCACTACGCAAACACGAACCGTGCCTTATTCATATCCAAACGGAGGGCTTGCGCAAACGAGCGTTCCGGTTAACGAGACAGTAACGAACGCCGGACGCCCGTACGTGGTAACCACAATCATCACCGACTTGAGCGTAGTGCCGGCGGGAAATCCGGATGCAGGCGCGCCAACTATGAAGCGTATTCAGGTGAACGTGACACCCCTGGGAGCGGCTACTGCATTCGAAACAGTCACCATTACCACTCAACGATCGACACAGGTCACCGGCATCTATTAGCGAGGAATTTTATGAGTTCGTTGAACAACAAGCACACGAGCAGCGGTTTCTCTATTCTCGAACTTCTCATCGCGATGGTGATCACGATGGCGTTGATGACTGCCGCCACGACTTTACTCGCGAATGCCCTGCGGGTGCGTAGTCGTGAGAATCAAAAGTCCGACGCACTTGCCGACACCCAACGCGCGCTCAACATCATGTCGCGCGAGATCGCGAATGCCGGCTTCAACATGACCAACAACGGTATCGTCGCCGCGGATTCCGGGTTAAACAAGATTCGCGTGCGTTCGAACTTGAACAAGTATGACTATGACGTGTCAGTGACTGACGATTCGCGCAAGAACGTTCAGGACTCGGGCGAAGACATCACGTACTTTATCAACTCAGCCGACAACACGATGTACCTGGCTCGACACGATAAGTATGGAACCGGTAGCACGGTGCTGGCCAACCGCATCGACGGTATGAACATTCATTACTTCGATCAGAAAGTGACTTACGTTGCGCCGCCAGCCGGATCGGACATCACCGGCGCGTCGGCGGCTGAAGTGTCTCCGGCAAGTGCGAAATATATCGTCATCGCTATTTCAGTTACGTTGGACGCAGTCGGAAGTCCGAACACGGCCGGTTACCAACCACCTTATTCAGTCTTGCTTTGTTCAGACGTCACACTCCGCAACACAGGTCTTTGGGGTTACTAAATGAGATCACATAAACCAGCTTTACACTGCGAAAACCGCGCGGGCGAACGTGGCGCGGCGCTGATTACCGCGGTCCTTCTTTCAATGCTGTTGTTGGCTGCCGGCGGAATCTTGATCTTGACTTCGACAATGACCGGCATCACCGCGCGTGACTCGACGGCCGAGATGCAGGCTTACTATGCCGCCGAAGCGGGTGTTGCCAAAACGCTGGAAGTCTTACGTGGAAACGTTGATTCCAGCCCTTCCGGCACACGCGCCTCGTTTCGCAATGTCGTGTGTTCCCCTAATCTTTGGACCACGACGGCTGGAGGTTACGTCAACGTTACTGCTGACGGCGGCACTCGTTTTCAAGTCACTTCGATCCTCGACCCCGATAACCAGAACAGCGCGGCGATGTGCGCCATTGTTCCGGCTACTAACTATAAGCCCGGCCGTCTCCGGATTCGTGTAACCGGATTAGGGCCGAGAGACAGCAGGAAAAACATGGAGGTCGTGGTTAATCGTTATACCCTCGAGTATGACGTGAAAGCGACTATCACTCTGCCGAATGGTTCGGGAAATCCAATGCCGTTCGCGTTGGGAGATAGTAATCCCACGGCTTATTCGGGTATCGACGTCTCCGGCTCAGGCAGCGGCATTTCGGCCTTCGCGGTTAGTAATTCGGACTACGCGGCGGTCAATAACGTCATCGACGGCTGTGCGGCAGACGGAACCGGGTGTAAAACCAATGGTCCTAACATCACGCCCGGCGATCCGCTGGCGCTCAACGACGGAAATACTCCGAGCTTCCTTAAGTCCGTTGCGAACGCGAGACAGTTTTTGTATGGCACTGAGGGAATGAAGCAAGCAGCCATTAACCAGGGACGCTATTTCACCAACGAGGCTGCTGCGTATGCAAGCACTGCGGGTCTTGGCGCCAACAATACTGATGGTGTCTACACTTTTATTGACGGCGACCTAACGCTTGGGCCAGGCAGTCCTACAGGCCAGGGAACGATAATAGTGACCGGCAAACTCACGCTCAACGGAAACTTCCAATGGAACGGCGTGATCATGGTGCTCGGTACCGGTGAGGTTTACCGCAGCGGCGGCGGCCACGGAGACATCTACGGGGCGATGTTCATCGCGAAGTTTCCGGCGGCCGGTGCGAATTCAGATCAGTTTGGCGCACCAACCTTCGACACGTCCGGGGGCGGCACGGCAAACATCCAATACAGCACTGACGCGGTCGATAAAGCGAAGTCAGTGGGCGGCCACTCCGTCAAAGGCGTCCGCGAATATTAGACAGGATTTACAAGATGTTTCAGGATTAACAGGATGAATCTTGTTCTTCCTGAAAAATCTTGTAAATCCTGTCTACAACTCTGTCTGGAACCGGGCGCGCTTTAATCCTTTAACTAATCCGGACAACGAGAATCGTCTACCGTGGTTGCGGTGCCGCACGCCGTGACCACAGTTGGACGGTAGAGCGCCCCGCCATCTTCGGATGACGGGGCGCACTTCTTTGAAATACAGCTTCTATTCAATTAGCTCGTTCTAGTTATCGGATCTTGAGGGTGGCTCATATTCTTCGCCGGCGCCTGCAACCGTGCTTTCAGTGTGAGAGAGTTGCATCGTCAGCATCAGCGGTTTGTAGGTGAATGGCTTTGGCCCACCGCGCGTGTTCTGCGTGAGCATCACGAGATAATCCTGATTCTCCCGGAATCTCGACACGCTGCCTCGCTGATTCATAATCACAAACAAGAGTATCTCACCATTGGCAGCTTGCATCTGCCCGACTAGAGAGCTTGCGCCGCCGTCTGTTCTTACCAACGTGCCCGTCTTCGCGATGACGCTTCCGCGCGATGTCAGTCCAGTAAAGCGATCCTCGAGTGTACCCGGATCGATCCCGGCCACGGGCATGATCGATGACGGCAGGAGCCCGTGCTTATTCAACTCCACACGAAGCGCCCGATAAATCTTCATCATCACGCGCGGCGAAATGCGGTTGACGCCGAGTCCACTCAACGAAGCAATCCGGAGATCGTCAGGCCCGAGATCGAGCTGCGTCGTGAGCTGTTGCCGGACGGATTCAGGCCCGCCGAGTGCTTCGCCGATCCGCTCGGCCATGAAGTTGTTCGAATAGCACAGCAGCACTTTCAGAATATCAACCAGCTTGCTCGACCGCTGCGTCAACAAAAGTTTTGCGGACGTCGGAACGGGCGCGACGTCGACTCCGCCCATCACGGCAACGCTCGGCACTGTTTCCAAACTGGCGCGATCGTTGAGCACGGTTCGTTCGTAGTTCCACGCGCGCATGGCTTCGGCGCTGCGGATCGTTGAATCTAGCGTGTCGTAGAGACGTTCTCCCGAGCGCATGGCCGAGGCGCTGAAGTTCATCGTAAAGCCAGGTGCGACGAAGAGGTCTCCGCTGACCTGCTTGATGCCGAGTTTGTTCAGCTCACGCGCCAGCAGCACGCCGTGCTCGTAATGAAATGATGGATCGCGTCCGGAGATATACAGATTGCCGTTGATTACGCCCGTTGCTTTGTCGAGCACGCCGTCCGTCCAAACGCCTGTGGCGAAGCGGTGTTCGGGACCGAGTGTTCGTAGCGCCACGAGTGCAGTGGCGAGCTTCATTGTCGACGCGGGATTAAACTGTTCGTTCTCCGATTGCGAAGCGACGATCTTGCCGTCGAGACTTTCGATCAGCACGCCTTGCAAGCCGTAGAGCGGCCGCGCGGTTTCTGTTGGCGATGGAGATGGAGACGGGCTCTCAACCGGAACCTGGGCGAACGCGCCCGAAGCTAAAAAAAGGACAACGCCGATCAGCCAACTCACTCTCGTCTCAGGTGCAGATCTCGACATCATAGTTCACTCGCGGGCTTTTGATGCATAGCAACTGTATGAGGGATGTTCAACTCGGCGGGGCCACCGCAAAGCATCATACCAGAGTTTAGTGATATCGTTGACAATGTTTCCGGCAGGCTCATAGAATCGCTGTATTGACAAACTACAGTGCAACGCAATCAAGAACCCGTCACAGTTGAACGCGTAGTCGCCACTCACAGAGCGCGACGCAAAGAGATTCGGAAGAGGCTCCGTGAGTTTCAGGATGTTTGGCGCAACGGATCTGACGCCAGGCTCTGGGAAGAATTGGCCTACTGCATTTTCACTGCCGGTGCTTCGGCGCGAATGGGGATGAATTCAGTCGACGCCGTGCGACCACTGTTGCTCAAAGGCGACTCGGACGCGATGACCGCCGCGTTGAAGAAAGCAGGCGCGCATCGTTTCCCGGTGGCGCGACCGCGTTACATTGTCAGTACCAGAAACTATTTTCACGCCGACTGCGGCATGGCGTTGCGAAAGCGTTTGCGCTCGTTCTCAGATCCGTTGGAACGTCGCGACTGGCTGGCGCAGGACAAGCAGGTCAAAGGACTGGGTTACAAAGAGGCCAGCCACTTTCTCCGAAACATCGGCGTCAAAGGTCACGCGATTCTTGATAAACACGTGATGCGATGCTTGGCTGAAATCGGAGTGATCGACTCAGCCAGGCCACCTTCGACGCGAAGGAAGTACCTCGAAGTTGAACAACAACTGATTGGTTTCGCTCGCGACGTCGGTATAGATTTCGACGAGCTCGATCTGGTTCTCTGGTCCATGAAGACGGGAGAAGTCTTGAAGTAGATCACACAGAAGGCGGAAGGTGTGAATCATGCAAGGTAATCACAAGAAGCATTTTTTGCGGATGGCGGCCTTTAGTGTGGCCGCCTTCGTGCTTTGTTTTGCCTTTGCCGGTTTGACTCACGCGAAGGCTGACAAGAAGGCTTACAACAAAGGCTATCGCGCCGTGCGCAAAGGCGACTACGCCGAGGCTGAGAAGATCTTTCGCGACCTGCTCGGCGAAGACGCGCACGATAACGACGCCCGCCTGGGGTTGAGCTTTGCCTTGCTGAAGCAGAGAAACCTACAAGGCGCTTATGACAACGCCGCCCGCGTGCTCATGGTCGATCCACTTTCTGCGCGCGCCCACGCTCTCCTTGGCTCGGCGATTCTCGGAGCCGGCGAGTTTCGCCTGTCAGTTGAAGAGTTCAAGACGGCGCTCGCGCTCGATGAGAATGAAGCGCTCGCAGTCGCCGGTCTCGCGATGGTCGACCTTTACGAGAACCGCCTACCGCTCGCGATACCCGGGCTGCGCAAAGCAGTCAATATGGATCCTGACGAGCCCGACTATCTTTTCAACCTGGGCCAGGCCGCGGCGCGAAGTGAGAAGTACAAAGAAGCCGCCGATGCATACGAGCGCTTTCTTATCGTCGCGCCGAAGACTGATTTCGAT